>NZ_JBQTGI010000012.1:33566-236673 GCF_052400645.1 Saccharicrinis sp. GN24d3
GGATGGGTTGACGATTAATACCACGCCTGTTTCTGATCCTTCACACGGGACCTTGGTAATCAATGCGGACGGGACCTATATATACACACCTGATGAAAACTTCTCAGGCGAGGACGGTTTCACGTATGAGGTTTGTGACAACGGAACACCGAAGGAGTGTAGCTCTGCTAACGTAACTATCACGGTAAACCCAACCAATACAGCACCCGTTGCCATTGATGATGAGGCTACGGTTGATGAAGGAGAGGTGTTGGCAGGTACTTCACTACTGGCAAATGATTTAGATGTGGATGGAGATGATCTGACCATTAATACAACGCCAGTGTCGGAACCAACTGATGGAATATTAATTATTAATTCCGATGGAACTTATACTTATACTCCTGACGAAGGATTTGCGGGTGAAGATTCCTTCGAATACGAAGTGTGCGACAATGGTACGCCACAGGCGTGTGCCATAGCCACTGTATTTATCAACGTTATTGACACTGATAATGATGATGATGGCATCTCGAACGAAGAAGAAGGAGATGGTGATACGGATGGCGATGGTATTCCTGATAAAGACGATATAGATTCTGATGACGATGGATTAAGCGATGAAGAAGAAGGAAATGTTGATACAGATGGTGATGGAACTCCTGACTATAAAGATGAAGATTCTGATAACGATACGATCAAAGATGAGGATGAGGGGGGTGATGATATAGATGGCGATGGCGACGGAAACTATCGTGATTTAGATTCCGACGATGATGGTATCTCAGATGAAGATGAAAGAGATATAGATACGGATGGAGATCTTATACCAAACTATTTGGATGAGGATTCGGATGACGATGGCATTTTGGATAATAAAGAAAGTCAGGGTGATTGCGACAACGATGGAATAGTGGATTATATCGATACGGATAAGTGTTATTCCGAGGATGATCTTACTTTGTACGAAGGATTCTCGCCGAATAACGATGGAGATAACGATACCTACCAAATTCCTTGGTTAACTCAGTATAAAAAAGTGAGTGTTGAAATATTTAACCGTTGGGGCAATGTTGTATACAGGCAAAGCAAGTACGAAAACAATTGGAACGGGGAATCAAATGTAGGTTACACTATAGGTAAGAACCTTCCCGTTGGAACGTACTTCTATATTATCCACATTCACGATATCGACAAGAAATTGAACGGATATATTTATTTGAATCGTTAATAGGTATTTCTAAATAGATAAGAGGCGGAAAAGGACCTCTTATCTATTATCTCAAAATTAAACAATGTAGAAAGCATGCAAGAATCAACATCAATATTAAGGCTAGTAACAACATTGCTGGTTGTGCTGTTAAGCCTGAACAGGTTTGAGGCAAAAGCCCAGCAAGAGCCGCAGTACACACAATACATGTTCAATACCGTTTCTGTTAACCCGGCCTATGCAGGAACTAGGAATGCCATGAACATTCTGGCTTTATCGCGTATTCAGTGGGCTGGCCTGCAAGGAGCACCAATAACCCATACTGTAACCATGCATACACCGTTGAACAATTATAAAATGGGACTGGGGTTTTCAATTGTTTCCGATAAAATTGGCCCTGTCGATAATTTTTACTTCAACTTTAATTATGCATACCGGGTGAATGTTACCGAAAAAATGATTCTCTCAATGGGGATTAAAGGAGGTATTTATAATTATACGGTAGGCCTAAACGAATTAAACGTAGGGGAGGGATACGATGCCTCCTTTAGTGGGAAAATAGAACAAAGATGGAAGCCCAATGCCGGAGCTGGCTTGTATTTGTATACTGACAGATGGTATGCAGGGTTTTCGATCCCCAAACTAATTCAAACCGATTTAAACGGAAACACGACAACGGCCGGCAACCTTTCGTCTTTAAAGCGTCATTATTTTTTAATGGCAGGGTATGTGTTCGATATTAATCACGATTTTAAGTTTAAACCATCCTTTATTAACAAAGTGGTAGAAGGCGCACCTCCATCAACCGATGTTACTGCCCAGGTTTTGTATCTCGATAAGTATTGGTTGGGCGCCACCTATCGTTTTGGTGATGCATTGGCATTTTTGGCCAATATTCAATTGAATAAGCAACTGATGGTAGGGTATTCCTATGACTTTACAACCTCTAATATGAACAGTTATAACAATGGTTCGCACGAAATTATTGTGAGCTACGATTTTGACGGATTCTTAAAGAAAAAAGTTATTTCGCCAAGATATTTTTAACAAACCTAATTTTTTATAGACGAAAGGCGAACTAATAGTTTCCTTTAAGGTGTATTTGTTGCATTGATGGTTAGGGTAATTCTGATTATTGCGAGAGGCAGTTGTTATTTGGAATATCCACCCAGGCATATTAAAAAGAAAATATGAAAGCAAAACTTCTATTTATATTATCATTGATTGTTACTTTAAATGTAAATGGTCAGACGTACAAAAACAAGCTCGACAGTCTGTGGACAACCTATAGAACAATAAGAGCAACCAAGGCATTCGATAATATGGCCTATACAAAAGCCATTGCTAAATACGAAAAAATAAGCATTAACAACGAGCTGCCCGATTCTGTTAAGAGTTTGCTGGCTACAGCTTATTTAAATGTAAGCGAAACCATGAAGAGTGAGGCCGCTTTTTCTTCCATCTTAACAGATAGTTTGAGCGATGATGCCTTGTTCTTGTATGCGCAAGCACTCAAGTACAATGGTAAATATGGCGAAGCAGATAGGATGATGGCTAAATACAAAGAGCGCAGTCCTATGGATTCAAGAGCTGTTGAGTTGTTGAACGCCTTACCTAAAATTGAAAAGATACTAGCAGAAGAGAGATACCTGATTGAAGAAGTAAGCTTTAATTCTCCTCAATCCGACTTTGCACCTTTCGTATTTGACGATGAGGTGTATTTCGCATCTGCCCGTGATTTAGATTATATTATTAAGCGCGAATATGCTTGGAAAGAAACCCCTTACCTGAATGTGTTAAAAACAAAGGTCAGGGATGGTGGTTTTTCCAATCCTAAATTATGCGCATCTGAGTTAAGAAGTATGTATCACGATGGACCTGTTTTTATCAGCCCGGATGGAAACGAACTTTTTATTACGCGAAATACATTTCATTCATTCATCAATACCAAAGGAAGAGCTAAGGGAGGGTACAATAACCTTCGGATATTAAAATCGTCGAAGGTTACCGATGGAACATGGATGAAACCGGAGGAGCTTCCGTTTAACAACAAGGATTATTCTTGCGGTCACGCCTGTTTGTCACCCAACGGAACTAAACTTTATTTTAGTTCGGATATGCCCAAGGGAAAAGGTGGTAGCGATATCTATTATGTTGCCAGAGAAGGTGATTCTTGGGGAGAGCCGGTTAACCTTAGCGATTTAAATACGGAGGGTAATGAGATGTTTCCATTTGTTCATAAAAGCGGAAAAATATATTTTGCTTCCAATGGAAGAGTGGGTGTGGGGGGACTTGACATTTATGTTGCCGAATTAAGAGCAGGCGCTTATCAAGTTAAAAATATGGGATATCCGCTCAACAGCAAAAAGGACGATTTCGGAATGTTTTTGGCCGATGATGGAATAAATGGGTATTTTTCATCGAACCGTGAAGGGGGTAAGGGTGATGATGATATATATCGCTTTAAGGTGTTGAAAGAAATAACCTTTAAAAAAGCATTGAAGGGTAAATTGATAGATAAAAATACCCGACAGGTAATTGCCAACACTCCCGTTGTGCTAACTGATTCAAGTGGCAAGTTGGTAGGTGAGGTGATGACGGATGAAAATGGTATGTTAAGTACCGAAGTGGATGATATTTCAAGTATTACGGCAGATGTGACCGCTCAAGGTTACTTCCCGTATAACGAAACCATTAGCTTGTTGGAGGAAACGGCGGAGTTTGAAATGGCTTTAAAACCTCGGCCGTATTGGGGGATTTTTGGTAATGTGTTTTTGCTGCCGGATATGAAACCGATCCCGGAAGTAACCTTAAAAATGCAACCAAAATCAGGAACTGAAACAAGTATTGTGAGCGGATGGGATGGCAGGTTTAAAACCCGGCTTCAGCCCGAAACCGATTACGATTT
Source organism: Saccharicrinis sp. GN24d3 (assembly GCF_052400645.1). Classification (NCBI taxonomy): domain Bacteria; kingdom Pseudomonadati; phylum Bacteroidota; class Bacteroidia; order Marinilabiliales; family Marinilabiliaceae; genus Saccharicrinis; species Saccharicrinis sp. GN24d3. The sequence continues at coordinate 37,664 of NZ_JBQTGI010000012.1, forward strand.
TGTATTTACCAAAAAAGGATTCTTTACCAAACGTGTCCAATACTCTACCGCTGGAAGGGATACGGGTTGTGTAAATATAAATGAATTTATGGAACTGGAGCTTGAAAAAGCCGAAGTTGGTAAGAGTATAGAAATACAAATCCTTTACGATTTGGGCAAGTGGAACATCAGGGAAGATGCAGCGATTGAATTAGAAGATATGATACAATTCTTAAAAGATAATCCTGAAATTAAAATTGAATTGGGATCCCATACCGATGCAAGAGGCTCTGCCATAAGCAACCAGGTTTTGTCGCAAAAAAGAGCCCAGTCGGCAGTAGACTTTATGGAGGAAAGAGGAATTGCCAGAAACCGTATGGTCGCCAAAGGATATGGTGAAAACCAATTAAAAAATAAGTGTGCCGATGGGGTGCAGTGTTCAGAAGAAGAGCATCAGGCAAACAGAAGAAGCGAGGTAACTATAGTTGCAATGTAAAGTATAACACTTTGTCGCCTGGGCAATAAAGAGATAGAATAGGTTGTGGGTGACCAGAGAGATAAAGGGGAGGGGTAAGCTTCCCTTTATTCGGCATTGATTTTGTGTAAGGTTATCGGGGGCTTTTTTATACCATTGGTTACGTATTCTAATTTTTTTAAAGGGACAATATGAAGAAACGCTTTACTTCTTTGGCGCTAACGAAAGCTGCCTTTTTATCTGCATTTATTTTTTTAGCAACAAGTCTGCGAGCGCAAATTATTATCTCGTATCCTGTATTAACAACGAGTGAAGCTTCCTCGGTAATGGCTACCTCAGCTATGTTGGGAGGTCAAATAACTGATGATGGAGGTTCTGCAATTTCTGCACGAGGCGTTTTATACTCAAATACAGAAACCGGACCTGAATTTGGGGGAGAAAATGTGGTAGTTGATGTGAACACGACAGTGGATACGCATTTTAGCAAAACGGTAGAAGGGTTGTTGCCCAATACTACCTATTATTTCAGGGCTTATGCATATAATTTGCTTGGTTATGAATATGGAGAGGTGCTGTCGTTTACAACATCGGCACAAACAGCCACCGATATCAGGTATGGTGAAAAAACGAAGTTTTCTGCTTGGCCAAATCCAACCAGGGATTTTGTCAATATTTCCGGGATTGAATCTGGAAGTAAATTCAAAGTGTTTAGTGTAACCGGCAATATGGTAATGGACGGACAGCTGGAATCAGACAAAATCGATTTGTCTAATCTGACGAATGGAGTTTATGTTTTGGTGGTGGGTCGATTTAAAATAAGGGTGATAAAAAATAATAGTTTAGGTTTGTGTTGTTTAAGCCGGGTTGCAAGCTTTTAATAACAATGCATGGGGCAACGCCCCATGATATTATCGCCCAATACGAAAAGGCCAAAAGCCGGTAACAGGAAAAGGTAAAAAAGTTAGTTTGTTATCAAATAAAATATTCCGGTTCTTTCGGTTTTGTTTTTCCGTAGTTTATCCTGTTCCAGGCTCTTTCGTGCCAATAGTACAAGAGTAGTTTTGTAAAAACCTCCACCCCTCCTATGGACGCTGCAACACCAACTTTACCTGTTATCAGGTATGCAACCAAAAAAGTGTCAATAGTGCCCGTGACCCGCCACGAGATGGTTTTAATTAATGTTCTATATCTTTTTTCCTTCATAAGATTATACCCATTTCATTATCAGCATATGCTGGTAAGCTTTCAATAATCGGAATTGAACTTATTAAACCCCGCCATATGAATTAGAAATCCTATGACGCAATTAAACGACTTCAAAATAAGGCGTTTCACTACGTTGCTTCAACACTCCGGAGTATTGTTTTGCCTCGTTTCAGCAACGCCTTGTTTTATGGTATTTTAAATGCTCATTACGTAATTCTAATACGATAAACCGGGCATAACGGTTATTTATTCTAACTCTTTAATCTGACTTTGGTGTTGAATGATACCCACTCTTCCAACAAAATCGCCAAAACGCTCGCCTTTTTCCCTTTCTGAGGCATATCGGCCCAGTAATACCTTAAGCTCATCTAGTATTTCGTCCTCAGACAGCGTTTCTTTATACAAGGTATTTAGTCTGTCTCCCGTAAATCCTGCCCCCAAATACATGTTGTACCTTCCTAAAGATCGGCCTACAAAACCAATTTCCCCAAGGAAAGGCCTGCCACAACCATTAGGGCATCCGGTCATACGTATTAAGATATCCTCTTTGGTAAGGTCGTTATCCGCAAGAATAACCTCTATTTTATCCATTAGTGAGGGTAGGTAGCGTTCAGCTTCGGAAAAGGCCATGGTACATGTGTTTAATGCAACACAGGCTATTGCATGCTTGCGGGCACCACTTAAATTGCCGATGGGCCAAATTTTATATTCTTTCAGCAGCAATTCTATTTGCTTCTTGTCCTCATCGTTTATGGCGCCCAATACCAGGCCTTGGTTACCGGTCAGCCTGAAATCGCATTTCTTTAGTTCCGCAATTTTTCTGAGCCCTGTTTTTAGTAACTGACCATCGGAATCCTTTACTCTTCCATGTTCCACATATAAGCCCAGGAACCATTTGCCGCTTTTTGCCTTTTTCCAGCCAAATAAATCACCATTGGTTTTGAAGTTGTATGGTTTTGATTTTTCGAGTTTGTAACCTAATCTTTTTTCCAACAAACCTTTAAAGTTGGTGGGGCCTATACGGTCAACTGTATATTTTAAGCGTGCTTGCCTTCTGTTTTCCCGGTTACCATAGTCGCGTTGCAGTTTTACAATTTCCTCTATTACTTCAAGGGTTTTGTCGTAAGGTACATAGCCTACTATATCCCCAAGTCTTGGATAGGTGCCTTGTTCCGTAAAAGTCATACCCAATCCTCCGCCAATCGCCAAATTAAATCCCTGTAGACGATCTCCTTTCCCTATGGCAATGAGTCCAATATCGTTGGAAAAGATATCCGTGTCGTTATAAGGAGGAATACCAATGGCAATCTTAAATTTGCGGGGAAGATAGGTCTTGCCATAAATAGGCTCTTCATCTTGTTTTCCGTCTACCAGCAATTTTTTGTCTAACCATATTTCATGGTAGGCAGTGGTTCTGGGCAGCAGATGAGCGCTGATGTCCTTGGCCATTTGATAGGCTGCCGGAACCAATGGCGACATAGCCTCATTGGTGGTGCACATCACGTTTCTGTTTACATCTCCACAAGCCGCAATAGAATCCAGTAAGGATTCGTTAATATGCTGCATGGTTTCTTTCAGCTTCCGTTTTATTACCCCATGAAATTGAAAGGCTTGCCGTGTGGTTAGTTTAAGCGTGTTGTTGGCGTGCGTTTTTGAAAGCTCATCGAAAGCTATCCATTGCTCGGCTGATGCCAAACCTCCGGGTATGCGCACCCGGATCATAAAACTGTACAGAGGCTCAAGTTTCTGTTTTTTACGTTCCACATCCAGGTCCCTATCGGTTTGCTGATAACTGCCATGAAACTTGATAAGTTGCGTGTCATCCTCGGCAATAGCTCCGGTGACTATGTCGTTTAAACTCTTTTCAAGGGTTCCTCTTAAAAAGTTACTTTGGGTTTTAATCCTTTCTACGTCAGAGGGATTCCAGGACGGTAGTATTTCGTTTTCTATAATTTCGGCCATGAGTCTTTTTTTTAATTTTTAGTCATATCACTAATAAACGTCTTCCTGAAATCGTTTTTCAGCGGTCAAGTTTTTCAAGTAAGCATTTGCTTCTTCCTTCGTTTTGCTCCCGTGTTGTTCAATGATGTTGAGTAGTTCGGCTTTTACATCTTTGGCCATGTTCCTCATGTCGCCGCATAAATAAAAATAGGCGCCTTCCTCCAGCCATTTGTACACCTTCTCCCCTTTTTCTTGTAGGCGGTGCTGCACATATATTTTATCTTCCTGGTCCCTTGAGAAAGCGACATCAATATCCGACAGCAATCCTTTCTTTCTGAGATGAAGCATTTCGGTCTGATACAAGAAGTCTGTCTCGAAATGCTGGTCGCCAAAGAAAAGCCAGTTGTCGCCGCTAGCTTCGTCATTTTCGCGCTGTTGCAGGAATGACCTGAAAGGCGCTATCCCGGTACCGGGGCCTACCATTATTAATTTGGCATCATTAGCCGGTAACCGGAAACCCTCATTTTTCTTTACCCGCACCGAAACGTGATCACCAATGTTAATTCTGTCCGCTAAAAAGCTGGAACATACGCCAAGGTGTTCCCTATTGTTTAAATGGTACTTAACTGCACTAACAGTAACGTGAACCTCGTCGGGGTTATAATCGTAACTGGAAGATATAGAGTATACTCGTGCCGGTAATTTTCGCAATAGGGTTGGCAGATCGGTAGCTTTTAATGGCGCAGGGAAATCTGTCAATAGGTCTAAGAAATCCAGTCCATAAAGAAAATCAGCAAGCTTGCTTGTATCCTCGAGAATGGCCGAAAGTTTGTCGTTTTTGGCGAATTCGGCATATTTTTTAAGAACCGGGGCTGTTATTGTTGTGATTTCATACTTGGTTTTTAAGGCCTCCTTCACATTAATCTGATTGCCATCGATATTAATCACCTCGCTTTCCTTAATGTTCAACTTTAACAATATGGCCAAAACCAGTTTGTCATCATTGTCGGCTTGAATTTCCAAGGCGTCTCCAGGTAAGTAGCTGATGCCGGTATCTTCAATATCCAATTCTATATGGTAGGTTTTTTTGTTAGATCCCTTGCCGTTTAAAAGTGTTTTGTCAAGAACTTCTACTTCAACCCATTTGTCGTTATCAAAATCAAGATTTGCAGCGGTTGTAGCTATGTTTACGGCTGAACCGTTTATGGAGGCAAACTTATTGGCTAAGTTTGGCAAGATCTGACCAAGCTGCTCCTTAAAATCTATGTCCAGCTCAATTAATTCGTGTACATCGGTCGACCCTAGGGTTTTCAGTTGATTGAAAATATCACGTCCGGTCTGGCAGTAGTTGATATAACTACTATCTCCCAAGGCGATGACGGCAAAATTTAGATCGTTTACTTTGGGTGCTTTTTTGCCAAAAATATAACTATAAAAATCTTCCGCCGAAGCTGGAGGGTCACCTTCGCCATGTGTTGAGACGATGACAAGGAGGTTTTTTTCCTCTTTAAGTTTGCGGTTCTTGTATTCGGGCATACTGCACAACGAAACCTCAATCCCTTTTGCCTCTGCCAAAGCAGAGAATTTTTCGGCTATCAATTTGGAGTTTCCGGTATGGGTGCCGTAAATTATACTTAGTTTGTTGGCCACGGCAACATTTGGAGTTCCGTTGGTGCCATGGGCCGCGGAACCGTTCTTTTGCAATGCCCCGTTTAAAAAGCCTCCGGTCTGGTTAAGTCCGGCCAGATAACCCGATAACCAAAACCGTTGCTCGTCCGTCAAGCCCTCATAAAGTTGTTTTGCTTGAGTTATTTGCTCTTGCGAAAATATTTTACTTATAGCGTCAATCATAATCTTGTCTAAATAAATGACAAACCAATGGCTGTTCAATTTGTTCTGAACAGTGCAAGGTTAAAAATTCTATTATAAAGGAGTGGTCGGAAGAGTGAAAACAATTTTAAATTATCTTCATAGGTTAGGGTGTGCGGAAAAAAAAGTAATGATAAGATTCAACCCAAAATTGTCATTACGCTTCATCTAAATGCCAGTTCGATTAACAAAATCTAAATATTACTTTAACAGCAATGTAAGATTCTCGGTCCCAATAGCAATCGGGACCGATGATGCCTGCTGACATTAAGGAATCTTTCCAGTTTCTAATGACTGGTCTCGTTTAAATCTCGAAATTGCTTAAGTACCTTTCGCCGGTATCGGGCAATAATACTACAATTCTCTTTCCTTTAAATTCTTCCCTTTCTGCTACACTAAGCGCTGCCCATAATGCTGCTCCCGAAGAGTAGCCGCATAACAGTCCTTCGTTAATAGCGGCATGATGGCTTGTTTGAATGGCGTCTTCGTTGCTAACCTTTACCACTTCGTCAATCACATCTGTATTTAAGTTGGTAGGTATAAAACCGGCCCCAATTCCTTGTATTTTATGCGGCCCTGGTTGTCCCCCGGAGATAACCGGAGAATCTACCGGTTCAACTGCAATTACTTTCAGCTCCGGGTTTTTCTCTTTAAGCACTTCACCAACGCCCGTAATGGTTCCTCCGGTACCAACGCCAGAAACAAATACATCAATGTTTCCATCCGTATCTTTCCATATTTCTTCAGCAGTGGTATTTCTGTGGATTGAAGGATTCGCAGGGTTGTTAAATTGCTGTGGGATAAAGGATTTTTTATGCTCGTTAGCCAATTCCTCTGCTTTTTCAATGGCCCCTTTCATGCCTTTTGCAGCAGGCGTTAATACCAACTCGGCACCAAATTTCTTAAGTAACTTTCTACGCTCAATACTCATGCTTTCGGGCATGGTTAAAATCAGCTTGTAACCTTTTACCGCAGAAACCAAAGCAAGACCAACGCCTGTGTTTCCGCTGGTTGGTTCAATAATGACTGTGTCTTTGTTGAGTTGGCCGCTTTTTTCGGCGTCTTCGATCATGGCAAGTGCAATTCTGTCCTTGACAGAGCTGGCCGGATTAAAAAATTCCAATTTGGCCACTACCTCGGCTTTACCTTCATTTAGTTTGTTTATGTGTACCAAAGGAGTATTTCCTATTAAATCAGTAGTACTATTTGCAATCCCACTCATAATTGTTGTTTTTGTTTATAATTCTAGTATTTGTTTATTGTCAGGTGCAAAAATAGGAGATGATTATTTTAAAAAAAAGTGATTTAGCTGCTTAAAGCATATTAAAAAAGTAGGCAAAAAGAACAAGAAAATATGAGGATGTATTCGAACGTGTATGTATTCAGCGGGTTACGTGCGGTATCTTATGTTGTTGGTTGCTTCGACGATTATGCCTACTAAATAAGTAGGAGTGTGGCCGTCATGATGCTCTCATATCCGGGTAATCATTAGTCATTCGAATCAAGTGTTAGAATAAAAGTTCAACCCATTCAGGGTTGTGATTCCATTGCCTTTTTTCCCTGGGTTTCACCCAGGGTTATTCAAAGTTTAACCACTCCGTGGTTGATTTATATGAATTCTTATATCAACAAAGATATAATCAAGCCTCATAAAAAACCCCGAATGGGGTTTAATATGAATAACCGCGGGTGAAACCCGTGGATACATAATCATGTAGTCCGGGTACCCTGAAAGGGTTCAACTCTGATTCGCATTAGAGATTAAAGTGCAGGGCCATCGGCATTCCTGCGGCGCCGTTTTCTCAGGATGCAATGATGTTATTAGTGTAAAGAATAGGAAATTGCGTTTCTTTTAATGCGTACAAAGAGCCGGTTTGCATGCCCGCAAAAAAAAAGAAAAATACAAACCTTAGTAATTTAGCACAAAGAATTAATAAAGGTGTTTTTGAACAAGGTTGTCGATGATATAACGATAAACCATGAGATGCATGCGGGAAGAATCGGAATGGTAAACGTATCTGGAGCATGCCCTGACATATGCAAAAAAGCCAAATGTATAGCGTAATCTGCATCGTTAAATTTTCGAATAATCCGGTTCTTTACCCATAAAATTGACTTGGATAGATAGGGGCTGGTTGTTCTATGAAAGAACCTGAAAAACTTAAGGATTAGATTTTGTAGTCCTTGTCGGTAGGTGATGGAATGTGTTTGCTTCGCAAAGAGTGTTTTAAAACTTGAGTTTAATAGGTTTCGGTTTTCTCCCATAAAAAAAGTCATCCATCCATAGCGCCATCCTTCGGAATAGCCATGATTTTTTAATGCCCCATCTGACCAGGTTGTGTAACCTGTTGTTAGGATGGGAATATGGGCATACGCTCATGCATCTGCCGCAGTCCGTTCCTGTGGTGCACCAATAACTAAAACATTCTTCCTGATTGATTTGCCATCGTCTGATGCCATGGATTTCCTTTTTGTCATCGGTTGGAATGGCTTGCCCCGGGCATACCTCGGCGCATTTTTTACATATGTCGCAAAAATCAAGGACTGTGGCGTCATGCTTTCTGTCATCCGCCAGTAAAGGCATGTCGGTTGTTATTACGGCAATCCTTACCCTTGGGCCTAAGGAGTGGGTCATCAACAATCCCATGCGCCCAATTTCGCCCAGTCCGGCATCGCGGGCGACTAGCGGACAGACCACCTCGTAATTGCCATCGATATGTGCACGGGCCGAATATCCCATATTGGCACAAAAGTGAGCCAATTGCAGGGCGATGCTTCCGGAGTTTAAGTATTGCTGTGCCGATTCCATTAAAGTTGGTGCTGCCGGTCCGGCTGCAAGATAGTCTTTGTCCATTTCAACGGTTATGGCAATTCCATATTGATGATGGATTTCGACTTTATCTCCGTAAACCTTTCCGCGTCCTCGATGAGAATAGAAATGATAGGGTTTTAATTCGCAGACGCCTGCATCGATAGCGCCCAGTTTTTTAGCCCAGTTTTTTATAAAAACAGTGGCATCTTTTGTATTCAGGATCTTTTTTATGGCTAATGGGGCAGGGGACACAGAGTTTCGCAATGACGCAATCACATTAAAACTGGCCTCGGCCGCAGCAAAAGCCTTGACCTCATACATGGATGAGGAGGAGCTCATAAGTCCATGCTTAATTTGCCATTTTTTGTCTAATGCCAGGTGTTCAGGATTTTCGGCATAATATGTCTTTGTTTTTTCTGGCGATTGGGTTATTTCCAGCCGCGAGAACATGGTGTTTCGCTCATCAATTCTATATCCCGATGATTCATTTTCGACCGCAAGTCTTTTGAAAGGAATATAAAAAAGTACAGCGGCCACAATGGTCAGGGTAAGGAGGATTATCAAAATAGTTAATCCAGTTTCTTGGGGCAAATAGCCGGCAGCTATAAAGGGAATAGGCGAAGTGATGGCCAATAACAAACTTCGCATGGTGGCCAGGGGTTCCTTCTCGCTATAGCTAACCATTGCGTACCAAATAAAGAAGCTGGAGTTTAAAGCGGCTAAAATGAAATAAATAATTTGAATCATAATCTTACGCTAATTGGTGCTTAAACTTAACTAATATTTCCAATACTGCTTCATTGATGTGACTTTTGAAGCAATCAATCCAATCGATTTGAAATGTCGATTCGGACACGATGGAAAAACATTCCCTAACCGGTTCGATATTCAATGGGATATATTCGGGGCAGATTGGTAAAGGTTCACCATGTCTGAAGTGTTGAATGTAAACCCCAATAATTTCAACACGGTGGGGTGGCAGGTCTACATTTATTGTTGGCGAATTAAAATTTGGCAAGTTGCTAAGTATAGCTCAATATGCACAGTATTAGCTGGTTGGGTGGGTGATTGCGGTTGCGGCTTTAAGGTTGGCACTGCTTTTATATATAATTAGGCAATACGGTAGTTACGAGTATCCAAATTTTTATTAACCATTTAAAAAAAAGAAAATGAAAAGTATTGTAATGATGGCCTTTGTGGCATGCATTGGTGCAACGGCTTTATGGGCCACTCCTAACCCTCAGTTAGAGCAAGCTCAATCTAGTGTTACTGTTGATGAATTAACATTTACTGAGATAACACTAGATAAGATCCCTCAGGAGGTTTCTGACGCATTTGCAAAAGAAAACGAAGGTGCAGCTATTTACAAGGCTTATTTAGCTGAAAAGGAGGATGGCACTGTTGTTTATAAAATCAGTGTAAAAGATGCGGAAGGTGCCGTACAAGATTTCTTCTATCAGGAAGATGGTTCAAAAATGTAGTACAAACGCATTAGGAACAACCTGCCAGAAAATGAGAAGAGAATGTGCATCGTTATGATGCACTTTTTTATGTTCTCCCATTTAACGGTCGTTTGTTTTTCTGCGGAAAACCAAGAACATCAAAATTCGCGGATTGAGAAAGAGAAGATTGGCGAAGCAAATTCCTTTCCGGAAGATGAGAAAAAGGCTTCGAGACATTAAACATCCGTCTCCCTTTTCCTGTCTCCGGTTTCTATCTCGAAACCCTTACTCTCAATTTTTTTCCTTTTATTTTTTCGTTTCTCAGTAAATCCATGAGCTGTTTTACTTTATTCCTTTGCACAGCTACAAAGGCAGAGTGATCCAAAACGTCAATTAACCCCAGTTCGTCTTTTTTCAGTTTTCCTTTTTTTAAGAATAAACCAACGATATCAATTTTGTTGATTTTGTCTTTCTTCCCATGATCCACGTAAATGGTTTGCCAATCGGGAGGTGAAGGGAGAGTGGCATTTGAACTGAGTACGTCAAACTGCAATTCTCCTTCAATAAATTCAGGAATCTGCTCTTGTTCTGCCAGAATTAGGTAGGCTATTCCGGAAGCTTTCATTCGTGCAGTGCGTCCGTTACGGTGTATAAAAGCTTCTTTTTCCTTTGGCAGGTGATAGTGAATCACAAATTTAATATCTGGAATGTCCAGGCCGCGGGAAGCTAGATCTGTAGTAAGTAGCAAGTGATGACTCCCATTTCTGAATTTGATAAGGGCGCGCTCCCGATCTTCTTGTTTTAGTCCGCCATGAAAAACGTCATGCGCCAGTCCCATGTCAGTTAAATGATCGCTAATTCGGTCAGCGGCATCCCGGTGGTTTACAAATGCAACCATCGGTTCGTTGCCTAACATACAGGCCAACTTGTAAAAAGCTTCCAGTTTGTCTTTGCCATCGGAACGTATAGCTTTTAAGGTCAGGTTTTCTTGAATTTGTTCTTTAGGAAGGAAGTCCAGTGTGTCATGTTTTTTTAATCGCACAAACCATGGGATCTCTTTCATGTTGGTTGCCGAGGTTAGTATTCGTTGCCTAACAGCTTTAAGTTCTCCAATTATTTCTTGCATCTCGCTCTGAAAACCAAGTTCCAGTGCTTTGTCGAACTCGTCTAAAACCAAATGTTTGATGTGTTGCGTTGAAATATGGCCACGTCTTACGTGGTCTGCAATTCTACCGGGCGTTCCAACGATAATTTCTGGCGGATGCTTTAAACTGTTTCTTTCGGTTTGAATCATATGCCCACCATAGCAGCATAAAACCTTACACCCGGCACCCAAGCTTTTTACAACTTGCTCAATCTGAAGCGCCAATTCGCGGGCGGGTGCCAGGATGAGCAATTGGGTTCTTTCGGTGTTGTGCTGTATTTTGTCAATTAATGGAAGTAAAAATGCCAGTGTCTTCCCCGAGCCTGTTGGGGACAGCAGTACCAGATCGGTATTGTTGTCGATCAGTTCAATAGACTTCACTTGCATCGGGTTGAGGGATGTAATACCTAGCTTTTTTAAATATTCCGTTCTGTTTTTTCGCATGTCGCAAAGATACGTTCAAGAAACGAGATAGAAATACCCCTCAGGCATATTTGTCCCTACCCCTATGTTCTGCATTTAAATGGAATTAGGAAATTAAAATGACATTTCAGCAGCTTGAATTAAAATTAATACCACTAGGTTGGCGTTTGACAAAGAATTTGTAGTAACCGGGAATTTAAGTGAAAAGCTGGAAGGGGTTAAATCACGCTTGCTAGAAATGACATAGCAAAGTATGCTCCTGTGAATGTCAACTATCAAGCGGAATTCCAGGGGGAAGCATGGTGTTTGGTAGTCAATGATAGTCTTAACTCGCAATGAAAACACCTGCACGAGGTAATGTTTGATAAGTAAAAACTGTCAGAGTCATTATTTATATTGGTAAAACTGATTGTAATTTAGGTTTTTGGGATGTTTTTTTATATTAAATGTATGTTTGGTGTTATGTTTTTGCTAATTTTGTTTGGTTTCTTCAATAAAACACTCTATCTTTGCAACCGCAAAAAAGGAAACTATCTAAGTTGAAAATATATTGCGGGATGGAGCAGTTGGTAGCTCGTTGGGCTCATAACCCAAAGGTCGTCAGTTCGAGTCTGGCTCCCGCTACTATTAAAGCCGAAAGATTTGTTTCTTTCGGCTTTTTTTTAACTTTGCCATCATCTTATTCACGATGATTACAATTCGATGAGCAAACCAGAAGTCAAAAAGAACTTTTTCCGGAAATTACGCAACAAGTATCGTTTGGCCATATTCAACGAGCAGACTTACGAAGAGGTATGGCAAATGCGATTGTCAAGATTAAATGTGTTTACCGTGGTGGGTTCTTCCGCGATAATATTAGTGTTGTTAATTATTCTTTTAATTGCATATACCGGCCTTAGGGAGTATATTCCGGGTTACCCTGATGGAAACCAGCGCAGGATGATGGTGCGCAACGTTAACAGGGTAGACTCGTTAATTTCGGAGATTGAAAAACGAGACCGGTTTTTTCAATCCATCAAGTCTGTTGTGCAAGGAGAAGTGCCCTATTCGGAAGAAGAAACCTTGGATGATACCGGGGGTGGGAAACCGCAAAAAGTGAGCTTTGAAAAAAGCAAAGAGGATGAAGCTTTCAGGCAGCAGGTGGAGGCCGAAGAAAAATTTAATCTATCGGTTTTGCCCGATGAAAAAAAGATCCCGGAACTGAACCAGATTTATTTTTATTCCCCATTAAAAGGTATTGTGGTCAAGAAATTTAGGGAAAGTGAAAGTCATTACGGAATCGACATCGTTTCCAAACCTGGCGAAACGGTACTGTCAATTATGGACGGAACGATTATTTTTTCCGGATGGACGGTTGAAACGGGATATACCATGATGGTTCAGCATAGTAGCGATTTGTTATCTGTATACAAGCATAACTCAAAGTTGCTGAAAAAATCAGGCGATAAAATAGCAGCTGGTGAGGCCATTGCCAATGTGGGCAATTCGGGGGAGTTAACCACGGGGCCACACCTTCATTTTGAACTATGGTATCAAGGCAATGCCGTGGATCCTACAGAATACATAATTTTTGAATAAATATAGCCGGTAACATATGAAGAAGAGGATAGCGGTGCTGGGTTCTACCGGATCCATCGGAACACAAACCTTAGATGTAATTTCAAAACATCCAGATAAATTCGAAGTCGAAGTATTAACGGCCAATAACCGCATCGGCAAATTGGTGGAGCAGTGTCGTGCTTTTATGCCCAATACGGTTGTAATTGGCAATAAGGCTAAATATAAGCAGTTGCAGGAAGCGCTCGAGGATCTGCCCATTAAAGTATATGCGGGAGGCGATGCTATAGCTCAAGTCGTGGAAATGGGGACGGTTGATGTAGTGTTAACTGCCATGGTTGGTTTCTCTGGGCTACAACCTACCATGAACGCCATTAAAAACAGAAAACCCATAGCTTTGGCCAATAAAGAAACCTTGGTGGTGGCCGGGGATATCATCACCGAAATGGCCGCGAAAAACAAAGTGCCAATTCTTCCTGTCGACTCTGAACATTCTGCTATTTTCCAATGCTTGGTAGGGGAGTTTCAAAATCCGATCGAAAAAGTTTACCTGACTGCTTCCGGTGGGCCATTTAGGGGAAAAGATCGCCATTATTTAAGCAAAGTAACACCCGAGCAGGCTTTAAATCATCCCAATTGGGAGATGGGAAACAAAATTACCATCGATTCGGCCAGTATGATGAATAAGGGACTGGAAGTGATTGAAGCTCGATGGCTGTTTGGCTTGGAGGCAGAGCAGATTGATGTTATTGTGCATCCACAAAGTATTGTGCACAGTATGGTGCAGTTTACCGATGGTTCCATGAAATCGCAAATGGGATTGCCCGACATGCGACTGCCCATTCAGTATGCATTAACCTATCCCGAAAGATTCGAGGTGGATTTTCCGAGGTTTAATTTTATGGACTATCCAAATTTAAGTTTCGAAAAACCGGACCTGGAATCGTTTAGGAATTTGGCGATTGCCTATGAGGCATTGCGCAAAGGCGGTAACATGCCATGCATAATAAATGCGGCCAACGAAATTGTGGTAGATGGCTTCCTGGAAAAGAAGATCGGTTTTTTAGAAATGTCGGATGTCATCGAAAAAACGATGGCAAGGGCTAGCTTTATTCAAAAACCAACTGTGGATGATTATTTCGAAACGGATGCCGAGGCCAGAAAAATAGCACAATCATTAATCAGTTGTTGATATGGTCAAATAAAAATGTAAGATAAAGGTTGTTAGGAGATTGCATTTTCATAATTAAACTTGAATCTTGTGTTTGGATACTTAATACAAAATAATAGCAAAAAAGGAATATATTTGTAGCTCAAAAAAATGAAAATAATTTAGATGGATATTGTTATAAAAGCAGGGCAATTGTTATTAAGCCTTTCGATATTAGTTATACTGCACGAGTTTGGACATTTTTTCTTTGCCAAACTTTTTAAAACCAGAGTCGAGAAATTTTACCTTTTCTTCGATCCTTGGTTTTCGTTGTTTAAGGTAAAAAAAGGTGAAACGGAGTACGGTATCGGTTGGCTTCCATTAGGGGGATATGTAAAAATATCCGGAATGATTGATGAGTCAATGGATAAGGAGGCCATGAAGGAAGAGCCAAAACCATACGAGTTTCGCTCAAAACCAACGTATCAGCGTTTGTTGATTATGATTGGCGGGGTATTGGTTAACTTTTTATTGGCGTTTTTTATTTTTTGGATGGTTCTTTTCAAGTGGGGAGAATCCTATATTCATGTCGAGGATGCCAAATTTGGCCTAACATATCATGAACTGGCTCATGATATAGGGTTGCAGGATGGTGATGTGGTTACATCTGTGGATACTTTCACGGTAAAATCAGCTTCTGATATTTTGTCGTTTATTTTATTGGAAGAAGCTAAGGAACTAACAGTAAAAAGGGAAGATTCAATCTTTGTACTACCCATTCCTTCCGATTTTGGGAAAACGGTCCTTGATCAGGAAGTAAAAAGCCTGGCGGCTATCCGAATGCCTTTCTTGGTGGATTCTGTGCTTATGGGAAGTAACGCATTTGAGGCCGGAATCAAGACCGGAGATAAGGTGATTTCTGTCAATGGGCAAGAAGCCGAGTATTATAGGCAGATCACCAAGTTATTAGGCGAAAATAAAGAACAGAGAGTTACTTTGGGAATTGTTAGAGACGGCCAGACCGAAAGTATTAGGTGCTTGGTTTCTAAAAAAGGGACCATTGGCGTGTATGCTAAACTGCCAAGCACATTTTTCAATGTTACCAAATTAACCTATGGATTTTGGGAAGCACTGCCGGCAGGCGTTTCAAAAGGTATTAATACGTTGATTGGTTATGTGAAACAACTAAAGCTGGTATTCTCGAAAGAAGGCGTTAAACAAATAGGCGGTTTCGGGGCTATTGGCGGATTGTTTCCGGCAACATGGAACTGGTCCGCGTTTTGGGAATTGACGGGTTTTCTATCGGTCATTCTGGCTTTTATGAATATCTTACCAATTCCGGCCTTGGACGGTGGCCATGTGTTGTTCTTGTTGTACGAAATGGTATCGGGTCGTAAACCTAGCGATAAATTCCTGGAATATGCAACGATCGTCGGTATGGTTATTTTGTTCAGTTTGCTTATATTCGCCAACGGGAACGATATATTTAGGGCATTTTTTAAATAAGTCCTGATTAATTGTTATTTTTGAAAAAAAAGAATTTGTTATGGAACTTAATGCAATATATATCTGCGGCTTCATGGGAGGCTATGAGTGGATTTTAATCATTTTAGCCATTGTGCTTTTGTTTGGTGGTCGTAAGATTCCTGAGCTGATGAAAGGGTTAGGACAGGGTATGAAGGAATTTAAAAATGCCCGTAACGAAAACCAAGCGGATGAAAAAACTGAAGATAAAAAAACTGAAGATAAAAAATAGGGATAGTAACACTCTTTCCACTATTGTAAATAAACAAGGCCGTTTCCTTTATGGGAAGCGGTTTTTTTTGTTTGATTTTAAGCAGGAAATTCACTAACTTATAGGTTCTGTTGAACTTAAAGCTTTTTGTTATGAAAAATATTTTGGTTGCAGTGGATCTAAAAGAAGGAACAGATAAAATTCTGGATAATGCATTTGAACAGGCCCAAAATTTTAAGGCTAGATTATGGATCGTTCACATTAGCGCACCGGAACCCGAATTTGTGGGGTACGAAGCCGGCCCGCAGTATATTCGGGATATGAGAGCTACGGAATTAAAGAAGGAGCACCATGAGTTAAAACGGTTGTCCGATAATGTTAATTTTAAAGGGGTAGAAGCAGAGAGTTTATTGATTAATGGGGGTACAGTGGAAATGCTGGCTGCAGAGATAGATAAATTACATATCGATTTGGTAGTGATTGGGCATCATAAGCATGGTTTTCTGCACAATGCTTTCTTTGGAAGGACAGATGTTTCTTTATTAGACAACAGTAAGGTGCCTGTGTTGGTTATTCCGACTTGATGAAATTTGTATCCTTATTTCATAAGTCACGCATATTATTGTTCTTTTGTGGCAACTACTTTGCCGTTTTTATATTGGGTAACAGACACTAAGTTACCTTGCTCATCGTAATGGTGTTTTTCACCGTTGAATAAGTTTCCTTTAACAAAGAAGCCTTTCTTGTCGATCTTACCATTGAGGTGTACAACCGTATGAAAACCAGTCTGGGTAAACCGGACGCTACTGTTGTTTTGCTCGTTTTGTACCGGTTCTTCAATTTTTGCAATTTGCCCGTTGTTGTATGTTTTTTCCAGAACAAGTTGCCCGGAATCGTTGTATACTTTTAGCGTACCATCGGTCTTTCCGTTTTCCCATTTGCCCTGGTACATTTTTTTACCATTGGCATGGTAGTAGACTTGTTCGCCTTCGCGCTTACCGTTTTCATTGTAATACCAGTCGTATGATAATTCCCCCGATTCGAAGTAGTATTGATAACTTCCTTCCCAGTGATCTAGCTGCCAATTGCCTGATTCGCGAAGTGTTCCATTTTTGTAATAAAAACGTGCCGTACCTTTTGCTTCTCCATTTATAAAATTTATTTCATGTTTTAAATTTCGGTTTTGGTAATATGCTTTCCAAATACCTTGTTTCAGATCATCAACATATACCCCTTCTTCAACAACCAATTCATTTTCGGTAATAACCCAGCGACCTTGTTTCAAACCGGCCGCATCTACCTGATTTAAATTATTTTTGGAGGTCTGTCCCATTAAGTTAATAGAAGCACAGTTTCCCATGTGAAATGAGAATACCAAACAACAGAATATGTTTTTTAGTATATTTAGCATAGTGTAATTGCAGCAGCTCCTGTTGCAAAGGAGTACGTTCGAAATAATAACTTTTATACTCTTTTTGCTAAATAAGGTTATAGGTAAACGGTAATATTTTATCAATATTTTTTTTAATGATAAAGGTGTAATGCACCTTAAGTATACTTTAGCCTGTAATTCCTGTAGTTTGTATACGTGTATGGTGAATTAAGTATTATTTTGAAATAAATCAGCAAATAACAATTCAAAAATCGCTACTTTGCGATTAATAAAAAAAAGATGCCCATGGGTGGTAAGAAGAAGACTAAAAAGAGAAGTAGAGGATTAAAAAAAAATCAAATAGTAGGCCTTGTTCAAGGTATATTTACAAATAACCCAAAACATACGTACAACTACAAGCAGATATCGGAACTGTTAGGCTTAAAAAAGATGACTTTGAGGCAAACAATTGTGGAGGTTTTGTACGAATTGTTGGAAAGTGGATTTTTAACCGAGGTTGCCAAAGGTAAATTTAAGTTATTGTCGCGCGGCGCCTTTGTGGTAGGTACAGTAGATGCTACCAGTTCTGGAGCGGCATACATTGTTCCGCAAGACGGCATTGGAGATGATGTTTTTGTGAGCCAACAAAACCTGCGGAATGCTATAAACGGTGATTTGGTGAAAGTGCATACTTTCGCTAAGCGACGAAGAAAGTCATTGGAGGGTGAAGTGGTTGAGGTGATAGAGCGTAAGCGTAATACCTTCGTCGGGACAGTGGAAATATCAAAGAACTTTGCCTTTTTGGTGACCGATAAAAAGGTCATGTTCAAGGATTTGTTTATTCCAATGGGTAAACTAAAGGGAGCGAAACATGGTCAACTGGCCGTGGGTAGAATTACCGACTGGGATGATTATACCAAGAACCCATTTGGCGAAATAGTGGATGTCCTGGGTGATGCGGGAGAAAATAATGCGGAGATACACGCAATATTGGCTGAATTCAACTTGCCATATGAATATCCTCAAAAGGTCATTGAAGCAGCCGAAAAAATCGACGAGAATATAAGCAACGAAGAAATAAAACTGCGTCGCGACTTCAGAAAAGTAACCACTTTTACAATTGACCCTAAGGATGCCAAGGACTTTGACGATGCCTTGTCGTTGCAGAAACTGCCCAACGGTAACTGGGAGGTAGGCGTGCATATTGCAGATGTTACCCATTACGTAAAGCCCAAAACAATTATTGACAAAGAGGGCTATGAACGTGGCACGTCGGTTTACCTGGTGGACAGGGTGGTGCCTATGTTGCCGGAAAGCTTAAGTAATGGTATATGCTCGTTGAGGCCCAATGAGGAAAAGCTGTGTTTCTCGGTGGTGTTTGAATTGGATGATCAGTCTAACTTGATTGATACCTGGTATGGGAAAACCATAATTTTTAGCGATAGG
Source organism: Saccharicrinis sp. GN24d3 (assembly GCF_052400645.1). Lineage (NCBI taxonomy): Bacteria > Pseudomonadati > Bacteroidota > Bacteroidia > Marinilabiliales > Marinilabiliaceae > Saccharicrinis > Saccharicrinis sp. GN24d3. The sequence continues at coordinate 56,215 of NZ_JBQTGI010000012.1, forward strand.
CGGTTTACCTACGAAGAAGCACAGGAAATTATAGAAACAGGAGAGGGCGATTTTAAAGAGGAGGTTTTAATTCTGGATAAACTGGCCAAAGGACTTAGGGAACAGCGTTTTGCCAATGGAGCTATTTCCTTTGAACGAATAGAAGTTAAATTTGACATCGATAAGGATGGAAAACCTTTGAGTGTGTTTTTTAAAGAATCAAAGGATGCCAATAAATTGATTGAAGAGTTTATGCTGCTGGCCAACAAAAGGGTGGCTGAATTTATCGGGAAGAAAGAAATTTCCAAAGGAAAGGGGGTAAAGCCCAAGACTTTTGTTTATAGGGTGCACGACAATCCAGATCCCGATAAATTCGAGAACTTTGCCCGATTTGTGCGTAAATTCGGATATGAGGCCATGCCTATGGGGGAGGAGCGTATCAGTAGTTCTATCAATCGCTTGCTAAAGCAGGTAGAAGGAAAGAAAGAACAGAATATTATTGAAACTTTGGCTATTCGTACCATGGCCAAAGCATCTTATTCAACGCATAACGTAGGGCATTACGGGCTAGCTTTCAGGCATTATTCTCACTTTACATCGCCAATACGCCGATATCCCGACATGATGGTTCATCGCTTGTTGGAATCATATATGGAAGGAGGTAGATCGGCCAATGTAGAAAAAACAGAGGATCAATGTAAACATTGTTCTATGATGGAAATGACGGCAGCCGAGGCTGAACGAGCCTCCATAAAGTTTAAGCAGGTAGAATTTATGAAGGAGCACGTGGGCAATGAGTTTTCCGGTGTTATTTCAGGAGTTACCGAATGGGGGTTTTATGTTGAACTTGACGAGAACAAATGTGAAGGTATGGTTTCCATCAGAAACCTGGATGATGATTTTTATCGCTTCGATGAGGAAAACTACTGCATCGTTGGCCGAAAGTTCAGAAAGAAATATCAATTGGGCGACCCCGTTACGGTTCTGGTGGCCAAAGCCAATCTGATTAAAAAGCAGTTGGATTTCGAACTGGTATCGCTATAAAAGGCGGTGTTTTGCGATTGCAATCGCAAAACACCGATTTAATGATTGATCAGGCGTATCCTAACCATACATTTGAGGTTATCCATCCAATATATTTTGCGGATTTTATTTGTGAAGGAATGCAGATCCGTATGCACGTATTAACTTCTGAACTATCGACTTATTGTGTCGCTGGCCTTTTGTTTGGTTCTGGCATTGAGTTTTGTTTCGACCGAGAGCAAAAAAATTACACTACCGAAGTATATTAAGAGGTGAATGTCTTTTAAGTACAGCTGAAAATTCGTACATTTGTATAGAAATGTTAAAATCCCAATACGCCGTATGACAACTGAAAACCTTAATTACAACGAATCTGTAAGAGTTTCGATATTAGAAGCTGCACAGGGCTTGTTTGCTAAGTTTGGCTACAAGAAAACAACAATGGAAGATATTGCCCTTGAGCTACATAAGGGGAAGAGTTCTTTGTATTATTACTTCAAAAACAAAGAAGAAATCTTTCAAGCGGTTATTGATAAGGAACAAGGAGAATTAATCTCTAACCTAAGGGTCGTGGTGGAGTCCGATAAGAATCCCCAAGAGAAGTTGAACGATTATGTCCTGACACGAATGAAGACCATCAGTGAGCAAGATAACTATTTTAAAGCGCTCACGGATGAAAGATTTGGGGGGATTGAGTTTGTTAAGGCCGTAAAAGAAAGTACCGAAAAAGCCGAAGTTGAAATGATAGAGACTATCATTAACGAGGGGGTGGCTGATGGATCGTTTCAGATGAAGAACGTGCACATGGGCGCCATGGCCATTGCTCTTGCCCTTAAGGGTATTGAAATACCTATGTTTAAGGCCACCAATAAATATGAAGATATGGTGGAGCAGGTGCAAAATACACTCAACATTTTATTCTTTGGATTGATAAAAAGGTAAAATGTCATTGTTAATAAAGAAATAAGGCCGTATTTTACGGCCTTTGTTGTTTAAAAAAATTAAAGTATGCCTATAAAAATCCCGGATAAGTTACCGGCACGTAATGTCCTGGAAAGCGAAAATGTTTTCGTGATGGACGAATCGCGTGCAAGCCATCAGGATATTCGTCCTCTAAAAATAGTTGTTTTTAACCTGATGCCTTTAAAAATCACTACCGAGGCTCAGATTATGCGCGTACTTTCAAATACACCATTGCAGGTGGAAGTAGATCTCTTAATGACCAGCACGCACGCTCCCAAATCGACACCCAAAGAACATCTGGTCAACTTTTACAAGACCTTCGAGGAGGTAAAGGGGGATAAGTATGATGGTATGATTATTACCGGGGCGCCTGTTGAACATTTGGAGTTTGATGAGGTGACATACTGGGAGGAGCTAAAGGAAATTATGGAATGGAGCAGGCGAAATGTGACCAGCACCTTGCATATTTGCTGGGGAGCTCAGGCGGGCTTGTACTATCATTACGGGGTTCCAAAATACCAGCTCAACGAAAAACTCTTTGGGGTGTTCGAACATAAGGTGAAGGATAGGAAGGAGCCACTTATGAGAGGTTTCGATGATGTATTTTATGCGCCACATTCCCGTTTTACCGGTGTTCGCGCAAAAGATATCGATAAAATTCCGGGTATTAAAATCCTGGCGGAATCGGATGAGGCAGGAGTTCATATTGTTGTTTCGCCGGATAAGCGATTGATTTTCGTTACAGGCCATGCAGAGTACGATCCGTTTACTTTGCGCGAAGAGTATTTCAGGGATCTGGAAAAAGGGGATAATATTTCTATTCCTAAAAACTATTTCCCTAACGACGATACGTCCAATGATCCCATTGTTCGATGGAGAAGCCATGCCAGCCTGATGTTTACCAATTGGTTAAACTATTACGTATACCAGGAAACCCCTTATAAACTGGATGAAATTCACTGATTAATCAGAGGTGAATAGTCGATGGTTAGCGGTCAAAGTGCACTGAATGTTAAGTGTGGACTTTTAAACAAGAGACAAGGATATAGTTATGGTAACTAACGGATATTTTTATGTTTATGGTTTGGTTTACGAACGACCAAAAGCTGGTGACCAATGATCAAAGTATGACATTTGCCATAAATTGCAATAGTATTTTGTTTTAATTTTGATACTCATAATTTAAAAAAGCAGACAAATGAATGTTCCTGAAAATTTAAAGTATACAAAAGATCACGAGTGGATTTTAATTGAAGGCGATAAGGCAACTGTTGGAATCACTGATTTTGCGCAAGGCGAGCTGGGTGATATCGTTTTTGTTGAAATTGAAACCGAAGGAGAGGAATTAGATAAAGAAGAGGTTTTTGGTACCATTGAGGCCGTTAAAACTGTTTCGGACCTTTATATGCCGGTCAAAGGTACCGTGCTCGAAGTGAACCCTGAATTGGAAGATCAACCAGACCTAGTAAATAAAGCACCATACGAAGGTGGTTGGATGGTAAAAGTGCAAGCTGAGGATGCAGCCGATTTTGATGCGCTTTTAACGGCAGATCAATATAAAGAACTGATTGGGTAGAAACTCCAATTAACAAAGATATTTGCGCCCGGAGATTTTTCTTCGGGCTTTTTTGTCTGCGAATTTTACGAATTAACACGAATTGTTGTTGCATGACCTTGGGGATATGTTTTGGGGCTCGTAGCCAAACGTCAATTACATTCTCTAATGCTGATAACCTAAAAAAAATCCCTGCTCAAACCAACGAACAGGGATATTATTTAATTATGAGAGGTAAGTTATTCCACTACTATTTTTTCGGTAAATTCCTGACCGGCATATATAACTTGGATAAAATAGATACCAGTTCTTAAATCAGAAATATTTATGGTATTGGTAAGTTCTTTAGATTGATAAACTTTTACCTTGCTCATTGAATTGTTAAAAAAGTTAATAGTAACTCTTTCTTCAATTACATTATTAGCCATAATATTTATAGTTAAATACCAAACATATTAATGAATTAGTTTTATGAGGTTTATCAGTTTTGTGGTTTTGGTGTTGTTTGTTATATATTTTCAAAGTGGTACAGAACTGGTAGTTTTTGATAACCTGACAGCGCCTTGGACCTGACAGCATTAAATCAATAGCACAAAAAAATCCCTGCTCAAATAAATGAACAGGGATTGAATATTTTAAGTCTATTCCCGCCAAAAATAAATTTTAGGTGGCAGGATGTCGCTTCACTCTAAATCTATAAGTCTTACAATGTTCTTGAAACCTCAACTTCTTCAAAGGCTTCAATAAAGTCACCAACTTTAATATCGTTGTAGTTAGCAATGCTCACACCACACTCGTAACCCGAGGCAACTTCTTTCACATCGTCTTTAAAGCGTTTCAGTGCTGCCAAGTCACCGGTATAGATAACGATTCCTTCACGAATCAAGCGGACTTTGGCATTCCGCCTTATTTTGCCTTCCTTAACCATACAACCTGCAATGGTACCTACTTTGGTGATTTTAAATGTCTCGCGCACTTCAAGTGTAGAAACAACCTGCTCCTTGATTTCCGGAGAAAGCATACCTTCCATGGCCGATTTAAGCTCCTCGATAGCGTCGTAGATGATAGAATACAGACGGATGTCTATTTCTTCCTTCTCGGCAATCTTTCTGGCGGCCAATGACGGACGAACCTGGAAACCGATGACAATGGCGTTGGAAGCTGTGGCCAGCATGATATCCGATTCCGATATCTGACCCACGGCCTTGTGAATCACGTTCACTTGAATTTCATCGGTCGAAAGCTTGATCAACGAATCTGAAAGTGCTTCGATAGATCCATCCACGTCACCCTTAACAATAACGTTCAATTCTTGGAAGTTACCGATAGCGATACGACGGCCGATCTCGTCAAGCGTAATATGCTTCTTGGTCCTCATTCCCTGCTCACGCTGCAACTGCGTACGTTTGTTAGTGATTTCCTTGGCTTCGCGCTCGCTTTCCATCACGTTAAACTTTTCGCCGGCTTGTGCTGCACCGTTCAACCCGAGCATTAGCACCGGTTCCGAAGGACGGGCAACCTCAACTCTTTGGTTACGTTCATTGAACATCGCTTTAACGTGTCCCATATAACTGCCAGCTAAAATAATATCTCCTACCCTCAAGCTGCCTGATTGCACAAGTAACGTGGTTACGTAACCACGACCTTTATCCAGTGATGATTCAATTACCGAACCAACAGCTCTTTTCTCTTTAACTGCTTTAAGCTCTAATAAGTCCGCTTCCAACAACACTTTTTCCAAAAGTTCGTCGATGTTAACACCGTTCTTAGCAGAAATTTCCTGGCACTGGTATTTACCGCCCCAGTCTTCCACCAGATAGTTCATATTAGCAAGCTCTTCTTTAATCTTATCAGGATTGGCTCCCGGCTTATCAATTTTGTTGATGGCAAATACGATGGGTACACCAGCCGCAGAGGCGTGGTTGATGGCCTCTATGGTCTGAGGCATCACGTTATCGTCCGCAGCAACAATAATGATGGCAATATCAGTTACCTGAGCACCTCGAGCACGCATTGCCGTAAAGGCCTCGTGACCCGGAGTATCCAGGAAGGTGATTTTTCTGCCTGAATCCAGAGATACGGAATATGCGCCGATGTGCTGCGTAATACCCCCGGCTTCACCTTGAATCACATTAGCTTTACGGATGTGGTCAAGTAACGAAGTTTTACCGTGGTCAACGTGTCCCATCACAGTTACGATAGGAGAACGTTCTTCCAACAGGCTTTCATCTACCTCTTCTTCCTCTTCAATAGCTGCGGCTACCTCAACGCTAATAAACTCAACGGTATAGTCAAATTCTTCTGCTACAAGCGAAATAGTCTCGGCATCCAAACGCTGGTTGATAGATACAAATAATCCCAGACTCATACATGATGCAATAATCTGGTTCACTTGCACATCCATCATCGAAGCCAACTCGGCCACCGTAACAAATTCTGTGACCTGGATCACATTTTTTTCCTGGTGTGCCAATTCTTCCTCTGCCATTTGCTTCTGGCTGACGGCATCGCGTTTGTCTCTACGGTGACGGGAAGCTTTTGATTTACCTTTGTTGGCCGTTAACCTGGCCAATGTATCTTTAATTTGCTTTTGTACATCTTCCTCGCTAATCTCAGCTTTAACAGGACGACGATGTGCCGGTTTGCCCCTGCGCGGTCCTTTGTTATTCTGATTGCGATTATCTTGGTGGCGTTGTCCTCCCTGGCTGCCTTGTCCTCGGTTTGGCTTGCTGCCGCCTGGTCCACCAGAGCCTTGCTGTGCGCCTTGTCCTGGTTTTCTTTGTCCCTGTGGCCTTTGACCACCTTGCTGGTTGGACTTTTCGTTTATATTTACGCGTTCTTTGTCCTTGCGGATTCGTTTACGCTTTTTCTTCTTTTTATCGGCGTTGTTATCTGATTTAGTAGGGACAGTCGGTAATTTAATTTTCCCAACCACCGTTGGTCCGGAAAGTTTTTTGACAAGGGTAGGTTTAAATACGGAAGCACCCTCTGTAGTTTCTTCTTTACTACCCGCTTCTTTTTTGGCCGGTTTTTCTTCTGTTGGTGTAATATCCGTTGGTTTATCTACCTCAGCCTTTGGCTCAGTTTTCGGTTTTTCTTCCACAACAGAATCCTTCGCCTTTGCTTCTTCTTTTGAAGTTTCAGGTTTTGTGGTTTCCGGTTTTTCCTGTGTTGGCGTAGCTTTTTTCTTTTTACTTAAAGAATCTATATCGATTTTCCCGACCACTTTAGGCTCCTCAATATTTTGTTTGGCAGTTGATATATGAGGCGTTTCCACTGGCTTCTTATCTTCTTTCTTTACTTCCGGTTTTTTTGCCTCCACAGGCTTCTCCTCGGTTTTTTCATCGGGAGTAGCAGGAACGACAGGCGTATCAACAGGAGTTTCCGTTTTCGGTTCTTCCTTCTTCGGCTCCTCCGCTGTAGTTTTGGCCACCGTTTTTTTCTTGCTGAACTGGTCCAGGTCAATTTTGCCCAATACCTTAGGCTCCTCCGTTTTAGGAGTCTCAACCTTTTCAACTTTCGGTTCTTTCTTAGCTCTTTCCTGTTCCGGTTCCGGAGTTGGGGCTAAGTCCTTTCTTACATCTTCAATGGAGATGGTCTCTTTGTGAGACTTTTGTTTGCTAAGCTCTTCCGATCTTTTACGAACATTAAGGTCGGTGTTATATTCGTTTTGAATATGATTGTACATTTCATCCGACACCTTCGTGTTAGGGTTCGTTTCAACGTCGAACCCTTTTTTATGAAGGAATTCAACAATGGTGTGAATCCCTACGTTAAATTCTCGGGCTACTTTACTTAGTCTATTTGATTTGCCAACTGCCATATTGGGAATTAATGATTTACTCTAAATTCTTTACCTAAACTATTGAACTTGCAAAAATAATAGATTTATTCAAATTCTGCGCTCAATATCTTTATTACATCTTTAATGGTTTCTTCCTCAAGATCTGTTCTTTTAACCAAATCTTCAATGCTAAGGTCTAATACCGATTTGGCGGTATCGCAACCGATGGCTTTGATTTCGTCAAGAATCCATCCTTCTATCTCATCCGTAAACTCGTCCAAGCTTACATCTTCGTCGTCCACTTCCATTTCGCGGTAAACATCAATTTCGTAGCCTGTTAATTGGCTCGCTAATTTAATGTTTAAACCTCCCTTACCAATGGCAAGGCTTACTTCGTCGGGACGTAAATATACTTGTGCTCTTTTGTCTTCTTCAAAAAGTTTGATGTTGTTAATTTTAGCGGGGTTCAGCGAACGTTGTATAAACAGCTGAACATTGGTTGTGTAATTAATAACGTCAATGTTCTCGTTACGCAACTCTCGAACAATACCGTGTATCCTCGACCCCTTCATTCCAACACATGCTCCTACCGGGTCTATTCGTTCATCATACGATTCTACCGCAACCTTGGCTCTTTCGCCTGGAACACGAACAATCTTTTTTATGGTGATTAATCCGTCAAAAATTTCAGGTACTTCTAATTCGAATAATCTTTCAAGGAATACAGGGGAAGTACGCGAAACGATAATTAACGGGTTGTTGTTCCTGATCTCTACTTTAACCACTACAGCCCTTAGGTTATCCCCCTTGCGAAAAAAATCAGAAGGGATTTGCTCTGCTTTTGGCAAGATCAATTCGTTACCTTCGTCATCCTGAATAAGAATCTCTCTCTTCCAAATTTGGTATACCTCTCCGGTAATAATATCACCAATCCTATCTTTGTATTTATGATAGATATTATCTTTTTCAAGTTCTAAAATACGGGCAGATAAATTCTGACGAAGACTTAAAATTGCCCTTCGCCCAAAATCAATAAAACGAACCTCGTCGGTAACTTCTTCTCCCACTTCGTAATCTTCGTCGATCTTTTTGGCGTCCGTTAATGAAATCTGCAGGTTGTCGTCCTCTAACTCATCATCAGCAACAATTTCACGGTTACGCCATATCTCAAAGTCTCCCTTGTCCGTGTTGATAATAACATCGAAATTTTCGTCAGTCCCAAAACGCTTAATCAAAACGCTTCTAAAAGAGTCTTCGAGCACTCTGATCATAGTTGCTCGGTCAATGCTCTTCAGTTCTTTAAACTCCGAAAAAGTATCAATTAAATTAATGTTTTCCATGACTTTTTATTTGCCGGCTTGTTAAAACGAAACAATTATTTTTACCGATTTAACCTCGTCGAACTTATAGTTGTGATTAAATAACTTCAATTCTTTTTTCTTTTTCCCTTCAATTTTAACCTTTTTCTGTTCTTCAACCGAAAAATGATCTTCGTACACCTGGGTAAGTTTCCCTTTGAAAGGAGCGCTTTCAAAAGGTGTGACTTCCACTTCCCGTCCAATGTTTTTTTTGTACTGGTTTAAGACCTTTAGCGGTTGTCCCAATCCTGGTGTCGAAACTTCCAGTTCAAAATCTTCTTCTTCCCGGTCGAACGACGATTCAATCAAACGGCTTATCTGAATGCAGTAGTCAATATTAATCCCATCCATACTGTCAATCAACACCATTATCTTGTTCGTGGCAGAAACTTTTACTTCAACAATAAAACAATCATCCGCCTCGATCTTTTCCGTTATAATTTCAAGAATCTGTTCCTTTGTAATCATCGCCTATTGGTAATAAAATAGGGGACATCCGCCCCCTATCCTTAAGATATTTAGTTAAAACCGCTGCAAAGATAGTTATTATGCAGTTAATATGCAACATGTGATAAAAGCTAATGCGATATCAAGGGTTAAAATATGACTTGTACTATTTCTTTTGTTGGTTATGAGGTTGATTTAATTCCTGTTTTTCCCCATAAAATTCTATATTGCGGACATATCATTAATCATTGTTCTTTGTGGAAAGAGATTATCCATTTAATAAACTGAAAATCATAAACGATCCGGTTTATGGTTTTGTAAAGATTCCTTTTGATTTTATTTATGACCTTTTGCAACATAGATATTTCCAGCGGCTAAGGGGAATTAAGCAATTGGGGCTTACCTCTATGGTGTACCCGGGAGCCATGCACAATAGGTTTCAGCATGCGGTTGGGGCCATGCATTTGATGACTCAGGCAGTGGGTGTGCTACAGTCAAAAGGCATTAAAATAACAGAGGAAGAATCTCAGGCAGTTCATATGGCCATTTTACTACATGACATAGGGCACGGACCTTTTTCTCATGTTTTGGAACACTCCCTGGTGGAAGGAATTACCCACGAAGAGATTTCCCTGATGTTTATGGAACGGTTGAATAAGGAGTTTGAGAACCAATTAGGCCTGGCTATCGAAATATTTAAGGATAATTACGTTAAAAAATTCTTGCACCAATTGGTGAGTAGCCAATTGGATATGGACAGGCTGGACTATTTAAGGCGGGATAGTTTTTTTACAGGGGTTACAGAAGGGGTAATCGGTTCGGATAGAATAATTAAAATGCTACATGTGCATAACGACCAGCTGGTTGTGGAATCGAAGGGGATTTATTCCATAGAAAAATTTTTAATTGCCAGAAGGTTGATGTACTGGCAGGTTTACCTGCATAAAACTGCCGTGGTAGCCGAAAGTATGTTGGTGAATGTTTTGAGACGTGCCAAATATCTCATGCACAACGGTATTGGCATGTTTGCGACGCCCCATCTGCAATATTTTATGGCATCCGATGTAACATTTGACATCTTTATGAAAGACGAAACAGTATTGGAAAAATTCTCTTTGCTGGATGATGGCGATATTATGTCGGCCATTAAAATATGGACGCAACATGAAGACTTTGTATTGTCATCTTTGTCTAAAGCAATTGTAAATCGCGATTTATTGCATATTGAGTTACAAAATAAACCCTTCAATAAACAAAGAATAAAACGCATTAAGGAAAAAATAGGAGAAGAGTTTAATTTAAGTAAGGATGAAGTTGGGTATTTTGTGACTACGGATGTTATAGAAAACCATGCCTATAGCTTGACCGATGAAAAAATTAACATTTTATTTTCAGGGGGTTCTTTAAAAGATGTTTCCACTGCATCGGATATTTTAAATTTATCGGTGTTAAGTAAGAATGTAAGAAAAAACGTCCTGATTTATCCCAAATCGGTTCGGAATTGGGCCAGCAAATTATAATTAAACGGTATGGTCGAATGGTTTTAATTAAGCTTAGGTTTTTAGCCGGGTTTGAAAAATAGCCCGTGCAATGGGGTTTAATGAAGATAATATTATTAGATTTGCAGCAAATTTTTTAAAATGGAATTCTCAGCTAAGCAAATTGCAGAATTAATTAACGGGAAAGTTGTTGGAAACCCGGAAGTTACGATTTGTAACGTTTCGAAGATCGAAGATGGTAAACCCGGAACCATTTCCTTCTTAGCCAACCCAAAATATACAAAGTACATATATGATACCAAAGCCTCCGTGGTTTTGGTAAACAACTCTTTTATACCGGAAAGGGAGGTGCAAGCCACCATGATTAAAGTGGAGGATGCATATACTTCTGTTGCCAGGTTAATGCAGATGTATGCTGAAATGAAGCCGCGTAATACGGGTATCGAAGAACCATCGTTTATTTCAGAATCCGCTACCTTGGGAGATTTCCCATACGTAGGTGCTTTTGCTTATATAGGAGATAATGCAAAAATTGGTAACAATGTGAGTATTTATCCCAATGTGTATATAGGCGACAATGTTACAGTAGGTGATAATTGTATTTTATATCCTGGAGCTAAAATATATCACGAATGTGTAGTTGGTAATAACTGTATTTTGCATGCAGGATCGGTTGTGGGTTCAGATGGATTTGGTTTTGCACCTCAAGCGGATGGTGAATTCACCAAGATTCCTCAGCTTGGAAATGTGGTGCTGGAGGATGATTGTGAAATTGGAGCAAATACAGCTTTAGATAGGGCTACGATAGGCTCAACCGTTTTGAAGAAAGGTGTTAAGTTGGATAACTTTGTTCAAATTGCACATAATGTAGAAGTGGGCGAGAATACGGTAATTGCCGCAATGTCGGGGGTGGCGGGTTCAACGGTAATTGGAAAAAACTGTATGTTTGGCGGACACTCGGGCGTTGTGGGACATTTGAAAGTGGCTGATGGAGTTAAGATGGGTGCTTATACCGGTATTGCCGGTAACGTAAAAGAAGAAGGTGCGGTACTCAGAGGTACGCCGGCTTTTGAGGCCAAAGCTTTTGCGCGGTCCTGGGTAGCCTTAAAAGGCCTTCCGGATCTGGTGAAGGAGGTACGCGAGCTAAAACAAGAAATAAAAAAATTAAAAGGCGAAGAATAAACTATTCAAATACGAGTAGTTGTTTGGCGATGAAATTTTTAATATGGTAGAAAATCAGAATACACTGGCAAATAAAGCTACCCTTAAAGGTACGGGGTTGCATACAGGAGCAATGGTAACTATGGTGCTTAACCCTGCGCCTGAAAATCACGGGTTTAAGTTTAAAAGAACCGATCTTGAAGATAAACCCATCATAGATGCATATGCCGAGAACGTTACTTATACACAAAGAGGGACGGTACTGCAAAAGAAAGATGCCTCGGTAAGTACGATTGAGCATTGTTTAGCGGCATTGCGCGGTTTAGGGGTAGATAACTGTTTGATAGAGGTCGACGGACCTGAGATTCCTATATTGGATGGTAGCGCAAAACATTTTGTGGCAGCTATCAAAGAGGTAGGAATTCAACCCCAACAAGCGGAAAGAAAATATTTTGTGGTGAAAGAAAAAATGGTTTTCGAAGATAAAGAAAAGGGCATCAAGCTGGTTGCCATGCCTGATGATTCTTTTAATATCGACACCATGATTTCATTTGATAACTCAGTGTTTCTGGGAAGCCAGTTCGCGTCGCTATCTTCGTTAAAAGATTTTGAGGAAGAGGTTAGTGCCTGCCGTACTTTTGTTTTTCTGCACGAGGTTGAAATGCTAATGCAACATAACCTGATTAAAGGAGGTGATCTTAAAAATGCAATTGTAATTATAGATAGAGATGTAACACAAGAGGAACTGGATCGGTTGGCTGACTTATTTCATCAACCCAGAGTGGAGGTTAAACCCATAGGGATCTTAAATAACCTGGAGCTGGAACATCATAACGAACCTGCCCGCCACAAACTGCTGGATGTGATCGGGGATTTGTGTTTGGCGGGCTTACCCATCAAGGGTAAGATCATAGCCACCCGTCCGGGACATCAGTCCAATGTGGAATTTGCCAAACTAATTCGCACCGAAATCAGGAAGCAAGCCAACAAACCGGAAGTGCCCCATTACGATCCCAACAAAGAACCTATTTGCGATATCAATAAAATAACCAGTATGTTACCACATCGCTATCCATTCTTGCTAGTGGATAAGATCATCGACATACAGGAAGATTTTGTGGTGGGAGTTAAAAATGTGACGTTGAACGAACCATTTTTTCAAGGGCATTTTCCAACAGAACCCGTTATGCCGGGTGTATTGTTGGTAGAAGCTATGGCGCAGTGCGGAGGAATATTTGTGTTAAACCAAGTAGAGGATCCTGAAAATTATTCCACCTATTTCATGAAGCTGGATAACATTAAGTTTCGTAAGAAAGTGGTGCCGGGCGATACGGTTATTTTTAAACTGGTATTGCTAACACCGATGAGACGGGGTGTGGCTAATATGAAAGGTACCGCGTTTGTCGGTGATTCGGTGGTTGCGGAAGGTGAATTTATGGCCAATGTAGCACGCAACAAAGTTTGAAAGAGCTAAGGTACTGGAATGATAGAAAAGTCGATTCCCGTTATTTCCGTATTTAAATCAAGTATATATCAATTCGTTAAGCATTACGGGCAATTAATAGCTTATTATTTTTTTTATTAGGATTCTTCGATTATTTTCGCAGCTGGAAAAATTGGGAAAGCGTATAAAACTTAGGTACTAAAACCTAAATATGAACGACATTATTGAATTAGGAGAGAAACCAACAGCTCAGTTGGAGCGCGAACAGTTGGAGAAAAGTAAAACGAAACACATGAAACAACCATTGGCATACATCCACCCTGAGGCAAAAATAGCGCCTAACGTGGTAATTGAACCCTTTGTTACCATCGACAAAAACGTGGTCATTGAGGAAGGAACCAGAATTGGTTCCAACGTTACTATTTTAGAGGGGGCAAGAATTGGTAAAAACTGTAATATATTTCCGGGAGCGGTTATTTCAGCAATTCCTCAGGACTTGAAATTTGCCGGTGAAGATTCTGTAGCTATTATTGGCGACAATACTACCATTAGAGAATGTGTTACCGTTAACCGGGGAACCGCTTCAAGGGGAAAGACCGTGGTAGGAAGTAATTGTTTGTTAATGGCGTATGTACACATTGCCCACGATGTTATAGTTGGAAATAATGTGATAATAGCCAATGCCACCCAGGTGGCAGGGGAAGTTCGAATAGATGATTATGCCATTGTGGGCGGTTCTTCAGCCGTGCATCAGTTTGTTCATATTGGGGCGCACGTAATGATACAGGGTGGTGCCTTGTTAAGCAAGGATGTGCCTCCTTACGTAAAAGTGGGTAACACCAAAATGTCATATGGTGGTATCAACTCTATCGGTTTGCGAAGAAGGAGCTACACCAATGAACAAATTACAGGAATCCAGAATATTTATCGGGTTCTGTACCAAAGCGGATTGAACAACTCGGATGCCATAGATAAAATTGAGGCTGAATTACCAGCCTCCAAAGAGCGCGACGAAATTGTTTTGTTCGTGAAAAACTCGCAAAGAGGAATTATCAAAGGGTATGCGTCAGTTTCTGAAAGATAGAATAAACCTTAGTTAAAGATATTAAAAACCGGTCTGATGAAAATTAGATCGGTTTTTTTTATGGAATAATATGAACGTGGGCATCCTTCATACAGAACAAACTTTTAAAATATTAAGTTATGAAGACAACGTTATTATTATTCGGTTTTTTGGGCCTGTTTATAGGGGCGCACGCAGCAAAAGTGATTTCAGGTATTGTGTACGATGAAACTAAAACTCACTTACCTGGCGTTTCAATTGTTGAAAAGGGCACAACAAATGGAACCACCACTAATATGGATGGTGAGTTTACTTTATCGGTAAGAAGCGAGAATGCGATTGTACGTTTTATGTTTATTGGGTGTCAAACACAGGAAATAGCCGTTAAAGGAAAAGATAAACTTGAGGTTGTTTTAAAAGCTGATATAGTTTCAATGGATGAAGTGGCAGTGGTTGGATTTGGTAAACAGAGCAAAAAAGATATAACAGGTGCCTTAAGCGGCAGGGTTGCTGGTGTTAGTGTGAATGAATCAAGAGAAAGCGGACAAGCGATTAGGATAAGAGGATATTCTTCTGTATCGAAGAGCAAAACAGCTTATTGTCTCCCTCCGCAACCATATCCGGTTTCAACCGAGGATTATGCCTCGTTTAACGAAAATAAATTTTTGGATCCCAAGGCAGAACCGCTTTCTACTTTCTCGGTAGATGTGGACCGGGCATCATATTCAAATGTACGCAGGTTTATTAATCAAGGTTCGTTGCCGCCAGTCGATGCGGTGCGTATTGAGGAGATGATCAACTACTTTAACTACAACTATGCCGGCCCTAAAGATAATCACCCATTTGCCATTCATCAAGAAGTTGCTGCGTGTCCTTGGAACGAGCAGCACTACCTAATGAAAGTGGCACTTCAGGGCAAGCGCATGGAGAAAGAAAACCTACCACCTTCGAACCTGGTATTTTTATTGGATGTGTCCGGCTCCATGCGGGCGGCCAATAAATTGCCATTGTTAAAATCCGCCCTCAAAATGTTGGTCAACGAACTCAGAGACGAAGATAAGGTGTCGATAGTGGTTTATGCCGGAGCTGCAGGCGTAGTTTTGGAGCCAACATCCGGTAACGAAAAAAGAAAGATTATTGAAGCACTGGATAAATTAAATGCAGGTGGCTCAACGGCAGGTGGAGCCGGACTTAAACTGGCTTACAAAATGGCGCACAAAAATTTATTGGAAGAGAGCAACAACAGAATAATTCTGGCGACCGATGGTGATTTTAACGTAGGCGTGAGCAGTAACTCCGAAATGGAAAAACTGATTGAAGGTGAGCGTGATAATGGAATATTTATAACGGTTGCCGGATTTGGAATGGGCAATTATAAAGACAGTAAAATGGAGATTATTGCCGATAAAGGAAACGGAAATTATTTTTATATCGATAATATTCAGGAAGCCCGTAAAGCATTGGTAGAAGAGTTTGGCGGTACTTTGTATACGATTGCCAAGGATGTGAAATTTCAACTTGAATTCAACCCAAGGCATGTGGCAGGCTATCGTTTAATTGGTTACGAAAACCGCTTGTTAAACAAAGAGGACTTTAACGACGACAAGAAAGATGCTGGCGAAATCGGAGCAGGCCACACAGTGACTGCGTTATACGAAATTATTCCTTTAGGAGCGGAGGATATCAAGGATTATGTGCCCGGTGTGGATGCCTTGAAGTATCAGGCCTATAAGAAAAAGGAAATCCAGGGAAATAATACATATTCCGATGAATTGCTCACCTTAAAGTTGCGCTATAAGCAACCCGATGCCCCAAAAAGTACGCTGTTGGTTGAAACCGTTAAAAACAAAGTGCTTTCGTACCAAAAATCTAGTTCCGATTTTAAATTTACGGCTTCGGTTGCTGCCTGGGGAATGAAACTCCGCAATTCCGACTACATTGAAAACGTAAATTATGATGATATAATAAAGTGGGCCAAAGCTTCCCGTTCGGAGGATAAAGAAGGATATCGGGCCGAAATGATCAGGTTAATGGAATCGGCGCAGGTACTCGCTGACGCCGTAAGTTTACGATAGATTACCGCTATTATATGGGTAGATGACTTAAAATTTGATGTATATTAATAACCTTTACCAAAGTTTTAAACTTTGGTAAAGGTTATGTAAGCAATTGACTAATTAAAAAAATAGCCTTAAATTTCGAGCTTAAGTAAATTGTTGATAATTAACTTGAACCAAAATTTTTAATCGAACCAAACTTTTAAAACCATGAACTCATCAACTAAAGTGTTTATAACTGCTGTTATATTGCTATTTGGAACCAGCATCTATGGTCAGTACGGAATCACTTATTACTCCTTTCACAACTTATCATTTCACACCTATCTTACGAAGATTAAAACCAACGATTTAACGGGGGAAATAAAGATCGGAACCAACAGGGAGTTTGAAGATATTACCGCAGAGTTGGATTGCTTTTTAAGGTTCGAAGAAAAAGAATATCACCGATTTTCAGTAGGCATGGGTTTTTTGATAGAGCCATTCACCAAATACGATTCCGATTTTGGATTTGTCTTTCCTGGTTCTGTCGAGGTTTTTCCGTTTCAGGGATTTAAGAAAGTATCATTTTTAATAGAAGCCGCACCTTTATTTTATACTGATGGTGAAACAAACTTAAGAAGTATGATAGGGGTGAGGTATTGTTTTTACTAATAAAGAACCGTAAATAGCTACATTACACAACGTTTTTTAAGAGGAGGAGAGTTGTAAGAATGGCATGTATAGTTTAAGTTGTAAGAATCAAGCAACCTTTATAATTATTCTGCGTCTACGACATAACAAATCATCAAATTTTCCATAATCATGAAGACAATCATTCTTCTAGCGCTATTATTTGTAGGCTTTGCGTTGCAAGCTCAAGAGGCTATAACAAAATCAAGAAAGTCCCAGATCGGTTTCATCTACTCTTCGTTAGGAGACAATGTTGTTTCGGGTGACGCATTAATAGGTGGACCTAGCTACGATGGGGATGGGTTTTTTACTATAGGAATTAGCTACCTTAAGCCTTTAAGCAATTGGTTGGATTTAGAAACTGGAATAGATTATTCTGAACACAAGATTTCTGTTAGTAATGCTCCAATGCCCGGGAAAGTATATAACTCTCGAAGAGAAATGTATTTAATTCATGTTCCTGTTGCCCTAAGAGCCATTTTTTTAAAGTACTTTTATGTAAATGGAGGTATGCTATTAGGAATGGATATAAGCGATAATAGTCCAATTGATTCGCAAGGTGGTATTGGTGCTTTATTTGGATTGGGAGCAAAATATGATTTTAATAATGGGTTAGGAGTTTTTGTCAATCCTTATACAAAATTCCATGCCTTGTTGGGATTTGGTCTGGATAATAACCGAAAAAGAATTAATGAGTCGGGATTTAGATTTGGGGTAGTTTTTTGAAAATAAAAGCAATCCCAATTAATTTAAACTAATTTGCAACCATCTTTATTTTTAGTTGTCATTGAACCGTAATAAAACTGATAATTGAATTTAATCTTTTGAACCAGAGAAAAGATGGACACTATAAAAATACTTATCCTCTTAATAGGTATCACATTTCTTTTTGAGAATAAAGCAAGGGGTGATAACGAATCGCCTACCGACAAAGACTTGGTTGTGTTGAGCGGACATATAAAAGATGGAGCCACTGGTGAGTTGCTGATTGCGGCCACCGTATATTTCAAAAACCTGAAAACGGGTACCGTATCTAATCTTTACGGTTTTTACTCGTTTAGCGTATCTGCCGGAACATATGAAGTTGAATTTATATATCTGGGATATAAAGCGGTTGCCAAGACCATAGAAATAACCGGTAATACCACCTTAGATATCGAGCTTTTTGCAGATACGGAGACCATTGAAGAAGTGGTGGTGACCTCAAAAAAGGCCGATGCCCATGTGCGCGATCCGCAAATGAGTGTTCAGAAATTGCAAAACAAAGATATAAGGGCGGTACCTGCCTTGATGGGCGAGGTAGATGTAATAAAAGTGCTGCAGTTGATGCCCGGGGTTCAGGCAACCAGTGAAGGCTCGAGCGGTTTTAGTGTGCGGGGAGGTAATCCCGATCAAAACCTGATATTGCTGGATGAAGCTATTGTTTACAATGCAGGTCATATGTTAGGGTTTTTCTCGGTTTTTAATAACGATGCCATCAAGGATGTGCAACTTTACAAAGGAGATATTCCTGCACGGTATGGCGGACGTTTGTCTTCGTTGGTGGATGTGCGGATGAACGATGGCAATAATAAATATTGGGAAGGCAACGGAGGTATTGGTGTCATTTCATCCAGGTTAACGCTTCAAGGGCCTGTTGTTAAAGATAAAACATCGGTTATTTTAAGCGCACGACGTACCTATGCCGATATGTTTTTGCCATTGTTCGGAAACGAGGACAATAGGGACAACAAAATATTTTTTTACGATATCAATGCCAAGATAAAACATGTGATCAACAACAATAATCGGGTGTATCTGAGCTTTTACACCGGGCGCGATGTATTCAAAGAAACACGCTCCAGTATCGATTACGGTAACCAAACTTTTACACTTAGGTGGAACCACGTTTACAACCCTAAGTTGTTTTCGAATATAACGCTGGTAAACAGCAACTACGATTATCACCTGGAAGCCAATGACGAGACTTCCGGTTTTAGGTGGGACAGTAAACTGACCGATTATAGTTTGAAGATTGATTTTAACTATTATCTGAATCCCAACAATACCCTTAGTTTCGGGGGGCAGAGCATTTATCATGGGATGGAACCGGCAACGGCCATGGGAACAGGAGATAATGCCTTGATGAACAGAATTGAAGTTCCGGATGCCAATGCGCTGGAACATGCTTTGTACATCGGCAATTCGCAGAGTATAGGGCGATGGGGCTTAAGATACGGATTGCGATTTTCAGGCTTGCAGAATATTGGTCGTGGTACCGTCTATGCATTTGACGAAAACTACGAGGAGATCGACAAAAAAGAATACGAATCAGGCGATGTTTATAACAGTTACTGGGGATTGGAGCCGCGGTTTGGATTGTCGTATATGCTCAATCACGTTACTTCGTTAAAAGGAAGCTATGCCCGCACCCGTCAATACCTGCACCTGGCCAGTAATTCCACTTCCGGAACCCCGCTGGACGTTTGGTTTATGTCGTCACCAAACATTGAGCCGCAGATAAGTGATCAGTTCTCGGTAGGGTATTTTAAAAACCTGTCGGGCAATACTATTGAAACATCGGTTGAGCTCTTTTATAAGGACATGCAAAATACCATCGATTTTAAGGATCATCCGGACTTGCTCCTGAACGAAAAAATGGAAGGAGAATTAAGGATTGGTAAGTCATGGGCTTATGGAGCCGAGCTGTTGGTAAAGGTAAAAAAGGAAAAGTATAATGGTTGGATTGGCTATACCTGGAGTAGGTCGTGGAGGGAGATTCCGGAAATAAACGAAGGCAACAAATATCTTTCACCATATAGCCGAAACCATGATATCTCGGTTGTGCTTAACCGAAAGGTAGGTAAACGGGGTCATCTGGGGATGAACTGGATATATACCAGCGGTTCTCCAATGACAGCACCAACAGGTAGAATGTTTGTGGGGGGCGATATTATCCCCATTTATTCGTCACGAAACGAAGAAAATATGCCCGATTATCACCGGATGGATATTTCGTATACGCTTAAAGCCAAAAACAAAAAGAACAGAAAATGGCAGGGGGAATGGAATTTTTCTCTGTACAACGTATATGGGCGTAAAAACGCCTGGTCTATTTACTATGAGCAGGATGATGACAATCTTTATGAAATCAAGGCGCAGAAAACCTATCTTTTTCAATATGTTCCATCTGTTACCTATAACTTCAAATTTTAAGTCATGAGCAAGATACTTTATCTTACAGTTATATTCCTGGTAATATCCATGCTTGGGTCCTGTACCGAAGAAATTGAGATGGATTTTAAAACGGATAGGCCGCAGTTGGTGGTAGATGGTTTTTTTACCGATCAGGCGCAGGAGCACTTTGTTAAACTGTCGATTACTTCCGAGTTTCAACGCGATAAGCCGAGCCCGCCGGTATCAGGGGCTGTGGTTACTTTAACGGATGGGCAAAACGAAATTACCTTAAGCGAGCTTTCAGGGGTGCAGGGGACTTATGTAATTCCCAGATATTACATTGGGGTTTATGGCAAAACTTACACCCTGAATATTTCAAATGTGGATGTGAACAATGATGGTGTTACAGAAGAATATGAGGCCAGTAACGCGATGAACCCCATTGCCCCAATTGATTCTATATTTCTGGATTGGACCACCACGCAAGGGCAAAAGCAATGGCAAATACTCTTGTTTACTCAGGA
Source organism: Saccharicrinis sp. GN24d3 (assembly GCF_052400645.1). Lineage (NCBI taxonomy): Bacteria > Pseudomonadati > Bacteroidota > Bacteroidia > Marinilabiliales > Marinilabiliaceae > Saccharicrinis > Saccharicrinis sp. GN24d3. The sequence goes on from NZ_JBQTGI010000012.1 coordinate 76,900, forward strand.
ACCTGAAGAAACAAAAGAGTACTATGCTTTTACGGCTTATTTGAATAATGAACTGATCACACCTCAATTATCGGAAATAGAGTATGCCGACGATAAGTTTTTTAACGGGAATGATGTGAATGGCGTATGGGTACAGAGCGTTGTAGAGGAAGATAATGACGGCGACCTAACCGGTAATTTCCTGAAGGAAGGTGATTGGGTAAAACTGGAGATGCAGAGCATCAACAAGGATTACTACGATTTTTTACTGGCTGTGGATGAAGAAACAGGGATACAGGTGCCATTGTTTAGTGGGCCGCCAGCAAATGTCCCTACCAATGTGAGCAACGATGGCAGAGGTTTTTTTAGGGTGTATTCGTTGGTACAGGACTCTATTCGGGTTACCGAGGACATATTGGCCAGAAGAAAATGATAATAAGAAAACTACTTTGGCTGTTAAATTAGTTTAACCAGATTAATTTCTAAGTTTTCGTGATGGGAACGCAAAATGCATAGAGAAAAAATGAAGCGTAAATTTTTAGTTCGCAGTAATAGTGATCTATTTCGAGAACTATAAATTCAGCATTTATCTTTTATCACAGTAAATTGTGTTCGTAATAGAATTTCTAATGCATATTGCGGGATTAATCACAATTGCACGGCTTTATTAAATGCGAGGGGTGTTTGATAAGGAAATCTTTCAAAACGCCTACCCTTAGGTCTAAAAATCAATATAGTTTATTTTTTTGTGGTTTATGTCTAGTTTATGTTGGGTGCAAAAATAGGCCTGTCGTGTTTTTATTCAACAGCTCAGGTTAATTGAAATCCTTGATTTGCCTATACTTGTATTCATAACAACATTGAATATTTTTAAATCAAGACAGAATGAAAAAACTACACTACTTGTTTTTGGTTCTAACAGTTGCTTTTATGGCTTGCCAGAATCAACACAACAAATTCGAGAGAGAAACAGACTTTAATTTTGGGTGGAAGTTCGCCTTACAAAACGATACTGCTATACCTTCCCAGATTCCAATGGCCGATGCGGATTGGAGAGAGGTGCGTTTGCCGCACGATTGGAGTGTGGAAGCCTCCTTTGATTCAACACTTGAAGGCTGTACCGGTTATCTGCCCGGAGGGGTGGGGGTTTATCAAAAACATTTTGCCACTCCCGGCCATAAGGATGAGAAAAGCACCTTTGTTTTATTTGATGGTGTGTATAACAACGCCACTTTTTGGTTGAATGGAAAGCGTCTTGGAGAAAATCCTTACGGTTACTCCCCGGTATATTTCGATTTAACCGACCACCTAACTACCGATGGAAAAGATAATGTACTTACAGTACATGTTGATCATTCACGTTATGCCGATAGCCGTTGGTACACAGGAAGCGGCATCTATCGTCATGTAAAGTTATTGGCCCTGGATAAACTGCACATTCCTGTTTGGGGTACTTACTTAACTACGCCGGAAGTGGCAGCCGATAAAGCAACGGTAAGGCTGGAGGTGACCGTTGAAAACGATTTGGATAAAGAAAGCGCATTTATTCTTTCCACCTCGTTGGTGGATGCAAGTGGTGCCGCTGTTGCCAGTGCCAATACGGATTGCAGCCTAAAAGGAAGCAACAAAAATGCTTTCATTCAAAATTTCGTGGTAAAAAATCCTGCCCTGTGGTCACCGGAAACACCTTACATGTATAAAGCCATTACCAAAGTGATAAAAGATGGTGCTGTTGTAGATGAATATGACACCCCATTCGGAATCAGAAGTGTTCGTTTCGAAGCGAAGAAAGGTTTCTTCCTAAATGGAAAATTTACAGATGTGAAAGGGGTTTGTCTTCACCACGATGGAGGATTGGTTGGGGCAGCCGTTCCCCGGGGAGTGTGGGTTCGCCGGCTGAAAGAACTCAAAGCGTGTGGCGTTAATGCCATCCGTACCGCGCATAATCCATATTCTAAGGAGTTTTTGGATTTATGTGATGAAATGGGTTTTTTGGTGCAAAATGAAATCTTCGATGAATTTGATTATGCCAAAGATAAACGTCAGAACTACCACGATCGTCACGACGACTATATAACCCGAGGTTATGTGGAGCATTTTCAGAAATGGGCCAAGAGCGATTTGACGCGTCAGGTACTTCGCGACCGTAATCACCCCAGTGTATTTATGTGGAGCATAGGCAACGAGATTGAGTGGACTTATTTACACTATCGCTATGTTACCGGTTTTTGGAAAGATCCAAACGATCCGCAGAACTCAGGTGCATACTGGGGAAGCGAACCAATGTTTTCCCCGGAAGAAATGAAGAAACGTTACGATGAATCGGAAAAGGGAGAATATATTTTGACCGAAACAGCCGAGAGACTCAATAAGTGGGTAAAAGAGCTGGATCCAAGTCGGACAACCACGGCTAATTTAGTGGTGCCGCAAACCAGTATGGTCAGCGGATATGCCGATGCTGTGGACGTAGTAGGTTTTAGCTACAGGAACAAGGATATCGCCTGGGCTCAAAAGCACTTTCCGAATAAGCAGGTTACTATTAACGAAAATCCGGGTACCTGGGACGATTGGAAACAAGTGCTGGAAAACCCGGGGGTATTCAGTAATTTTATGTGGACGGGTATTGGTTATATCGGAGAGCGTCATGGCGACTGGCCTTCGAAAAGTGGATGGTCCGATCTGTTGGATATCGCAGGTTTTAAAGTTCAGGGATGGAACTATTTTAAGAGTATATGGATCAATAAGCCACATATTTCTATTGGCACCCTGCCATTAAAGGAGTCGGGATTTAAAATTTCGGGGTTCTCGGCACAACAGCTTCCTAATAACAATGGATCGTACCGTTGGAGGGATTCAAGAATGCATTGGAATTACAAAAAGGGGGAAAAGGTAATGGTGGAAGTTTGTTCTAACCATTCTATTGTTGAGCTATTAATAAATGGTCGCACCTTGGGGCGCAAGAGTATGTCCGAGTGCCCTGACCGCATATATCGTTGGACCGTTCCGTTTGAAGAAGGTACACTAACGGCAAAAGCCGGTTTTGACGGAGAAGAGATTATTGCAGAACTTCATACGACTTCTGAGCCTGTTGGCATAACATTAACTGCCGACAAAACTAACTTGCAGGCCGATGCCTACGACGTAGCGCATTTAGTTGTTCAGTTGGTGGATGCAGAAGGACGTGCAATAAAAACAGAAAATGTAAAGGTAGATTTTGAAATTGAGGGAGATGTGCGTTTATTAGGTGTGGATACCGGAGCCGACGATAATATTCAGGATTTTCAATCGAACACTATTGTAACCAATAAAGGTAGGTGTTTGGCGATTGTTCAATCGAATAAAACAAAAGGTAATGTAACAGTAAAGGCTAAAGCAAATGGCTTTGAAACACGGGCAGTAGTGATAAATATTCGGTAAACTTTATTATACGGCATAAGCGACAAAGAAAAGCCAGATGGATCTTATTGTTCATCTGGCTTTTTAATTATTATCTCGATACTTACTTGTCGTAGTTTATAGTGTATTTCAATGATTAATTCACTAATAAAATTTATGGTTTATAACTTTTTAAATTTCCTGCAAATGCAACCTGCCCCAGGCATTAAGAAAAACTCCTCCCCGTGATTAATCTGAACGACATAAAAAGACAAGAATGTTTACATCAATGCGTCAAATATGTTGTTTTTTAAATAGGTAGTGAGTGGTACATGAAGAAGATGCTGCAATGGCTAAGGAAGACGTGGAAATAAATGAGGTGCGAAGCGGAGCGATTTTAGCTTGAATTACGTTTGAAAAAGCTTTAACTTTAATAGGATAAACGTTATTCAGCTGAAAAAATTATGCCATGAAATTGTTTACATCATTTCTTTTAATGTTTGGTGCCATGTTGCTAAATGTTAGCTTATTGGGCCAGGTGAAATTATTTTATATGAATGGGTATGATTACCTACCTAATAGTGGAACGATTTATTCTTGTTTGAGTGATGGAACAAATCAAGAGGTTTGCTTTAATGGGGTTGACCATCTAACGGATATAGCCGTGGACTATTCGGTAAATCCCCAAAGAATATATTATATCGAAAACGGCGCTAACCGCATCAGGTCGGCCAATTTAGATGGAGGTAACATTCAGGATGTGATTACGGATATTGCAGGACTCACAAGCATTCCAGATCTTTTCGTTACAACCAGTTTAACCATTGATGCTGCGAACCGTAAGGTTTATTTTACGATTAACAGTGGCAAGGATGATCGGATATATGAGGCAGATATGGATGGAACGAACCAATCCATCGTGATGATAAAACAATATGTTAGTTTTGAATCCACCAATGAGGATTTACGTTCAATCACTTATTATGGAAACAAACTGTATTATATAAGAAGTAATAATATTAATTTCGACAATATTTACTATTGCAATACCGACGGTACTGATCACAACATTTTTGTTTGGACAATGACTCCGGGTATCAGCATGTCAAATCCCTACGACATGGCTGTAGGCAGCGGATATGTATACTGGACAGACTCGGGATCAGATGTTATTTACCGAATAAATATCGACAAAACCAGTCCGGTACAAATTGCCACAGGAGTTACTGCCCGGGATATCGCTGTCGATACCGAGGAATCAAAAATTTATTGGACAGAGAACATTACCGCAGGAAGCAGCAAAATAGTGCAAGCTAACCTGGATGGTAGCAGTAATGTTGATGTGATTACAACGGGCATCTTTACGCTGGCGGGTTTAGTCGCAAACCCGGAAGGAACAGTGTCTGTCGAAGAATTAAACACAACAATCAGAATTAAGGCACGATGTTACCCTAATCCTGTAACGTCAAATGCAATAATAGAATATACTCTCGTTAATCCTTCCGATGTAAAAGTGTCGGTATACAACATTTCAGGCAAAGAAGTTACAGTGTTGATCAACAAAAGGCAACCTGCAGGTGTGCACCTGGCACAGATGAATACGGAAAAACTGCCTTCGGGTATTTATTTTTGTAATATTGAGGTGAATGGCAACAGAAAAGTGATTAAGCTAGTGGTAAGCAGATAAACACAAATTTATCAATGCTATTTAACCCGGATTATGTATTGGAGGTTCGTCATGAGCATTGCAAGTACAATAAAACAAGGCATTACTGAAACGAGGCATAACATCGTTCTGGTCAGTTGAAGTGATGCAACGAAGTGCCTTGTTTTAAAGTAATTTCAATGTGTAATAGAATTTCTAATGCATATTGCGGGTTTAACCCACTCTGTTGCTTTAACTGGTTATAAGACAGGGGAAGCACTGTTTCGCCGATGTCGGGATGGGGGTATGATGATTATATAGCAGTTAATTCTGTCGTCACACGGTTAATGCAACTTACCCGAGATAATATTAAAGAACTCCTCCCGTGTAGCAATATTTTTTAGGAATGCACCGGTAAAATCCGATGTTGTCGTAACCGAATGTTGCTTTTGCACCCCTCTCATCTGCATACACATATGTTGCGCCTCAATAACAACAGCTACCCCTAACGGTTTTAGGGTGTTTTGGATGGCATCCTTGATTTGGGTGGTCAACCTTTCCTGAACCTGCAACCGGCGGGCAAAGGCTTCGGCCACCCGGGCTATCTTACTCAATCCGGTAATGTGGTGGCGGGGTATATAGGCTATGTGCGCTTTTCCAAAAAAAGGTAGCATATGGTGTTCGCACATGGAGTATATCTCTATATCTTTTACCACAACCATCTGCTGGTAATCCTCCTTGAACATGGCCGACTTAATAATTTCTTCAGGATCCATTTGGTAGCCCTGAGTCAAAAATTGCATGGCCTTGGCTACTCTTAAGGGGGTTTTTTCCAGACCTTCGCGGTTTACATCTTCACCCAATAATTTTAAAATCTCGCTATAATGAGAAGATAAGCTTTCTGTAGTGCCATCGTCGTAGCTTTCAACCTTGCTATATCCACCCTCTCCATTTAAAGTAAATTCCATGTGTAGTACTTTGTTATGCGCTAATTTAACCAGAAGGCAAAATTCATAAAAAAAATCAGGAATACATCTGGTTTATTCAAATTTCTTTTTCATCTTTTCGTTATAGCTGGATATCAGATATTCCCATTCTGCCTGGGTGATGTAAGGCCGCCTTGGTTTTTGCAGGTTTTTGAGTTTGGAGCGGTCAATTTGCTTAGATAGAGCCGTGTTGCTCACTCCTGCCATATGACCGGGTTGCACCTGTGTTTGGTAGGCGATATCGTTTGATCGGGCCTGTATAAAGTTCTTCTGGTTCATTTCTGCGTCCCATTTGGTAACAGGTTGTGTTTTGGCCTGATAGGTTGACATGGCCACATTGTTTTGCGCCGCCACATCGTCTGCCGTACTTAACAAAGGCATATTGCGTGCCGCCGCATTAGGGTTGATGATTTGGGGAATAATCACTACCTCCGATAATTTAATGGTATCGCGACTCAAGAAAATCCCCATTAAGTAATTCTCGTTTGCCAGAGAGTCATTTACCTGAACGTTAAGCGGTTTAAATCCTACATACGAAAAATGGACAATGTCCCCCGCTTTGGCCCAAAAAGAGAATTGACCGGATTCATTGGCCGTATATCTGATTTTTTTGTTCACGGTGTATTTGGCATAGGGAAGCGAGAACAAACTGTCACCTTCCATTATAACACCCCTAAACAACAACGAATCAAGGTTGACTTGTGCTCCGGCCAACATAGTAAATACCAAAAAAATAAAGGTCAATTTTCTTTTAGGACTCATGGCGGACAAATTTTGTTGTTCTTAAAATCAGTACATCTATCTTGTAAAACAAATAAACGGGAAAATGTTTTACTCAAGAATAGGTATAAAAGTCAATAGGTTCCTTTAAATTGATCGTTTGGTAATGCTAAAAAAACTGACGACACGTATAATATACTTTACCTATTTAAAAGGAATCATAATTATAGTTTTACTATAATATCTTGGAGGCTGCGTTTAGGTACGTGATGCACTTCTTTCATATCGCGCCAATACTTATGATCCTTGTTAAACTCCTCGATTACGACTTCTTCCTTAGGAACCCCTAATGCAATAACCTGTACAATCTTTAAGTGGGCAGGTATCTCCAGTTCTCGTTGCAATTGAAGGCGCTCAACAGATCCGATGATGCACCCGCCATATCCTTTTTCAACAGCTCCCAGTAAAATACTTTGGGATGCAATACCATTGTCGCTAAAGAAGTTGGATGATATAGCGGTGTCGTTCACCATGATAATGTACGCCGACGGGCGCTCTCCTTCTTCAGGTCCATGCCATTCCGTTAAATACCCGGCCCACGACAAATGCTTGAAAATAATGCTGTTTTTTTCATGGGTATTGGACAAAACGTATTTAAGCGGTTGGGCATTTCTGGCCGAAGGCGATAGGCGAGCTAAATCAACAAGTTCGCTAAGTATTTCTTCACTTATACTTTTGTCCTGATAAAATCGTCGGTAGCTTCGGTTTTTTAGTATTAGATCTTTTAACATATTAAGGATATTTTTGTGAATTAATCCAGATTTATTTTTCAGTATAGAGTTTAGCCTAATGTAATAATTTATTTTAAAAAAAACGCAGAACGGTTCTGAATAAACATCATGTTATCCAGAACCGTTCTTTAAGATATATAGAATCTAACTTTATGTTAGTGTTGCGTCATGTCTGAAAGGACGGCTATACTTACTTTTTCTCCTTTTGAAAAATGCAATAATAAATGTAACTAACCCGAAGTTCTATACATGACTTGACACTAGAGTCTTGCTCCAACAACGTCCCAGTCAATTAATTCCCAAAAATTGGCAATGTAATCCGGACGTTTGTTCTGGTAGTCTAGATAATAGGCATGTTCCCAGACATCGCAGGTTAATATTGGTGTTAAACCTTCAGTCATAGGGTTGCCTGCGTTACTTGTTTGAACTATTTTTAGTTCTCCGTTCGCATCTTTTACCAGCCATGCCCATCCCGAACCAAATAAGGTGGCAGCAGCCTTTCCGAAGGCAACTTTAAAAGCATCGAAACTTCCGAATGTTTTGATGATAGCTGTTGACAGGGGGCCGGAAGGTACTCCTCCTCCGTTGGGCGAAAATGAAGTAAAATAAAATGTGTGGTTCCATACCTGAGCGGCATTGTTGAAAATCCCGCCATCAGCTTTTTTGATGATAGTTTCCAGGTCGGCGTTTTCAAAAGCAGTACCGCCAATTAGATTGTTAAGGTTGTTTACGTAGGCCTGGTGGTGTTTTCCATAATGGAATTCAATGGTTTTTCTGCTAATGGTTGGCTCAAGAGCGTCTGCGCTGTAAGGTAGTGTAGGTAATTCAAATTTCATGACCGTTTGTTTTATGTAATTTGTCTTTAGTAAAAATGTGTTTTAACCCGAAAAAAGGTTTAGCAAAACACCATTAACAAATTTATAAAAACCAATATGAAATCCTAAGGATATTGTAGGAAATTGAAGAATTAAAGCTTTGCCTCTTTCTAATAGTAAAAAAATGAACGTTGGAATAATTTACGAGTATGTTTCTATACAAATCATAAAATTTTTACATTTGTTCCGAAATGAATCCTCACTATGCATAAAACCTTTGCCGTCATCGCATTCGTGGTGCTTACTTTCATTAGTGCCAATGCTCAGTACGAAGTCGCATTTAGCAATAGTTACCCTCCCTATCAATTTATGAATGAAGAAGGAGAGTTGGTTGGGTTTAATATCGATATTTTAAACGCCATTAAAGATCTTTATAAGTCAGATATTCATATTTCCGGAGGAGCATGGGAGGCTATCAATCAGGCACTTGAAAATAGCGGGACGCAGGCCGTTGGTGGTGTTAACTACCCTGGGAGTCCGGATAATGACTACATATATACGAGGTCTACGATAAATACTTCTCACAGTTTTTTATATAATACTCAATTTCATAGCAGATTCTCACTTGAACGATTCAGATCATTGAAAGAACCGCTTGTGGCTTTGTGGGAACATGACGTGTTGATTCATTACGTACGATCCATCAATCCATCGGTTAAATTTTTATTTGTAACGGATTATGAACAATTGAGTGCCGCCCTCGATAGAGCCGATGTTACTTGTGCCTTTGCACAAAGGGTAGCGGGTATTTACCAGGCCAAAATACAGGCTAAAGATTACGTAAGTGCCTTGGATCATCACATTTTGGAACGTGGCATGGGATTTAAAGTTTTAAAGACAGCTCCTGAATTAGCTGCGCTTTTGAATAATGGATTAGAGGTTATATTGGCAAACGGGGAATATCAAAAGATTTATGACAAGTGGATCACGGAATATGATCAAAGCCATAACGAATGGCAGAAATATTATAAATACACCGTGATTGCCAGTACCATCATTTTAATCCTTTTTCTGCTTTTGCTAATTGTAAACCGGATTTTAAAAGCAAGGGTCCGAAGCAGGACCAAGGACCTGCAGTATCAACTGGATCTGAATTCTCAAATAATGAAAGAGTTAAAGCGGCAAAAGATCAGAGCTGAGGAAAGTGAAAAAATGAAGACGGCATTCCTGGCGAATATGAGTCACGAAATAAGAACACCAATGAACGGTATTCTCGGATTTACCGAGCTTTTAAAAACAGAGGAATATTTGTCAGAGGAACAATTGCATTTTATTAATGTGATAGAGCAAAGTGGCAACCGGATGCTGGGGACGATCAATAATATCATCGACGTTTCAAAACTAGAATCAGGTGTTGAAGAACCGAGTTACAATGCGGTTAATATCAAAGGGATATTAATGCAGCTTCAGTCTTTTTTTACACAGGAAACAAAAGTCAAGGGAATAAAGCTAAACGTAGCAGAAAAGGGGGTGATTTCAACCAAAGGCTTTGTTACCGATGAATATAAACTTAATTCAATACTCACCAATCTAATAAAAAATGGTATTAAGTTTACCAGACAAGGATACGTTGCAGTCACATATTCGGTAAATCAGGAATGTGCCGAATTTTGGGTGGAAGATACCGGTATAGGAATAGCGTTAAGCCAACAAGCCGATATTTTTGATCAGTTTGTGCAAGCGGACACTTCCTATTCCAGAAATTTTGAAGGTTCAGGCTTGGGGTTGTCTATTACTAAAGGATACGTCAACTTGTTGGGTGGTGAAATAACCATAGAATCCGAACCTAAAAAAGGAACAACTTTTTACGTTCGTATTCCCAATCATAAGTTGTAAGGTACTCAAATATTACTGCGCGATACACGCTGTTCTGCCCTTGCGTCGTGTTTGTCGCCACATTGCGTTGCTGAGACATGACACTAGGCACAACTTACCTGACCGCTGTTTTTAAACTGTTTCACTGTCATGCCATAAACCTTCTTAAACGATTTGGACAAGTGACTGCTATCGGTAAAATTGAGTTGGAATGCTATTTCTTTCAAAGAAAGGTCCGTATGTAAAACCTTGGTCTCAACAATCCTTAGCTTCGACTTTATGATGTAATCTGCTAAGCTCACACCGGCCTGTTTTTTAAAGTACTGCGAGAAATACGATTTTGAGATACCAAATTTGTCAGCCAAAAAGGGTACCCTAAGTTTGTCGCTGTTAAAGATGTTGGTGTTGATGAACCTCAAAATTTCACCAAAACGGTTATCTGTTTCGTTAGCCTGGTCCACATATCTTTTTTCTATACTACGCGCCAGTATATTAAGGATGGATGCTACGGAGCCGGCAATTATCGAATCCGAATAATTATCGGAAGCCAGATATTCCTGATAAATGGATTTTATATTGTCAATAATGAAATTCCGTTCCCTTTCGGTAGGGATAATATCTCCGGGTACCTTATTGTAGTTTGCTGTGATGTATGCAATTTTATCGAACCACTCATTGTAATTCGTCAACCCATCATCTTTTAAAAAGAAATTATCGGTAAAACGTACAAAGTAAAATCTTGAAGGCTCATTGATTTTAAACGAGTGGCAATCTAAGGGAGGAAGTAAAAAGATATTTCCTTCTTTATATTCAAACTCATGCTGATTGATGCATTGAAAACCTGAACCTTTATCAACATATACTATTTCAAAGAAATTATGCTTATGAGGTCTTTTCTCCCATGAGGATAGTTCTTCGATATGAATTTCAAATAATTTTTTGGAGAATTCTGTAAACATGGTACTATAATTGGTTTTATTGTGCGAATATAGGTAATAGATGACAAATATGATGTTATTGTGATGTTAAGGAAGCTTAATCCTGATTTATACCAATATTAATACAATGGCCTGAAAGTTAAATACAACATTGTTATTTAAACATAAAACAGCTATAGATACAATTTTTTCCATGTAAAGTACAATACTGAAGTATCATCTTCATGTAATTTTGCTGACGCAGATAAGATATAAAGACAATTTAGGAACTAATATCAAAAAGGGGGAATATGAAGAAGTTAACTGTAAGTGATGTAATTAATATTATTCTGGCGGCAGTTGTCATCATTTTATTACTGACAAAATAAAGAAGATGAGGACAAGCAAAGGAATAATTCAAAAGGTTTATGCCACCTTGGTTATTGTGTTATTAGTGGGTGTTTTGGCAATGCAAAACGAAAAGGTTTTTGGGATTGAATTTTTTGCCGATAAAACGGAGGGAAACCAAACAGAAGGTTAAGGATATTTCTTTATCAACAACTACAAAAAAAGAAGCTATACTCTCGGTAATTCACAGTCGTAAAAGCGTAGGGAGTTATACCGATAAGCAGTTTCCAAGGAGGATTGAACTACGATTTTAAAGGCGTGTATGGGAACCCCAACAGGAATTGAACAGCCAAAGGATAAGTTCGATGCCAATAACATCCATTGGGGAAAGTGGTAACAAATAGATCGTTAGATTGTTATGTGATAGAATTTAGAGCTGATTTACATGCATCTAATACATCCAATTCAATTTCATAACTGATAGTTACAAAAAACAAAAAAAACATAAAAATATGAGAACATTATTATTACTTGCATGTGTTAGCCTTATGGCCTCATGCACAAACTCAAAAGTAGCAACGGGAAAGAAAACCGCTCAACAAAATACAAAAGCAAGCTATGAACTTGTACTGGCATCGGAAGTAAAGTGGGACCACCTGAACCCTAAACGAGGTGATTTAGCTCCAAAAGCAGGCACACTTTGGGGAGATAGAAAAGGGAATGAGCCAACCGGCTTTCTATTGAAACCAACAGATGGTTTTTCGTCACCGCCACATATTCACAATATTTCTTACCGGGGAATTGTAATTGAAGGCTTAATTCATAACGACGATCCGGGAGCTGCAAATATGTGGATGCCTGCTGGTTCTTTCTGGACACAGCCTAAGGGCGAGGTACATATTACTTCTGCAAAAGGGACTACTTCATTGGCCTATATCGAGATTGAGGAAGGACCTTATTTGGTACTTCCTGCCGATGAACATTTCGATAGTGGGGAGAGACCGGTTAACGTGGACAGGTCAAACATGGTTTGGTTAGATGCATCGGATGTTAAATGGATCGACCAACCAGAAACAGCTGCCATGTCTAATGGGCCAAAAGTTGCTTTTCTATGGGGTAAGCCGCAAGTCGATGAGTTGAATGGAACGCTTATAAAATTACCTGCCGGATTTAGCGGTAAGATAGTAAGCCATGGTTCGAGTTTTCGCTCAGTATTGATTAAAGGTGAGCCGCAATATCAGGTTGGCGGAAAAAACGACGTTAAGATACTTGAACTAGGTAGTTATTTTGCATCTACGGGAGGAGGGGTTCACCAAATTACTTCAAGCGCTACAAGTGAATGTGTATTTTATGTACGTGCGAATGGAGCGTACGAAATTATTCCTGCAAAGTAGTCAGTTTAATTTTTAAAATTGAACCACGAAGTCACTGAGCGCGCAAAGTATCATTTAGTTTTTTGGTTTTTACAGGCTTGGAGTCCTTGTGTTAACAGAAAACATCCTACTGGAAATTGAAAGTATGGGATTAAGAAAAAAAGTACAGAGCTAAAAAGCATCAGGAGATCCTGGTGCTTTTTCTTTCTTTTTGATAGAGGCACGGTTTGTTGACGGTTTTAATGCAGGTGCTAATTCAGCCTGGGTAAGCAGTTAAAAAGGTATTTGTTGTTTATCCAATAAATGTACAATTATAACCCTTTCGCATACAACGGTTGATAGTGGTAAGCAAAGTAAATTTGTATGGTAAATTAACCAGCGGAACTCAGCGAATTCATCGGTGTTAATTTGCGAGAACTTGAAAAAAATAAAAATACTGTTATGAGTAAATTAACTATTGTAGCAAGAATTTTAGCCAAACCGGAAAAACAAGAATTAGTAAAACAAGAACTGCTAAAACTTATCGATATCACCAGGGCCGAAGAGGGATGTATCAATTACGACTTGCATCGGGACAATGAAAATGAAAATTTATTCCTGTTTTTCGAAAACTGGGAAAACCGTGATTCTTTGGAAAAACATGCCAGTAATACACACTTTGTTGCCTTTCAGGAAGCAACAAAAGGTGCAATTGAAGAATTTATTGTAAACGAGATGACGCATATTGCTTAATTATGTCCGCATTTTATGGTATACATTAACAAAATAATCCAATGAAAAATATATTAATCACAGGAAGTACCGACGGTATTGGTAAGCTGGTTGCCATTAAACTGGCAAGTGAAGGTCATTCGGTTTATGTGCATGGCAGAAACGAAGGCAAAGTCGAAAAAACAGTTGCAGAAATAAAATTTTCGACTAAAAACGAAAATGTAGATGGTTTTGTGGCTGACCTGTCTGAATTAGATGCCGTGAAAAGGATGGCGGAAGAAGTGAATGCAAAATTATCACATATTGATATTTTAATTAACAATGCAGGTATTTTCAAAACTGCTGAAATATTAAGTAAAGACGGATTGGATCTGAGGTTTGTGGTTAACTATGTTGCTCCTTATATGCTAACCAAAGAATTACTGCCGTTGCTCGAAAAAGGAACTGATGCACGTATCATTAACTTAAGTTCTGCAGCACAGTCGGATATTTCCTATGCCGCTATGATTGGTAAGCAGCGTGTCTCGTTAAACGCTTCGTATGCCATGAGCAAACTGGCACTGACCATGTGGAGTTTTCGTTTGGCCAAAGAATTGGAAAAGGTCGCGGTAATTGCAGTGAACCCCGGTTCGTTACTGAATACAAAAATGGCTAACGAAGCTTACGGTCAACATTGGTCGCCTGCCGAAAAAGGTGCAGATATTCAATACGACTTGGCAGTTGATGAGGCCCATAAGGGTGTAACAGGGAAATATTTTGATAATGACAGGGGAGGGTATGCCAATGCACACCAAGATGCCTACAACGAGGATGCCATCAATCAATTGATAGATTTTACAAACAAACTTTTGAGAAACTAGAGCGCAAAGAAATTCGGATAGGATTGAAAAGATTAATATGATTGAATGTTTAACGTAAAGATAACTTGTAAATCCTGTTAATCCTGTCCAAAAATAAATTAAAATGAATTATACAGGACCAGTATATAGACCTCCTTACGAGGCGAACACACTATTGCTACAAGTAACCGTAGGATGTGCGCATAATCAATGTACGTTTTGTACCATGTACCGCGATGTGAACTTCTCGGTAGATAAAATAGATCAGGTAGAGAGGGACCTGAAAGAAGCCAAGCAGTTATACCCAAACGTAAAGCGGGTGTTTTTGGTTAACGGAGATGCCTTTGTGCTTTCAGCGAGGCGTTTAAAAGTGATTGCCGAAAAAATACATGATTACCTGCCTCAGGTTGAGGTAATAACAATGTACGCTTCCATCAATAATATTATGGGTAAAACAGATGAAGAGCTGGCTGAGTTGGCCAAATTGGGTATTGGTGACCTATGGATCGGGGTAGAAACCGGGCATGCCGAAGCACTCAAATATCTTAACAAAGGTGCTACGCTTGAGGATGCGGAAATTCAGCTGGAGCGTTTGAATAAGGTGGGGATGACCTTCTTTTATGGCTTTATGTTTGGTGCTGCCGGCAAAGGAAAAGGTATTGAAAACGCTCAAGCCAATGCAAGACTGATCAATAAGGTAAAACCTGTAGGAATTGTTCCAACTACATTAAGCCCCAACGATGGAACCATACTGGCTAAAGATATAGCCGATGGAAAGTTTGAATTGGCTACCGAACGAGAAGTGCTCGAAGAGCAAATTAAAACATTAGAGTTGGTGGATGTGCCAACCTACTACATGGGGATACATATCATAAACACCGTGAGCTTCGATGCAAAACTGCCCGGTGACAAACAGGGAGCCATTGACAGGATTAAAAATGCCATTTCCGATATGGAAGAGGCCCTTTTGGAAAGTGTGCCCGAGCGTCATTCAATTTAATAAGAGGGAACGGGAAAGCATTGGAGTAATCTTAAATGGCTTTAATTACACATTGTGTTTACAACAAGAAATTGATTAATAACCAGAAAAACATAAAGAATGGATGCAATTGAAATGATTAAAGAGCGCCGTAGCGTTCGTAAATTCAAGGATGAAAAGGTAGGTCATGAAACCATGAAAGAGATTGTTGAGCTGGCCAGATGGGCTCCTTCCTGGGGAAACTTTCAGGTAGCAAGATATACCTTGGTGGATAACAGAACGGTAATCGAAAAACTGGCAGCGGATGGGGTTGATGGTTTTGTTTATAACGTGAACACGTTAAAAGAAGCCAAAGGGGTTGCCGTATTGAGTTTTGTAAAAGGTAAAAGTGGCAAACTCGATAAAGACGAGTATGTTACCTCTAAAGCCAATGTATGGGAAGTGTTTGATGCGGGTATTGCTTGTCAAACATTCTGTTTAGCAGCTCACGCAAAAGGTGTGGGTACTTGTGTTATGGGAGTGATTAATGATGAGAAAATATCAGGAATTGTTGGGCTGCCCGAAGAAGAAACTGTGGCCGCACTTATTGTTTACGGTTACGAAGAAGGTGAACACCCAAAGCCTACTCCTCGTAAATCAGTTGAGGAAATTATGCGCTTTGTGTAAACGGAATATGGTTTGTTGGGGGGAAGCGACATCCCGTGGCCAAAGGTATAATCGCAAGGGCTCTTCCCTCAGCTGTGAGCTCAGGGAAGCACTCTGCCTAAGTTGGAGGGATGAGGGTAAATATTCACATAGTAATATCGCTACGCCTTTTTGCGTGTCGCTGAAGCTGTAGTGGACTGCCGTCGGCTATGGCCTTTGGCATCGGACGAGGAGCAATGCCTAGGCGTTCATCTTCTATTATTTAAAATCTCTTATCTTTGCAGCCAATAAAAAAATAGGATCATGGAGATAGATATGATATGTTATTGCCGCAATGTAAGCAGGGCAACGGTTCAAGCGGCCATTGAAAAAGGCGCCAAGTCGTTGGAAGATATTCGTTGGAGTACCGATGCCTGTAAGGATAACCAATGCGAAAAAATGCACCCCAAGGGCATTTGTTGCGAAGAAGAAGTGAAGCAAATGATTATTGACCATCATGGTCATATCGAGGGACCTAAGTGTACTTGTGGCTGCTCTTAAGGATGAAGTTACCACTCGCAATACCAATTGTTAATAAATAATGTCCCAAACAACATTCCTGAACCCGGAAATTTCGGTGGATTTTGGGAATGAAAGGAAGAAGTGAAATTGGCATCTGTTAGGAGGTCATAACAATAAGTGTTGTGATTTACAATGTGAGATCGTAAATGTAGATTAATATCTCAGTAAGTGCATCAGTGGGCTATTTGCTCGCTGGTCAACTGTTGGATTATTATCTGTTACTTATCAATAAATATTAACTATAGTATTTGTAGTTTTCGCTTAAACGGTGTTTAAAATCAAACATTAAACATTTGGTATTGCCATCAACTCTGTAGTTTCTTTTGCAGTAACTTCAACTCCTATAATTTTAAATAATACCATATTGTTCATTGACAAATGACTGATTGACCAATGACTAACAACAAACACCTCAGGAATATTCTGGAATTGAATATAGCCATTGTTTTTATGAGCACTTCTGGTGCTTTGGCCAGGTATATTGAATTGCCCGTTCCTGTAATGATAGCATCCAGGGCTTTATTAGGAGGTGTTTTTATATACCTGTTTTGCAGATGGAAAAAGTTCGATTTAAAAATTCGGAAACAGGATAGAGGGGTACTTGTATTAAGCGGTGTGCTGATGGGCTTACATTGGGTCACCTATTTTTACTCGCTGGTGTTATCGAGCGTTGCGATGGGTATGATATCGCTGTTTACCTTTCCGGTAATCACCTCGCTATTGGAACCGCTTATTTTAAAAAAGAGATTTCAAAATGCGCAGATCCTGTTAGGGTTGATGACCTTGGTGGGTGTCTATTTCCTGGTACCTGAGTTCGACTTAAAGAACGATTATTTTAAAGCCTTATGTGTAGGTGTTCTTTCTGCAGTATTTTATTCACTTAGAAATATTATTACCAAATCAAAAGTTCAATCTTATAATGGATCGGTAGTGATGATGTATCAACTGATAGTTATTGCAGTTGTGTTTTCTCCCGTATTTTTAATTTGCAAAGATTTTAACCTTGCAGACCAATTGCCTGGCATATTATTGCTTTCGTTATTGACCACAGCCATTGGGCATACACTGTTTTTGTACAGCCTAAAAAACTTTTCGGTTACTTCAATTAGTTTAATGAGTAGTTCCCAGCTATTATACGGGGTGTTGATAGGTATCATATTTTTAAGTGAATATCCAAGGTCGAGCTCCATAATAGGGGGGATTATTATATTTGCCACTGTAGTACTGGAAAGCTTGAGGACCTATAAAAAACAACCATCCAATTAAACACAGCGCTATGATTCAAGATATTCACCCACATCAGTTTGACAATAGATTTGTGGCTAAGATGGAATTCAATGAGAACGATTATGTTTTCTGTTTTAAGGGGAATGCTTTAATGATGAAGCAAAGCGGAGAGTCGCTTGAAATTCCTACAAAAAAGGATATGAACGGATGTGCTTCCGATGGGGTTTTTCTTTTTACTTTTAAAAATACGCCTTGTTTTTTGGTGCGGGATTGCACAGCACAGCATGAAGAACGGTTTGTATTTCACGACATTCACTTTCGAAATCCCTTTTCGGAAAAGGAGCTCGATTGGGTTGCCAGCGTTGCATTGCAGTTAAAAAACTGGTACGACCAGCATAAATATTGCGGTCAATGCGGAACTTTGACAGAACCAAGATTAGACGAGAGAGCCGTTGTGTGTCCTTCGTGTCAAAATACTAAATACCCTACTATTTCTCCGGCCATTATTGTGGCGATTATTTGTAACGATAAAATTTTGTTGGCCAGAGGAGCACATTTTCCCGAAGGGTTTTATTCGTTGGTGGCCGGATATGTAGATGTGGGTGAATCCATCGAGGATGCTGTTGTCCGTGAGGTGCAGGAAGAGGTGGGGGTGGAAATAAAAAATATACGCTATTACAAAAGCCAGCCCTGGCCGTTTTCCGGGTCTGTGATGATCGGTTTTGTTGCGGAAGCAGCGGAAGAACAGACTATCCGGGTGGATAATAGAGAAATTTTAGAAGCCGATTGGTATGATCGAAATGATCTTCCCAACTATCCCTCCAATCGAAGTATTGCCGGCGAAATCATCGATAAGTTTAATATCGGAGAATTGTAATACGCTTCCCATTAGTGTATAACGTGTTTTATTTCCCTTGACTTACTTCCTTGTAAATAGTAATTTTGCTATAAATAGATTTGTATCTGTTTAACCCGCAATATGCATTAGAAAATCTATTACACATTGAAATTGTTTCAAAACAAGACACACCGCTGCTTCACTTCAACTCACCATAACGATGCTATGCCTCGTTTCAGTAAAGCCTTGTTTTATTGCACTTTCAATGTTCACGACGAAGTTCTAATGCATAATCCGGGTTTAAGTATGTCTTCGTCAGGCAAATGGTACTGACAAGGCGAAGCAGTGTAAATGCCATGTGATGTAACCATCCGATAACAAAAGTCTAATTTCAGAAACCGGGTAAAAGTTGATGATAAAACGTGATTGGTGGAAGAACTGTGATATTGGGCAAAAAAGCGATTCCGAGATTGTAAATATTGATCGTTTGGAGGACCAGATTGCCCCGTTGGCTGAGAATGTATTGAAAACCCGAGAACTGATTAGCTGTTTGGAAATGTGCCACCACAAGGCAGAAAGATGGGTCCACAACATACTTGAAGCAATAGGGACAGGACAGGCAAATAAAGGATTAGGCACACGGACCCCAGGCCAAATTCATCCAAAAGAAACACTGTCGAAGCGAGTTTCTGGTGCCTTATCGGCATGGGGTGCCGGATGTCCCATTTCATCGATCGATTGGTCCACTGATTCTATACAGGCATCTGTGATTCATACTTGTTTGGAAAAACGTACCCCTTTAAAAGAATGGCAGGTCCAGCGTGTCATCGAAAAAATACGCAGTTGGACCGGCTGGACAGGGTCAGAACAAGATCCAAGTACCCAATATGCATGGTTGGTGGTTGGCCAGAACAACTGTCCGGAATACTATAGGGAACATGAAGATTTTTGGCGACACACCATTGAAACCATGCCTTTTGACGACCTAAAAGGATTAGATGGAGGAAGTTTCTCATTGGGTTTAGCTATCTACCTTCTTTGGACTTGCCACTGGAAGTTTGTAGAAAACCTGCAGATTATACTTGAGGTTATAGGTGGAAACCTTAAGCCCCAAAGGCCTTTTGCAGCTTGTGCATGGAATATATCCTTATCGCCACTTCGACCTCGTATGGAAGTTGTCTGTAACAGTCTGAAGATTTTTTGTGGCGAACAAGGGTCTGACAAAAAAATAGACACAGATGTGTTGTCAATACTGGGTGAACCAACGTATGAAAAGAAATGGTTGGCTTCCGTAGAAAAAACAATACGGCTTCAATTGAAACTATCATACGATTAAAGAAAATAACAAATACTGCAAGCAATACCATGTCGTTCATTAAAAAACTGCCCATACATGGTTGGATTGGATTCGCATTAATCGCAACCTTCTGGAGCCTGAATTGGTTCCTTTCTGGTCTGCGCGCGCACTTGATGTTTTTTCCATTGTGGTTTGGCTATTGCCTAGCAGTCGACGGCCTTACTGTTGTCCGAAGGGGAAACTCCATTTTTACGCGGGACCGTTTGTTGTTTTGGGAAATGTTTTTGATCTCCATACCCGTTTGGTGGTTGTTTGAGTTACTTAATATTCGCGCCCAGAACTGGTTTTACGATGGACGTCAGTTTTTTACTGATTTACAATATGCTATTCTGGCCTCATTAAGTTTTTCAACAGTTATACCTGCCGTTTTTTGCACGGCCAACCTGATTACCACTTTTAAATGGCATTCAAAAATCAAGACCGGATTTCGGATTATTCCGACCCCTAAAAAGATGCTTAGCATTTTTATGCTGGGCTGGCTCATGTTAGCCTTATTACTCATCTTTCCAAGATACTTTTTCCCGCTTATGTGGTTGTCGGTTTATTTTATTATTGAGCCGGTCAATGTTTGGTTAAAGCATAAATCATTGTTCGACCATCTTGCCCGGGGCGACTGGCGGCCGTTGATTGCATTATCCGTTGGATGCCTGACTTGTGGCTTGTTTTGGGAAATGTGGAATTTTTATTCCTATCCCAAATGGCTCTATAAAATACCGTTTGTCGATTTTTTACATATTTTTGAAATGCCATTGTTAGGGTATCTGGGGTATTTATCTTTCCCATTGGAACTGTACGCGTTTTATAATTTGGTAACCGGATTTCTGAAAAGAAAAGAAAGCTGGAGTTTGTAAACATAATTCCCGGAGACTTATACTTCATGGAACTTCACGAAGTAAGATACTGTCACTAACAATTTAATGTCCTGTCATTAAACAGACCCGACCATATTACCATAACTATTTATAAATCATCCGGTGACAAATATTAGCTACATGGGTAAACGAAAATCTATCTGTCGGCACCTATGACTTTTTATTTTATAACCAAAACATAGTATCCGGAACTTATTTATACAAACTTACAACCGGTTCCGGGTACACTCAGATCAGAGAAATGCAGATAAAATGAAAAAAATTATTTTTGGAACATTACTTTCTTTTTCCATTTTATTGGGATGTAACAGAGACGTTGCTTTTGTTAAGCATGATGTTGCGATATCCGGTGATACTGAACGAATCGCGTATAACGTATATGGAACCGGGGAAACTGCGTTGATTTTTGTTCACGGTTGGAGCTGTGATAGTCGATACTGGAAGAATCAGACATCTGTGTTCTCAAAAGATTATAAAGTGATTGCAATCGACCTTGCTGGACATGGTAATTCTTCAACAAATCGAGTTGACTGTACCATGTTGTCATTCGCTAAGGATATTAAAGCAGTAATCGATAGGGAGAAAATAAATAGAGCTATTTTGATCGGTCACTCAATGGGTGGAAGTGTGGTAGCAAAAGCCGCGCAACTGATACCCCAAAAAGTAATTTCTATTATTGGTATTGACACCTTTCAAAACGTTGCTGAGCAATTACCTCAACATGCTTTTGATGAAATGGTAAAGCCTTTTGAAGATAATTTTGTGACTGCTGCACAAAGTTTTGTCCTGGCCATGTTTCCTCAGGAAACTGACAAAGAATTAGTTCGTTGGATTAAAGAAGACATGTCTTCTGCCCCTAAAAGCATTGCCTTAAGTGCTTTTCGCAATTATATAGAGCAATATGTAAACAGCGAAGCCATTCAGGTTTTTGAAAGTATAACGATTCCTGTCGTATCGATTAACGCTCGGCTATGGCCAACGAATACACAGGAAAATAAACGACATATCAAAAACTATAAGCTTTTTTACATAGAAGAAACCGGACATTTTCCAATGATGGAAAAACCCGAAGAATTCAATAAGCTTTTAACAGAAGCGCTTCAATATATCAGGCTAGAACTATTACAAGAATAAACAGATGAAACTGGCATGGCCAGGGCAAATAATTGGGCACACAGGAGCATGATTGAAATTTGCACTGGTTATCAGAGTTTTGCTAATCTTTAAACATATGAAAGCAATGGTGTTAAAGAAGCTTTGCAGGCTTCGAGAGAATCCGACCCCGCTGGAGTTGACCGAGCTGCCTGATCCTGTACCTGCAAAGAACGAGATTCTGGTAAAAGTATCGGCTTGCGGTGTTTGCCATACCGAATTGGACGAGATTGAGGGACGCACACCACCGCCTCATTTGCCTATTGTTCTTGGTCATCAGGTGGTAGGGCGGGTCGAAGCTGTCGGTAGTAACACCAAAATCTTCAAAATCGGTGACCGGGTGGGCATCGCATGGATTTATGCTGCTTGCGGAACCTGCAAGTTCTGCCTGTCAGGCAATGAGAATTTGTGCGAACACTTTAGGGCAACAGGCAGGGATGTTAATGGTGGCTATGCCGGGTATATGACTGTCCGGGAAGGCTTTGCCCATCACCTTCCCGATAGTTTTGAGGATTGTGAGGCCGCCCCATTGTTGTGTGCCGGAGCCATTGGTTACCGCTCTTTGAGATTGACGGGGATCAGGAATGGGCAAAATCTGGGCCTGACCGGATTTGGGGCTTCCGCTCACCTTGTCTTGAAAATGGTAAGGCATCGATATCCGGATGTAAAAGTCTTTGTTTTTACAAGGAGCGAAAAGGAGAGGGAATTTGCCAAAGAGCTTGGCGCAGTCTGGGCAGGCCAAGCTATGGAGGAATCTCCGGAAAAACTGGATTGCATTATTGACACCACACCGGCTTGGAAACCAGTGGTTGAAGCATTGAAAAATCTGAAACCCGGCGGAAGGTTGGTCATTAACGCGATCCGTAAGGAAAAAGCAGACATAGATTATCTTTTAAAGTTAGACTACCCTACACACCTTTGGCTCGAGAAGGAAATTAAGAGCGTAGCCAACGTCAGCCGAAAAGATGTAAGCGAGTTTCTGGCACTTGCGGCGGAAATGCATATCAAACCCGAGGTTCAGGAATTTGCGTTAGAAGATGCCAACAAAGCATTGGTTGAACTCAAAACCAGAAAGATCCGTGGAGCAAAAGTGTTGAGAATGGATTGAATCCACTTTGTCGGCCATTGACAGGAAGAAGTGCAAAGAATGTTGTTCAACCCGGATTAGAGGTGCGTAATGAGCATTTATATTACCATAAAACAAGGCATTGCTAAAACGAGGCATTACTTGTCCCGATTACTTTCGGGAGCATTGCTACAGTGAGTTGAGGCAACTCAGTGAAACGCCTTGTTTTGAGGTAGTTTAATTGCATAACACGAGTATAAATGCATATTGCGGGTTAAAGCCAACCAGGTTTTCGAGTTAATTAAAATTGCGGGCATCCTAAACTCACAAAAGACTTAAATAGCTATCTGGATGTTCAAAGGGAGAAATGTACTATTCTGGATCGGGGGCTTGAAGGCATGATTGGGGAATTAAAAAAATCGTCATGAAAATATTCTCAGAAATAAAAATGAATCTTGGCAAACTGGCAATAATTAGTATTCTATACACTGTGTTCAGCAGTTTCATCGTATTGTATGAAAATGCCATTCTAACGTCGCCTTATAGTATGGGTGCGAGCCAGCTATATAAGGCAAATACACAATTATTAATAAATATTTTGATTGGACTATTTGCTGGTATATTTGGCGGTTCATTATTGATATTTGTTAATAGTAAATATTTCAGGAGAAAGTCGTTTAAGCATACAATGTTAACCACGGCAGTGGGGTATATTTTAATTTTTGTGATCATCACTTTGGGTATAACTGCCGTAATTTCCTGGAATATATCTTCAAACCATAGGGAATATTTTGAAACCTTAAAGCGTAGCTTAGAATTTATTGTTACACCTAACCTATTTATTTATTTTATCATGTGGGGAACAATCACCCTTTTTACACTCTTTATGTTGCAGGTGAATGACAAATTTGGCCCAGGCATATTACTGAAATTTATAAGGGGCAAATACCACCACCCCAAAAAAGAACAAAGAATTTTTCTGTTCTCAGATATGCGATCATCTACCACAATAGCTGAAAAATTGGGAAATGAAAAATATTTTAATTTGTTGAACGATGTTTACTCTGATATAACAGAGGCAATACTAGTAAACAAAGGTGAAATCTATCAATATGTAGGCGACGAAATAGTAATTACCTGGCCATTGATAAGGGGTGTTCAGGATGGCAATTGTATTAATTGCTTCCTGGAAATCCAACAAAAACTTATTGATATGGGATCAATTTACATGGACAAATATGGGCTGATACCAGAAATGAAAGCAGGGATTCACCATGGTCAGGTGATGGCCGGTGAGATAGGGATGGTAAAAAAGGAGATTATCTATTCCGGTGATGTTTTAAATACCACCGCACGTATTCAGGAATCATGTAATAAATACAATGTGGATATGCTGATCTCTAAGGAAACTTTTGATTTGATTCAAAATCCCGAAATCTATGAGTTGAAAACTTTAGGCAGTATTGAATTAAGGGGAAAAGAAAGGAAAGTGGATCTGAATACGATTAAAATGACATGATCTCCTACGAGACCACACTTCCATAAAATAAAACTGAAATTTTCTATGCTTTTAATAGACAATGGCTTTTGTGCTGCTTTCGCTATTCCCCTCATTCTTGTTGTAGCAGCAGGAAGTCTATTTTCTATTGCAAATAAGCGGATGAAAGAGGGTGCATTTTGGGGCTCTACATTCATGATTACCTCTTTTGTGCTTCATTATGGATTAATTTTTATTGTATTCCTTGCTAATATTTTTCTTGTTACCAGAATAGATTTCTGGCTTTTATCAGTAATTTTAAAATGGATCGCAATTCTATTGTTTTCTTATTATTTAGTTGGCTCTATAATCGAGGGTTTTTAGCAATTCAATAAACGTAAAGCTGATAGCCTTGGGAAAAGGCTAATTTCAGGTATAGGTATGACCGTTGGTAACTTCTTCGCCTGCATTTATGTCATAGGTGAGGTTACATTTTATTTAATTCCTGTTTTGGATATTTATATTATTATTAAAATATTTTTTGCTTCCACAAGTAATATAGGATCAACATCTATACCTTTTCGGGTATATTATTCCCTAACAACGATAGAGTTATACCCGATAAGTTATAATAAGTAGTGTTCCATTTATGGCATACCCCCCTTTAAAACTACTATTTCTAATTGAGAGAACTTTAATTATTTACGTAAGGTTTTTATGACACATGACCAGTTCTAATGCAGGGTATTAGAACTCCATATATCGACAACAAGTTTCCATGAACCGTCTGCATGTTTCCTGTAAATTGAAATATCCTTCCCTTTCTCAACATGGGGTGCGTTTTCCCCATCACCTAACACAATCTCATAGGCATACCAAATATAGGCCATATCGGCATCCTCCGATACAATAACTGAATATGGATCATGAGATATTTGCAACTTCGGAAATTTAAGAAATTCACCAAGCATCTGTCTGATTGCATCTTTACCTTCCACAGCTGGTGCATTTGGAGGCATCATTTTAGCATCATTACTAAGAAAGCTCAACCAGGTCTCCACGTCACGTTCATTTATAGCTGCAACTAACATACTGTCAACTTTGTAGATGGCAGCTTCTTCTAATGCTAAATCCACCTTTTGTGTACATCCAACAATTGTAAATAACTGTACTACAATCGAAATTACAAACACTATACACAAGTTTGTTTTCAAAATCCGGAAAAGGCGGAAATGCTTTTTATTAAAGCCAGAAAAGTCTTCTGACAATTTAGGTGATGTTACTGAATTTTTCATGGCGGCTTGCTTATTAAGTCAGAGAATGGTTACATTGCTTTGAAAGATAATAATACAAAGTTAAGATATTATCTACCTAATATCAAGAAGGATAGCACTATGAATTAGCCTTCTCCGTCGCCAGGACTTTTGAGCGTGAACATAACCGCCAGATATGACTTCAGAACAAAGGATATTCATCGTTCATTACTTTTGTTTCATCGGAGTAATTTTATTTCTATATACAAAACGAATGTAAAGCTTGTCAATATTTACTCTAAATATTCGTAATATATGGAGGATAGGATACATAGGGCATGCATTCAGTTCCCTCTCTCTCCGCTGAAAGGATAAAGCCCGCTTCCATTGTGGAGATCGAGGCTTGTTGTTTTAATGGGGACCTCCAAGCGGAACGCCTGAGTAAAGCAATTAAAAACACAAAACCGAAACCACTGACCGGAGGCGAGGTGAATGGAATAATCTTTGCAAAACAAGCAGATGGCATACATCATTTCTGGACCTTTAGCTCAAAATCATAATCTCGTGCAAATCCTTGAACCTTCAGTTACAGATTGTCAGGAATCTAATTTAGTGGATATTATTATTACTGATGAGTGTAAAAATTCAGCAACAATAGACAGTCAATTGCAGAGTCTTGCCGAGCGATTGATTCATTTATCAGTAAAGGGATATATCAAACCGCAAAATTTTCTTGGCATTGGGGGACATAAAATTTTCAGAGACAATGTATGGGGCAGGCTTAGACCACTTTGGCAAGCAGATCATAGATACTATAAGAAAAATGGGTGGTATGATTTCCCACAGAGAGATATCAAATTGAGATTTATAACTACTAATGATGGTGGCAACCAAAATACCATTGTAAGAAAAAAATACTACGCAAATATAATGAAATTTCCTGCTCAAAGATATGGAAAGATAATTGAAAAGATTACTCAGCCATAATAAGGGGGATTTAAATGAAATCCAATATGATAAACAAGTTAGACTTCTTACTTGGCAATTGGAAGATGATATATAATATTCCTAAAAGTTCGTTTGGGGAGGCATCTACAAGTGTTGGAACCGGAATTTTCAAACGGGCTTTAAATGACAAGTATGTTTATTTTGATTACTCTTCTGCCATTGAAAGTGATACAGATGAAGCGCATGCGATATTTGCCTGGGATGAGAAAGCAAAGCTGTTTCGGTTATGGTGGTTTGAAAATTCAGGAAATTTTTCAATCGCAACAGGTGAATTTATTAATGAAGAGACTTTATTTCTAAACTGACACGATAGTCTATTAGCACAAACTTTCAGAAAAATTGATCCTGATAAAATAGAATTAAGAATGCAAAATCCAGATTCTTATGGTAATTGGGAATTAATAATGGAAGTAACATTCACCAGAAAATAGCATTAACTCTGATATTAAATTTTAGAAAGGAGAAAAACCATGAAAACGGATCAACCAAGAATTAAAGAACTGGACACAAGGGAAGTTGCATGTGTTTCATTTGTAGGTGATTTCGTAGGGAAACAGGAAATCTTTTCTGACCTATTTAATAAGCTTTGCGGATGGGCCGGAACCAAAGGGTTAATTTCGGAAACATCTGTATTCTTAGTATCCTATGAAAACTGCTCGAAAACGACCCCGCCCGAAGAATTTAAATTAGACATCTGTATGAGCATTCCTCAAGATATAGAAGCTGAGGGTGAAATTCAAAGAAAGTCTTTGCCTGGCGGACAATATGCAGTGCAGCATTGTGAATTAGCCGGACCTAAGGAATACGAAACTGTTTGGAACAAATTAGAAGATTGGGCCGATAAAAACAATTTTGAGATGGATATGTCCAGACCAAGCTATGAAATTTATCTAAACAATTCTGACGAACATCCAGAGAAACAACAAATTCTTGATATTTGTCTTAGCGTAAAACTAAAAGGATAAAAAAACTATAACAACTCATTCCGCCCGACTTCTTACTTGCTAACTAAATTGGCTTCGTATTACAAAAGTGTTTATCTTATTGAATAAATAGTATAAACTGATGAAAGCAAGATATATTGATTTTGGAGAAATCGAGATTAATGGTAAGGTATACGATTATGATGTAATCATAGAAAACGGCAAGGTTAGTAAACGCAAAAAAAAAGCTTCCAGGCCATTCCGGGACAGGTTTGGTCATACTCCGCTCTCTGTTGATGAAAACATACCCTTGGAAGGCAAACAGTTGATTGTCGGCACTGGTATATATGGCCGTTTACCTGTCATGGGAGAGGTGCTCAAAAAAGCCGAACAGCGAGGTGTTGAAATCAAATGCATACCAACAGATGAAGCTTGTAAACTTATTTCACAAAAGGAGGATAAGGAAATTCATGCGATATTGCATGTAACTTGCTAATAAGTGCCTGAGTTTAAACGTATGCATGGTTAAATGAAAATTAATAATCTCATGAAAGCAGTTGTTTGTAATAAATACGGACCGCCCGAAGTTTTAAAGGTCAAAGAAATGCCAAAACCAGTTCCGAAGGATAATGAGGTATGTATAAAAAACTTTGCGACAGCAGTAACCGGAAGTGATGTGTTGATTCGGGGTGCTGATATGCCTTTTTTTATAAGGCTGATGTTTCAAGTGATGATAGGTTTTAAAAAACCGCGAAAGCCTATACCTGGACTTGTTTTTGCCGGGGAAATCGAATCAGTTGGTAAAGCGGTGAAACGATTTAATAAAGGAGATCAGGTTTATGGATTTACCGGTTATAGTTTTGGAGCTTATGCGGAATATATATGTATTTCGGAAGAGGATTCGAAGCTGGGGTGTATTGAGATTAAGCATCCTGGGATGAGTTATGAGGAAGCGGCAGCAGCCGTTTATGCAGGTGTTTTAGCTCCGTATTTTTTGGAGAAAGGCAATATACAAAAAGGACAAAAGGTTCTGGTCTATGGTGCTTCGGGAGCTATAGGGACTGCTTCAGTGCAACTTGCAAAGAACCTTGGCGCCGAAGTTACCGGTATATGCAGTACAAGAAATATTGAACTGGTGAAATCTCTTGGGGCTGATCAAGTAATTGATTATACAAAAGAGGATGTTGCCAACAGTAAAGAACGGTACGATTTTATACTGGATGCTGTGCCTTATGGCAAGATTGACAGGAAAAAGCTAAAGGCTCAGTGTAAAAACGCACTCTCCCCCAATGGAAAACACGTATCAATTGATGATGGATCTCCAAAATTAAAGGCTGAATACCTGGAGCAACTCAATTCATTATTTGAGACGGGAAAATTTAAGGTTGTAATAGATAGGAAATATCCCTTAGAGCAAATTGTTGAGGCACATAGGTATGTTGATACAGGACGTAAAAAGGGGAATGTTGTAATAACTGTGCAACATGACAAAACCTAACAAGCCAGTTCGGCGTACCATGCATGTGCCCGGCCACTGTCTTTAATGTTGTAGGAGTCGATGTTTGTAAATTTGCAGGCAAAGTTCGATTGGGTTTTGGATGTGCTTATGTATGATGCCGATAATCTACTCAAGGTATTCAGTTGCCATAAACAATCAAAGTCTAAAAAACGATAGAATATATCTTATTAAAAAGCCGGCCCGAAAAATTTCGAACCGGCTTTATCTGGTTTCAGACATCGAATATATTTGTCAAATGTCTCTTATCTCTTCCCGTCAAATATAAATTTGGCGGCAGGATTTTAATAAGGTGCAATCCCGCTACCTTTTATTTATTTTACTTCGGAATCGTTTTGCGCCATATCTATGGGTATGGCAGCGAATTGTCAATGTTTAATGGCTGTTACATCATTCCGGGCATACCTCCGCCCATTCCGCCCATACCTCCGGCAGGCATTGCAGGCTCATCCTCTGGAATGTCTACAATTACACACTCGGTAGTTAGGAACATACCGGCGATAGAAGCAGCGTTTTCAAGAGCAATACGGGTTACTTTAGCAGGGTCAATAACACCGGTAGCAAAAAAGTTCTGGTACTCATGGATACGGGCATTGTAACCAAAGTCACCTTTTCCATCTTTTACCTTCTGAACAATTACTGCACCTTCTTTACCGGCATTCGTAACGATCTGACGTAGTGGCTCCTCGATAGCTCTTTTTACGATTTCGATGCCGGTGTTTTCATCTTCGGTCTCGCCTTTGATACCTTCCAGCGCATCAATAGCACGAACAAAAGCAACCCCACCCCCGGGTACAATTCCTTCTTCAACCGCAGCACGTGTTGCACTTAAGGCATCATCAACGCGGTCTTTCTTCTCCTTCATTTCCATTTCAGAAGCAGCACCAACATACAATACGGCAACACCACCGGCTAATTTTGCCAAACGCTCCTGTAATTTCTCTCTGTCGTATTCAGAAGTAGTGTTGGCAATTTGTGACTTGATCTGCTCGGTTCTTTCACCAATTACTTCTTTGGCACCGGCACCGTTAACAATAGTCGTGTTTTCTTTATCAAGCGTTGCTTTTTCAGCTTCACCCAGCATCTCTATGGTAGCCTGCTCAAGGGATAAACCAACTTCTTCAGTAATTAAAGTACCGTTGGTTAGAACAGCGATATCTTGCAAAATCTCCTTTCTTCTGTCGCCAAAACCGGGCGCTTTAACTGCAGCCACTTTTAACGAGCCACGTAAGCGGTTTACCACTAAGGTAGCCAACGCTTCACCGTCAATATCTTCGGCAATAATTAACAAAGGACGACCTGTTTGAGCGGTTGCTTCCAATACAGGAAGAAGGTCCTTCATAGTGGAGATTTTCTTGTCGTGGATCAAGATATAAGGATTCTCCAACTCGGCTTCCATCTTTTCGGTGTTGGTAACAAAGTAAGGAGAAATATATCCTCTGTCGAACTGCATACCCTCAACCACCTCAACAGTAGTTTCAATACCTTTGGCTTCTTCAACGGTGATAACTCCTTCCTGACCTACTTTTTCCATTGCCTCGGCAATCAAACGGCCGATTTCTGCATCGTTGTTTGCAGAAATTTTAGCCACCTGCTCAATTTTCTCCGTATGGTCACCAATTTCTTGCGACTGAGCCGCAATACTTTCTTTAACAGCCTTTACAGCCTTGTCGATACCCGCTTTCAGTTCCATTGGGTTGGCACCGGCAGTTACGTTCTTTAAACCAACACTTACAATCGACTGAGCCAAAACGGTAGCCGTTGTTGTTCCGTCACCTGCGTTGTCAGCAGTTTTCGAAGCCACCTCTTTTACCATTTGCGCACCCATGTTGGCATAAGGGTCCTTCAACTCAATTTCCTTAGCCACAGAAACACCATCTTTGGTGATAGATGGAGCGCCAAATTTTTTATCGATGATTACGTTTCTCCCTTTAGGCCCTAAGGTTACTTTTACTGCGTTTGCTAACTCGTCAATTCCGCCTTTTAATAGATCGCGAGCTTCAATATTGAATTTAATTTCTTTAGCCATTTTGTTTTAAGCTTTAACTAGTTACTTAATTATTTAATGAATAATACGTCTGATTGAGAAATCAAAAGGTAGTCGGTACCTTCGATGTTCAATTCTGTTCCGGCATATTTTCCGTAAAGAACAACATCGCCCACGGCAACTTCCATTTTCTCATCTGCTTTTTCAGCACCTACCAAAATAACCTCACCTTGAAGAGGCTTTTCTTTAGCTGAATCAGGAATAATGATTCCACTTGCTGTCTTTGTTTCTGCCGCCTGGGGCTTAACCAAAATTTTTCCGGCTAGAATCTTTCCTTGTACTTGTGACATATTGTAAATGATTTAAAAGTTAAACTGTTTTTTTATTGCGTTTTGTTTTTTTCATAAACTGTGCCAATTGAGTTTTGAGCCTTTTTTACAGCATCAGACTGACATAATTGCATAATCGCACTGACAAGGGCTGACATCCCACACGCGGGATGACACCATTAGTTGACTTTCTGCAAGACATAAAGTGTTGTAATATGGGTCGCCTGGTGAATCGTATTTTTATGGCCGTTACCCTTTGCAATACAACTTTACTTGAGAATGCATTCGTTCCTGTCGGATGGGGCTTCAGCAAGTGTGCGGAACAGGTTATCCTTATTACTCCTCGGGCAGAGTTCAGATTATGAAATTATTTCACCACACAATTCTTTTCAAAGTTTTGCAAAAAAAACAGCGTCGTAACCTGCGATGTATCCGCTTCAATTGTTAATGGAGTTCTTTGTGTAACCGCATTTCTAATGCATATTGCGGGTTGAATGAGGTAAACATTGTTGAAAAAGAAAATATGGGGTTGATATTGTTACGGTGAATTATTAATGTAACCTCAATTTATTCAAAACATATTTGCTATTTTAAATAGGGAAGCTTCAATTCAAAAGGCATAGGAACATGAACTGCTTAAGTGCATTACAGGTGCCTTACAGGCTATGGGACAAAAATATTGGCAATAAACGGGACAGAAAACCATATTCATTTTTTTTATGGGAGGATGAATAATACGGATTGAATCCTGAATCAACAGTACAACATGGTCCCAAACCCTGTCAAGGGGTGCATGCGATATAACAAAAAAATGCCGATATGACATTTGCATACCGGCACTTAAATATCTTTTGCTAAACTCGGCTTACTCTTGCGAACCGTTGTTTTCTTCCGTAGTTGCTGCATCGTTTCCTGCAGCAGGGAAGCTAGGTAGCTCTGTCTGCGTTGGCGCTATCTGATTTAGTTTCTCGTCTAATTCGCTATCGCCGGAAGCAACGCCCGGTTCTTTAATAACCATTACGGCTACAAGCGATAAAACCAAAAGTCCACCTGCCAAATACCAAGTTGCTTTTCCTAAAAAGTCGGTGGTTTTTCTTACTCCCATAATTTGGTTCGACGCGGAAAAGTTAGATGCTAAACCTCCACCTTTAGAATCCTGAACCAAAACAATAAGTATTAATAATATACTTACCACAATCACTAGCACAGATACAACTGGATACATATCTTATTTGTTATTTAAAATTTAATTTTCTTTTAACTCCTTAATTCGACGTGCAAAGTAAACACTTTTTTCAGGATATTTCAAGCGTAATTTTTCGAAAATTGCAATCGCTTTGTTTTTGTTTCCCTGTTTGATATGAATTTCGGCCAGCGTTTCCGTTAAAATATCATCCTGAGTGTGGGTGCTATCCTCTCCCAGATCCACATTTTTCGGTTTTTTTGCGGGATCCGGAATTATTTGAGGGTTGGAATTCAAAAAGTTGTCGATTAAATCCATGCCTCTATTCTTTGGTCTAGGCTTTTCTTCCTTTTGGGGAGAGGTCGAGTAATGCATGATGTGCAACCAATCCGAAAAGGAGCGGTTGTCTCCGGAATCGACTTCTTCAACATCTTTCAGATCAGGCAACGAATAACTAGACGAAGAAGTCATTTCGTAATCCAACAGGTCCGCGGCAGGAAGAACAATATCTTGAATTTCGTTTTCTTTTTCTTCCTGAAGCTTCAGCTTGGGAGCAAAATCATAGATAGAACTTTCGTCGTCAGATAAATCATCCGACGCGTTCAAGTAATTATCCGTAACGGTTACCGACGTTTTATGTTCCTCAACATTCACTTTCGCCTCTTCGGCAGTTTCCTGAATAGGAGACTCTTGATCGGAGGTGTTCTCCACTGTTTCCGAATGGGGCGCTTCCGGAATGGGCTTGCCTATATTATTTATAAGCTGAAAAAGTTTGGTACGGTCTGCAATGTATGCCGCCGAGATTTTTAATTCGCTGTTATATTTAATCTTATCCAGCTTGTGCAGGTTTTTTAACCACAACATTCTACCTATCTGAAAAAAGGGATATTCTTCAATAATCTCCCTAATTCCCGCAAGAGTATCCTCGGACAGGGACTCGGGATTCTTTAATATTTCAGCAAATTGGGTTTTGTTCATGTGTTAACACTTTCAATAGTTCACGAAAGTTTATTTTTTCTACCAGTCAGAAAAAGCTTTGTTAAAAATATCCTCTGTTATTTGCTCAATAATCAACGCAACCAATTCGTCTTCAATGTCGGTGATGTTTTGGTCGCTCGAATAATCCTCGTAGGCTTTAAACTGCGATTCCCAGTTGTCCTTAGGGTCTTTAAAGTTTCTATATCTTACCTTAACGGTCACGGTTAGTCGGGTTTCTGCCGAAACAGCATCTGCCTGAATGGCCATCGGGCGAATGCTGTAACCTGTAATCTCCCCTGAAAAATCAATATCCCCGTTTTGCGATTCCAACACCAATCTCGATTCGCTCGTGATTCTGTCTTTCAATTCTTCGGTAAAAGTCTGGCTTAGCGTCGGGTTAATCAAAGGAGCCCTGTTCTCGAAATATTGAACCGTAAAGGTTTTTAGGTTATCAGGCACCGACGCCCCGTTTAATGTGAGGTTTACGGAACATGCCGAAAGCCCCATAAACAATACTAAATACGTTATAATATGTTTCATTTTTGACTGGAGTTTTTTATTTAACGAATAATAGTTGTGTAAATACCAATTAGCCAAGTTGTTTTCACAAAAATGCATGAATGGGCAATACCGGTTAGTTGGTAATGTTATATTCTTTTATTTTACGATAAAGTGTACGTTCCGATATCCCCAATTCTTGTGCCGCATATTTGCGCTTGCCATTATATTTATCCAACGCTTTCTTTATAAGTTCTATTTCTTTGTCTTCCAGCGATAATGATTCTTCAACAAATTCTTCGGTATCTTCAATCCCTTCGTGAATATTGCCGGTCTGGGAAGGTTTTTTAATGATTACCGGAGTTTCGGGTCGAGAAGCCGGGGTGTTTGCAAAGTCAGAATCCTGATCGTATAATTTTTTGATGATGTGTGCATGTTCACCCTGAACGTTGATAGTTCCATCTTGCTGTATTACCTCAAGAACGAGTTTTTTTAAATCACCCATATCCTTTTTCATGTCAAAGAGAACTTTGTAAAGAATCTCTCTTTCATTGGCAAAAGATGCATCGCCACCCGCGGGAGAATCCATCACGGCAGGCAAGTTGTCTCCACTGTTGTAGGGGATATAATTGCGCATGGTATCACCGTTTATTTCCCTGTTTTCCTCAATCACGGAGATCTGTTCGGTAATGTTCTTTAACTGGCGGATATTTCCGGGCCAACGGTATCGGCTAATGATTTCT
Source organism: Saccharicrinis sp. GN24d3 (assembly GCF_052400645.1). Lineage (NCBI taxonomy): Bacteria > Pseudomonadati > Bacteroidota > Bacteroidia > Marinilabiliales > Marinilabiliaceae > Saccharicrinis > Saccharicrinis sp. GN24d3. The sequence goes on from NZ_JBQTGI010000012.1 coordinate 111,866, forward strand.
CGTGCTTCAGGTTGAAGCTTGATGGCTGGCATACGGTATCTGTCCGCAAAATCGTGGGCAAACTTACGGAATAATAAATTAATATCATCAGACCTCTCTCTGAGCGGAGGAATGGTAATGGGCACGCTGCTTAAGCGATAAAACAAGTCTTCGCGGAATTTATCTTCCCGAATCGCTTTCTCCATCATTACATTGGTGGCTGCTACCACGCGAACATTGGTTTTTAATACCTTGGATGAGCCTACCTTCATGAACTCGCCGGCTTCCAACACCCTTAGTAATCGTACTTGAGTGGCCAAGGGTAACTCGCCTATCTCATCTAAAAATATAGTTCCGTTGTCGGCTTCTTCAAAATATCCTTTCCTATCCGACAAAGCACCTGTAAAGGCTCCTTTTTCGTGGCCAAAAAGTTCTGAATCGATGGTCCCTTCCGGGATAGCACCGCAGTTAACGGCAAAATAAGGGCCATGCTTCCTTGAGCTGAATTGATGAATTATTTTAGGGAAGACTTCCTTGCCTGTTCCGCTTTCCCCTGTTATCAGGACTGATAAATCGGTAGGTGCCACTTGTACAGCAATATCAATGGCACGGTTTAAGCCAAAAGAATTCCCAATAATTCCAAATCGTTGTTTTATTTGCTGTATATCCATGTTTTATGTGTTACTGGTTCTAGTATGGGCTTGGTAAATCATTGTTTACTAATGTGATGCATGCGATATTCTAATGCGAGCATGAAATTTTTTCAGTATACCCTGACAAAGTTACAATTCTCAAAACAAAAATTGAGGTTAATAAACCATCAAATTTTCTAAAATTATAGATGGTATGCCAAATACTGTTGCTATATTAGTATCTAACAAATAAGTTTTAGCATAAAACTGGCATAAAACGATTTGTTTAATAGGGATGTCAGCTAATGATTGTCGCAAATAAGCGAAAGACTTTCCAAATATTTAGATCCATTTTCAAAAACAAGAAACTATACCTTATCATTTTAATATGGAAACACCAATTTTTGTAAAAAACGACCCTTGGTTACAACCATTTGAAGAACCAATTAAAGGTAGGATTTCCCATTATCGGAATAAACTTAATTATTTAAACGGCATATTTGGCGATTTGTATCAGATGGCCGGAGGGTTTGATTATTATGGCTTGCACCCCGAAGGAGATACCTACCGTTTGCGGGAATGGGCGCCCAACGCTACCCAAATATTTTTGATTGGTGATTTTAGCCAGTGGAAATGTGATGACAGATATCGGTTTGAGAAAAAGGATAATGGCAATTGGGAAATTTATATCCCTAAATCAGTGTTAAAGCACGGCGATTTGTTCAAGCTTCATGTTTTTTGGGAAGGAGGTGACGGACTGCGTTTGCCTTCGCATATACAGCGGGTAGTTCAGGATGATCAAACTAAAATATTCAGCGCCCAGGTCTGGCAGCCCGAGGAAGAATTTAAATGGGAGGACGGGGATTTCAAACCTCAGGTAAACCCTTTGCTGATATACGAGGGGCATGTGGGCATGTCATCGGAAGAAGAAAAGGTAAGTTCATATACAGAGTTCAAAAATAATGTGTTGCCAAAAATTATCAAGGCCGGATATACCACCATTCAGCTAATGGCCATTCAGGAGCATCCGTATTATGGTAGTTTTGGTTACCACGTATCCAACTTTTTTGCGGTTTCTTCTCGCTTTGGAACGCCGGAAGAACTTAAGGATTTAATCAATGAGGCACACAAAAACGGTATTGCTGTTATTATGGACATTGTGCATTCACATGCCGTAAAAAATGAGGTGGAGGGCTTAGGTCGTTTCGATGGAACCGTATATCAATATTTCCACGATGGAGGCAAAGGAGAGCATCCGGCTTGGGACAGTAAGTGTTTTAATTACGGTAAAACGGAGGTGCTTCAGTTTTTGCTTTCCAACTGTCGTTACTGGATTGAGGAATTCCATTTTGATGGATTCCGTTTTGATGGCGTAACCAGTATGTTGTACGTTCATCATGGGCTGGAATATGCTTTTTCGTCCTATGCCGATTATTATAATGGAACCGAGGATATGGACGCGATTACCTATCTTACACTAGCCAACCAATTGATTCATCATATTAACCCCAATGCCATTACGGTTGCCGAAGATATGAGCGGCATGCCCGGTTTGGCCGATACTATTGAAAACGGAGGTTTGGGTTTTAATTATCGGCTGTCGATGGGAGTGCCCGATTTCTGGATTAAGATGATCAAAGAAAAGAGTGACGAGCATTGGAATGTGGGACAGATATTCCACGAATTGTCCCAGCATCGTTTCGGCGAAAAAACTGTTTCGTATGCCGAATCGCACGATCAGGCTTTGGTGGGGGATAAAACCATTATCTTCCGCCTGGTTGATAAGGAAATGTATGACAAGATGAACCTGGCCTCGGAAAGCTTGGTTATTGACCGGGGACTGGCATTGCATAAAATGATTCGCTTGGCAACCCTGTCGACTGCATATGGAGGATACCTGAATTTTATGGGTAATGAGTTCGGCCATCCCGAGTGGATCGACTTTCCAAGAGAAGGCAATGGATGGTCGCACAAGTATGCCCGTCGTCAGTGGGGATTGATGGAGAATCCCGATCTCAAGTTCAAATTTTTATCTAATTTCGATAAGGCCATGATAGATAAGGCCAAGTCGGGCTACCTGGTAAACAATGAGCCTTGTTATGGGATAAACATTAACGAAGCAGATCAGCTGATGTGCTTTAAAAGGGGGGGCTTTTATTTTATTTTCAATTTCTCTCCCACAAACTCATATACCGATTACGGAATTTTTACGGATGCCGGTAAATACAAGATTGTACTCAGTACCGACAATCCCGAGTTTGGCGGATATGGAAATGTGGATGAGTCCCTGACTTATTTTGCGCACCGAATGCCATATAATCAGGATCAATATCAATTGAAATTATATATTCCGGCTCGCACTGCATTTGTGATGGAGCGTATCCCGCCAAAGCGGGTTCATTAATCCACGAATTGGCTCGAATAAACACGAATATTGACGAATTAAAAAAAATGTCGACAGAGAGGATTGCCATTATATAAAAATTAAACATTCAATTGTTAATTCTTAAACGAAGCCTGGCCGATTTATGCGGTTGGGCTTTGTTTTTTATTAGAAAATTCAAGTGAAATAGTGAATGCACGCAACCTTTTGACATTTTAATGGTCTAATTATCGTAGCTTATCATCAAACGTCATGCAACATACCATATTCAAAATCTTGTCTTTTTTGCTGTTGCCTGTTTTAATGGGAGCAGGTTGTCAAAAGGAATACCTGGAAGAAGACGTATTAATACCTGCTGAGTTTTACAAGTTTGCCGACTTTGGTTGTGAGCATCACATATGGCACTTGAAGATGGGGCACACCAACAATTATTATATCATAAACTCACAAGAAGAACTGGAAAAATATATTACTACTGATTGCCTGCCTCAAATCGATTTTTCTGAATATATCATAATTCTGGGAAGCAAAAGTTTTGCTGCGGGAGCATCTTTGTTACATGAAAAAGTGGAGGCAAACAATGAAGAACTTGTTTACACGGTGACCTTTTTAACTGATAATTCTGCGGTAGCCGCAGGTGCGAAATACCATATTGTTGTTCCGATGCCGTATAACAAGGATATCAAAGTGGTTGAAGTCATAAAAGATGACAATGAACATCATCGATAACATAGGTTGACCTAGCTTCATTGTACTTAAGACATACGCAAAAAATTAATACAATATGGAACAAGCAACAAAAACTATAAAATTGATACTTGTTCAGGCAAGTCTTGTTGGACTAAATTGCTGTGGAAACGATTCTGGTGATTTGGAGTAGGTTGAGCAATTTGTAATTGGAACAGGGAACTTATAAGTAAATGGCAGTGAAATGATTTCTTAAGTTAACCTGGTTATTCATAATTCAAACGAATGGGAAAATCTTTTAGATAAGATTAATACTACCAATAATGTAAGTGAACGTTTTTCTGAGATAGAAATAGACTTTACTAAATATGTTGTGCTTGCTGTTATTGAAGAAATTAAAGTAACCGGAGGTTATACAATTAAAGTTGAACGATTAGTTGAAACCAATAATTCCATTGAAGCAATAATAAAGAAAGATTCTCCCAAAAGAGTCGCTCCCACGGTCATAACCCAGCCATTTTTCATCTCAAAAATTAATAGCACAGATAAAGAGATAGTCTTCAACGGGTAATCCCGATTCGTCTATGATGTTAGCGTTAGATTTATTTCATATTTAACGCTATTGTTAATCGATCGGCATTGTCCCAAGTGTTAATTTCATAGGGAAACAGGAATAACTTGTAGTATTCATCACTGAAGTTGAAAGATGCTCCACATCCATCCATTTTTGCATTAATTGGAGGATGCTAAACCCATAATTCTAATTTTCATACAGTCTGTAAAAGGTGGCGTTAATAGATTAGAGTTAACTTAGCTAAAAGCCCAACCGATATTATCGGTTGGGCATATTTTTACATTAGTCACAACATTTACGCCATTTATTGGTCTAATTATCTGTCATCGCTTACGACATACCAACAGAAATAGATTTCATGCGTCGGAATGTCGCTTTGTTCCAGCTGACCAATGACCAATGAACCGATTTGTTAGATCCATCTTACACAGCACATATCAGTTTGAACGGACAATTCTTTATTGACCGGGAACATTCGGATACCGTAGTTGTATACACCCGGTATATTCAATTTGTGGTTCAAAGAATAATAAAGCAATGAACCTTCGGTCTTTTCAAGCACAAACTGCTCTAAGCTCAACATCTTGGCTGTCCCATCATCGTTTACATCCGCAAAAATTGCTTGTACCGACAAATCAATTCCTTCAAGGGATTTTAAGTCAATCACCAGGTTGATTTGATAGGTATCGCCTATTCCCAATTGACGCTCATAGATATCGGGCATCTCAATTTTTACCACTTCAACTTCGTTCCAGTTGGATTTTACCTTTCGTTTCCAATTGGTAACATCATGAACTTTCTTACAATTATCAGATACAAGTTCTTTGAGGTGGCTGTCCATCTTCAAATAGAAACGATCCAGATAATCGTCCATCATACGCTTGGTAGTATATGTTGGCGCTATTTCCGAAATGGAGTTTTTGATGTACTGAACCCATTCCGTGGAGATTCCATATTCGTTTTTGTCGTAGAATAGAGGAACAATCTCGTTCTCTAACATACTGTAGATAGTGGCGGCATCCAGCTCATCCTGAAAGTTCTGGTTGTCATAGACTCTTTTGTCGGAAAGGGCCCATCCGGCACCTTCACGGTAACCTTCGTACCACCATCCGTCCAATACACTAAAGTTAAGCACCCCGTTCATCTCTGCTTTTTCTCCACTGGTACCGGAAGCCTCAAGAGGTCGGGTAGGGGTGTTCAGCCAAATATCTACACCACTAACCAGTCTTTTGGCCAATTCCATGTCATAATTTTCAAGAAAAATAATCTTGCCCAGGAATTCGGGTTTTTTAGATATTTCAACAATATGTTTAATCAAGGACTGACCACCGCCATCGGCTGGGTGCGCTTTTCCGGCAAAGATAAATTGAACCGGTTTTTCGGGGTTGTTCACAATCTCAGCTAAACGCTTTTCGTCGGTAAACAACAGGTGTGCGCGTTTGTAAGTAGCAAACCTTCTGGCAAAACCAATGGTTAAGGCGTTGTTGTCCATGGAATCCAGAACTTCGAGAATATGAGACGGGTCGGCATGACTGCTCGACATATTTTTCTCCATCCGGTTTTTAACAAAGTCGATTAGCTTGGTGCGAAGGCCGGTCCTAACTTTCCAGATATCCTCGTCAGCTACATTTTGAATTTGTCGCCAATAATCTTTATTAGATAGGTCAGATTTGAATTTGTTGTCAAAGTTTTTCTCGTACAACCTTTGCCAATCGCTCGAGGTCCATGTTCCGAAGTGAACTCCGTTGGTTACATGTCCAATGGGCACCTCTTCGGGGAAGAATCCCTTCCAAAGGTTTTGGAACATGTTTCTGGAAACTTCTCCGTGCAACCAGCTAACCCCGTTTATTTGCTGCGATGTTTTTACAGCCAATACACTCATCGAGAATTTCTCATGCTCATCGTTGGGGTTTTCCCTACCCAGTGCCATAAACTCTTCCCACGAAATTTGTAACCTTTCAGGAATATGACGGAAATATACCCTGATTAAATCCTCGTCGAACTTATCATGTCCTGCAGGAACAGGCGTATGGGTTGTAAACAAGGTAGAGGCTCTAACCAATTCCATGGCTTCAGGGAATGAGTATTTAGCTTTGATGTATTTCATCAGGCGCGAAACATTGATTAATGCTGCGTGTCCCTCGTTACAATGGAAAAGATTGGTTTTAATGCCTAATGTATCCAACAATTGAATACCGCCTATTCCTAATAATATTTCCTGTTTCAACCGGTTTTCCCAATCCCCGCCATATAAACTATGGGTAACATTACGATCGCCCTCACTGTTTGACTCGTGGTCGGTATCGAGCAAGTACAACGGGATTTTACCCACATCGGCGCGCCAAACACGAGCATAAACAGTTCTGCCGGGAGCAGACATCTTTAGTACCAAAGGGGTTCCGTCTTCATTTTTTACTTCGGTCAACGGAAGGGTCGAAAATTCCTGCTTGTCGAAATTGGCTTGTTGGTCGCCATGAACGCTAAGCGACTGGCGGAAATATCCATACCTGTACAATAGACCAATGGCAGTCATGTTGACGTTAGAGTCACTGGCTTCTTTTAAGTAGTCGCCTGCCAATACGCCTAGGCCACCCGAATAAATTTTTAGGGTGTCGTTGATTCCATACTCCATGCTGAAGTAGGCAATTGATGGATCTATTTTCTCCGGCCTGTCCATATATTGGCGGAACATCGCATACACGTTATCCAGCTCTTCAACAAAGTCGGTTTTTTCGGAAAGTTCCAACAAATAATCGTAACTAACGCGCTCCAGTAATTTAATGGGGTCTTTGCCACAGTTCAGCCATACCTCCCTATCAATAGATTCAAACAACTCCGTTGCCTGGTAATTCCAGGTCCACCATAAATTTTGGGACAGTTCACTTAACGTCTGAATTCTTTCAGGCAGCCTGGATTTTACAAGCAGCTTTTTCCAAACCGGGAGCGACGATTTCTCGGGTTTTATGCGGATACGCTTTTCTTGTTTGATTTCACCAATCTGATCCTGACGGTTTTTGACAGCGTTCAGGGCCAAATCATAGGACTTTAAATAGTATTCCATTAAAATATCCCAATCAACTTTTGAAGAGATATCTTTTGCTTTCTGCCTGATTTGCTCTACTTCAGTTTCCGATTTAGCGGCAAATTCAGCAATGGTACTGGCTATCTCATGAGCAGCTTCCTCTGTGTTGTGGTCGTTACGTTCAATTACGGCTACACCATCTTTTATTTTGCTGGAATATTGTGTGGCCCAAATTCCAAATCCGGCCAGGTTAGTTGTGATGGTAGGTATACTAAAAGCCAGACTTTCCAGTGGTGTATAGCCCCAAGGTTCGTAGTACGACGGGAATACTGTTAGGTCCATCCCGATAAGGATGTCGTAATAGGGCAAATTGAAAATGCCATCGTTGCCTTTCAGGTATGAGGGTACAAAAATTAACTTAACCGTATCATCCTTTTCGTTATTAAGGTGTATGTCTTGTAATTTGTTGATGATAGGGTCGTAGCCCAGGTCGTTAAGGCCATGGGTTAAAAATGGGTTTTCGAGCTCTTCGGTACTTTCACCGTTGAGTTTGGCAATTAAGTCCTTACGTGCACCGTAGTTGTTGGCAGGGATCAAAATAAAAACAACTTTTTCGCGATGGAAACCGTCCTTTTCGTTCAGGTGTTTTAAGCCATCCAGGAAAACGTCGATACCTTTGTTTCTGTATTCATACCTTCCGCTATTGGCGATAAAAAGGGCATTGTCGGACAGTTTGTATCCAAGCAATGCTTCCGATACTTTTCTCAATTGCTTGCGGGCATTCGCTCGCTTTTTATCAAATTCTTCTTTGGGAGGAACAAAATCTTTTTCGAAGCCATTGGGGGTAACAACATCTACTTTCCGTTCCATAAATTGGGCACATTCTTTGGCCGTAATGTCAGATACTGTTGTAAAACAGTCAACGTTTTGTGCGGATTTTTTTTCAACCGAATGCTTGGCCGCAACCCCAAGATCATGCGAGCATATGTCTGCATTAAAGGTGTGCAGGTGATCATATAATTGCGCTCCGTTTCCTGCCAAAGAACGTCCAACAACCGTTGCATGTGTGGTAAAAACTGTAGCCACCTGGGGAAGTGCATTCTTTAAATATAGCGCTCCACTTCCTGTCATCCATTCGTTAAAATGAGCGATAACTTTATGGTTAATGTTCAGGTAGCATTTGTAAAAGCTTTCGATAACTTTACCCACAGCATATCCGAACAGCGTTGATTCGATATATTCCCACTGTCCGGAAATTGAGTCCACTTTGTACAGCTCCCAAAATCGGGCCAGGATATCGTTTTTTTGTGGTATAAAGGTACTAAAGTCGATTAAGAGTGCTATTGGGCGGCCTACGACCTTCCATCTTCCCATTCTGACGCGCAGACCTTCCTTGGTTAAAATTTCTTTCCATTCAGGAAAAAGCGAGTCGTCCGCTTCAAACTCTTTGTTTTGTGGGCCTCCTAAAAAATCGGGGCCAATGAAGATCATATTGTCCCCGAAGTGCTCAACCAAGGTTAAGGCTTTGGTTGATAAAACGGTATGAATACCGCCCATTTTATTACACACTTCCCAGCTCGTTTCAAAAACATAGTCGGGTTTTAAATAGTTGTTACTCATTTCTGCAATAGATAAAATAGTAAATGTGGTTTCAAACCGTATAAAAAAAATAGAGGTTACCCCTTCGATAGCCATTTAAAGGGGTATCCTCTTTAGCAATAATTAATACATTACAGTTGTAATAAACTGTTTTTTTCCGAGTCGCCAATACCGGCATCGATAAAACCATCGGCTTGGTCATCGTTTAACCAAAAGCTGTCGTTCACCAAATAACGGAATTGCACCTGCGAACCACTGTTAAGGTTAATGGTTTGTGTAAAATCACCCGATTTCAATGGTTTCATGGGTTCTGTGTTTTTGTCCCAATTATTAAAATCTCCAACAACTTTTACAGACTCTGGAGTAAGGTCTGGTTTTTTCTCGAATTTAAATGTAACCTTACATTCAGGTTTACTTTTTAAAAACTGCTTTTTGATGCTCATAATTTCTCGATTTAATCGATTACTAATAATTTTTACAGGTATTTTTTATTTTTTCTTTTTCTTGGCGCGTAGTTTTTTCAGACTGGCCTCAAGTTGTGCAATCTTGTCCTCTTTTTCTTTTAGGATACTGGTGAGGTGCGAAATGGATTCTTCCTGTGAATTTTCGGGTACTTCCGCATTCAGCCTCAGGGTAAAATCGCTCAATACATTCATGTAATTGATAAATGCCTGATAAGGGGATTCATACGGGTTGAAATAAGCGTGCACATCCCCATCGGAGAAGTACTTGGTACACATGTAATAGAAGTGATCACTTGCCTGAAGGTAAATCCAGTCGTCATTCAGTTTTGCGTCATCGCATTTCTTAATTTTAGGAAGCAAATCATATAACTTATTAAACGCTTCTTCCTGCATTTCGTTTCCTAACCAGGCAGTAAGATCGCGTTCTTCGTCGGCCCACGAAATAGGGTACGGGACGTTAATCGCCGAAACCGGTTGCAGGTTGTCCGCCACTTCCGAAGGTGTAGAGAAAGATAATTCTTTGTGTTTAAGAATCTCTTCGGGCAATCCTTCCAGAAATTCAAAAATACCGGTTTCTTTCCATTGGTGCTCACCAAAGGTTTCGTAATCCATAAACAAATTGATTACTTCGGCTTTGGGATCAACATCCTTCAGCCATTGGGTATACTTTTGGGGCGTTAAGGGCCATTCGTTCCAGTCTTTGTTTCCGAAACGGAATGCAATATCATCGCTAAGTACAAAGTTTTTAAGCAAAACTTTTAGTTTTGGATTGATGCTGTTGCAATATAGGTAGTTAGGGCTTTTCCATCCTAACACATGCTTGGCTCCTTCGGTAAGCATGGCCTTGTAACCCATTTTGTATACCATGTCGCCCATGTCGTCGGAGTAGATTAACTCTGTGTTCCTAAAAACGGTAGGTTTCTGGCCAAAAAGCTCTTTGATCATGTCGCCATGCTGTTTTACCTGGCGCTCAAATTCCTTTTTGTCCTTCAGGGCAACCAGTGAGTGGCAATAGGTTTCGGCCAAAAATTCCACTTGGCCGGTGGCAGCCAGTTTTTGGAAACTCTCAATAACCTCCGGGGCATATAATTGAAATTGCTTGATGGCAATCCCCGACAGCGAAAAGGCCACTTTAAACTTGTCTTTATTTGCCTTAATAAGTTTAAGTAGTAACTCATTGGTTGGCAGGTAGCTTTTTTCGGCTATCTTCAGTAGGATGCTCTCGTTTGAATAGTCATCATAATAATAATGGTCGTTACCTATATCAAAAAATCTATAGCGACGGAAACGAAATGGCTGATGAACCTGGAAATATAAACAGATAGTTTTCATATTATGTGTAGATTTTTAGGTTAGTTAACTTCTGTTTGGGCAACAGAGTCATATACTTCTTTCACTTTAAGAGCCGAATCTTCCCATTTTAAGGATTCAACTTCGCTTTTGCCATGATGGATAAACATCTTGGACAGTGATGGGTATTTCAATACACCGTACATGGCATCGGCCATGGCGTCAATGTCCCAGAAATTTGTTTTTATCGCATGGTTTAATATTTCGGCCACTCCCGATTGGTATGAGATGAGTACCGGCACATTGCTTTGCATGGCCTCCAGTGGTGAAATACCAAATGGTTCAGAAACCGAAGGCATAACATACAGGTCGCTCATGCGCAACATGGTAAAAACATCTTCCCCTTTCAGGAATCCTGTAAAGTGAAATTTATCGGTAATTTTAAGTTCTGCTGCCCTACGGATCATCTTTTCCATCATGTCTCCACTGCCTGCCATGACAAACCGCACATTGTCCATTTTTTGAAGGACACGGTAAGCTGCCTCGATAAAATATTCAGGGCCTTTTTGCATGGTGATTCTACCTAAAAAAGTAACTACCTTTTCACCTTTGTTCTTTTTAAACGGTAATTCCGTTTCCATATCTTTGGGTTCGACGGCATTGTACACGGTTACTACCTTGTCAGGATTGATACCATATTTTTCGATTACCGTGGTTCTCGTGAGGTTACTTACCGTAATTATGCGGTCGGCAGCATCTAACCCTCTTTTTTCAATTTCGAAAACCGTCGGGTTCACACTTCCTCCGCTTCGGTCAAAGTCGGTAGCATGCACATGCACCACCAGGGGTTTGCCCGAAGCCTCTTTTGCCGCTATTCCGGCCGGATAGGCCAGCCAATCATGGGCGTGTATCACATCAAACTCATTCTCCTGTGCAATCACGCTGGAAACCAGCGCATAGTTAGAGATCTCGTGCAACAGGTCTGCACCATACTTACCCGAGAAATCAATCTTGCCCTCTTCGTTCGTTTGTACTATTTTCTTTTCGCCTTCAACTTTCAGTTTTGTCAGTTTCCAGTATTCTTCAGGGTCTACATAAGGTATGATGTGCGTATCCACCTCGATGTAGTCCATTTCTTTTTCAAATTTTTTCAGATCGATTTTTCTCTGACGGATAGATACATTATTGGCACCCATTAGTTTAATGGCGCTTTGATCTTCGTCGCCATAGGCCTTAGGTACCACAAATAAAACATCTAAATCCTTCACGTGAGACAAACCTCTTGTTAAACCATAACAAGCTGTGCCGAGTCCACCTGTAATATGAGGAGGAAACTCCCAGCCAAACATTAATACCCTCATATTAGCTATATTTTTCGATTAGTTTAAGAATTTTAAGAACTCCGGCCACGTTCCAGGCCATACTTACTGCACCTTTACCCATATGCGGAGGGTTGCCGTCGTAATACTCGGATAAAGTGCCTATGCAGTGATTCACCATTTCTTCTTCGAAATTGTCAACCAAAAGTTTGATATGGCTGATACCCCCTTGTTTATGAAGTTTCAGATATCCTTCCGCATAGAAAGAGGCCAGCCACGGCCATACTGCACCTTGGTGAATACCAAACTCACGTATATTGGCAAAGCCATCTGTTACTCCCATGTATGCAGGATTCTGGGGGGACAGGGTTCTTAGTCCTTTAGGTGTAACCAATTGATTTCTTGCAACATCAAGAACGCACTTTTTCTGTTCGTTACTCAAAGGCGAATAGGCAAATGCGGTTGTAAAAACCTGGTTGGGCCTTACAGAAGAGTCCTTGCTGTCTCCGTTTACTACATCGTACAGATATTGCTCGTCATCGTTCCAAAAAGTAGCTATAAAAGATTCTTTAACTTGTTCGGCAAGCGGTTCAAGTTCACTGGCCAGCTTATTGTCTTTACTTGTTTTGGCCAATTGCACGGTCATGCACAGGGCATTGTACCATAGGGCATTCACTTCCACGCACATTCCGTTGCGCGGTGTCACAGGCTTTCCGTCGCACATTCCGTTCATCCAGGTAAGCGGATGTTTATCGTCGGACGAATAGATGAGCCCATTTTCGAGCATTGTTACATTGTCGTATCTATCCTTTTTGTACGCATTAATAATGGATACTAACAGATCTTTGTATTTGTTCCAAAGATCTTTGATACACGATTTGCCCCAACACTGTTGAAGGGTCCAGAAAAACCACAGCGGAGTATCCACTTCCTTGATGTCAGTTAGGGATTTATCCGTGATGCTTGCTTTAATCTCCTTAGCTGAAGAAGCCAGCACTTTTTCAAATAATTCGTCATCTTCCAAGGCCTGCGTTAAAAGCGGGGCTGAGATTAATGTGTCGCGCAATCTCTTTTTGTACCAGTGATATCCTGCTACCATTGTCGTCACATTTCCTTTGTCCACAAAAAACTGGGAAGCAGAATTTAAGAGGTTGTTGTACATTCCGTCGCGGGGTATACGCCTTTCAACTTCCTTGTTGAACTTAGCTTTAAAACCACCCGTTTTTTGTTCGTTGGTAGAAGCTGAAATAATTACACTTTCACCTTTTTTGATTTCAACTTCGAAATAGCCCGGTACATAAAGGTCTTCTTTATAGTCGTAACCGCGCCTTTCTTCTTTAAAGTACTCTATGCCGCGAAACCAATCCGGAATCGGCACGAATTCATTTTCCTTGGATAGCTGAATAGACAACTTAGGCAGGTTAGGGTACATCTGTATGCTAATGCCGTTTTGAATTTTTTCGTACTTGGTATTGGCTTGCAGGTTTTGCCGGGTTAGTTCGTGAACACTTCGGTTGGCCAAAAAAGGTTTTAGCTTCAGGGTTGTTTCCGAATGGGCTTCTAACAAGGTGTATTTAACCAACACTTGCTCCTCCTTTGCCACCAGCACTTCCTCAACTGCCAGCACAACACCACCTACGCGGTATACCTTGCGGGGAATGATATCGAAATCGAGTTCTCGAATATATTTATGCCCCTTAGGCTCGTAATGACTCCCATGGTATTTTCTAATACCAAGATTGAACTCCTTTTCGTGCTGCACAACGGTAGCGTCAATGGAACTCACTAGCACATGCCGGGTCATTTCAAATTCAGGAATCGGGCATACCAACAGCCCGTGATATTTTCTGGTGTTACAACCAACAATACTTGAGCTGGAATAAGAACCGGCTCGGTTGGTTCTGAGTATCTCCTTGAAAAGGGATTGCTCAAGGTTAATCAATTTGGATTTTTCAAATGCTAAATAGGACATTAGTTGTTTTGGTTTATTGCATTAGAATTAAGTTTAATAAAACAGGGGTGTTAAATAAAATAGTAATATGTTTGGGTATTATATTAACTAGTTATTAACGATGTTCCAATATATGAACAAATGGTGTTAAAAAGAACATTTACAGGTTAAAAGGTTTTAATTTTATATTAATTATCGATTTGTTATAATAATTTAAATAATTTCAGTACGTAATACATTCAAATCGTTACCAAAATCAGTTTTTGGGTATGTTATCATAAGTTTTTCAATTTTTTCGATTTGTTTTTTAAGAAAACGCTGGTGCTGGTCTGTGGCTGGGTTCAAAGCACGGTGCTTAACTGCCTTTTCTAAATTAAGCATCTCATTTTTATAATGCAAGGTACTTGTGGAAAAAAAAGATATTTCGAACTTTTCCCAAATATATTCCACTGCAGTACTGTTAGGGTGCAACATGTCCCCGGCATAAAACCTGTAATCCCTTAAGTCGTCCATAAGTATTTCGTAAGCAGGGAAATAAGAGCAGCTTTCAAACATCTCGCATAGGTTATTGATCGCTATCATTAAAGTTGATTTGCTAATTTGGTTGCCATGCGCTCCATCTTTCCAATGTCGCACAGGACTCACCGTAAATACAATTTTTAAATCGGGATTAAATACCAGTAATTCTGTCAATAATAATTTGTAAGTGTTTACTATTTCCTCAATGTTAAGCAAATAGCGATTAAAACATCTGGCAGCATACTTATGACAGTTAGATACTATTTGGTTGGTTTCTTTTAACTGATACACCCAAGCCGTGCCAAAGGTGATAAAAATAAACCGACTTCGCTTTAAATATTCGTACGAAATTTGACATTTGTCATTGATTAATCTTAAAGTCTCGTTTTTATCTGGTTTTGAGAAAGAACCATGATGATCAAAACTCAACCATAAATCGTTATGGTATCGCAATTCCGATTCGGTATATGTTTTATTTCTTATTACTGATCTTAAAGTGTTGGCAACACTCAAGGGATTGTATATAACACCAAAAGGATTTGTTAATACAGGCAGTCTATATTCTTTGAATTTATTGCCCATGTTATCAGAAAAGCATGATCCCAGGAACATCACTTGCGAATCGTATTCAATTTTGTGAACAGATTCATCAACTTTTATTTCAGTCCTGAAGTTGTTCATGGGCTACTAAAATTTTATCTATATGTCTTTGTGCTTCAATGTAAACTGTGTTGTTTTCTTCAAACGGAACCGCATGGGTGTAAAAATCCAGGGTAACCAATTTGCACGAAAGGCAATGTTTGCCGCACAATTCCTGACTGGCTGCATAATCGGTAACAGGGTCGTTTTTGCTATGCAGCACTAACGTTGGAAGATAACAATCTGCTTTTTCCAATAATTGATTTCCCAATTTGTGCATCTCCATTAACAATCGGGCTGTTATTTGTTTGTGGATAAGTTCGTCGGATTCTTCTGTCATTTGATGTTCGTTCTCAGTTAAAATTTGCCCCGGTTTAACCTTTGAAGAAAATGTATAAGTGGGGACTATTTTATCGAGGATACCCATGACAGACATTTTGGCCTTGGTGATTGGGCTGGTTAGTCTTATCCATGGTGCGGTTAATATAAGGCCCGAAAACATATTTTTATGTTTAATGCCGTAATGAAGTGCTATGGCTCCGCCCATGCTGTTTCCCATTATTAGTTTAGGTAGCTGATCGGAAAAAAGCCTGGAGCTATAATTCACGCAAGCGTCAATGTCTTCCATGTATTTTTCGAGGCTATCGGTATGGCCTCTTTTCCCTTCCGAACGTCCATTGCCTCTCAAATCAATGCCAATGGAAGCGATATTTTTTTTGGCAAATAAAGATGCAGGTTGAAGAAACCGCCCAGAATGTCCGCCAAGCCCATGGATAAAATAAATAACGGCAACGGCATCTGTGCAAGGCATTAGATAATGTCCGTGCAATTGGGTTCCATCTTTTGAATGCGTTGTGAAGGTTGTGAATGTGTTGTTGTGCATAAAACATCAAAAATCAGGTATTCCAGATACCAAATGTAATATATTCGGTATAAAGGTATTGTCGTTATTTTTGTTTTTTTGACAGGAGAAAATCTATATTTCTCTTTAAACCTGTGTACTTCGCTCTTTTAATCGCTGATTTTCTGAATGTTTCGCTGAATGTGTCAGGGTTTAGTGTTTGCCACTCTTCTTTGGTGAGTTCTAGTATTTTGGTGACAGGTTGCAGGTTTTCGTTCGTGTGCGGACGCGATTTCCATGTCCAGGGACACACTTCCTGGCAGATATCGCAACCGAAAACGCGGTTTTCCATCTTGCCGACAAATTCTTCCGGTATATCTTCCTTGTTTTCAATGGTAAGATAGGATATACATTTACGTGCGTCGAGTGTTTTTGGTGCAATCAACGCCTGGGTGGGGCAGGCATCGATACAACGGGTACATCCACCGCAGGCTTCCTTGATGGGCTCCGATGCCGGAAGCTCGAGATTAATGATGAGCTCCGAAATAAAAACATAACTGCCGATTTTTTTATGGATAAGGTTTGTGTTTTTGCCTATCCAGCCCAATCCGGCCTTCACCCCTAAGCTGCGTTCCAGCACGGGAGCTGAATCCACAAAATAACGCCCTTCAAGTTCAGGGTATATTTCTTCCTGAATATAGGAAAACAGAAGCTTGAGCTTATCTTTAATTACATGATGATAATCTTGCCCGTAGGCATAACGGGCAATAATGGGAGCATCAGGATCGGTTTGTTTTTTTTGCGGGGTATAGTTGGTCAATAGCACAATAACGGACTTTGCGCCTTCAACCAACATTGAGGGATCCACTCTTTTTTCGAAGTGGTTGGCCATATATTGCATATTGCCATGCCTATTATTATCCAACCAACCCCTTAAAATCTCCTTTTCCTCAGTTAACGCTTCTGCCTTGGTAAAACCGCATGCATCAAAGCCCAATGCTTTGGCTTTGTCCTTAATTAATTTGCTATATGCCTCCTTTAATAAGTCCACATTAATATAATATGTGAAATCCGAAACCTCTAAAGAAGTCCAAGTTCCAATAAGGCTTCTTCCGAAAGCATGTCTTTTGTCCAGGGAGGATCAAAGGTCAAATTTACGTCGACATGTGTGATACCGTCCAGGTCGCTGACCTTATCAAATACCTCCTCGGGCATTGATTCTGCAACAGGGCAGTTGGGCGAGGTCAAGGTCATCACAATGTTTGCTTTGCCCTCCTCGTTAACATTTACTTCATAAATAAGCCCCAAGTCATAGATGTTCACCGGAATCTCCGGATCGAATATGGTTTTTAGCGTGTTAACTATCTCTTCTTCTTTTGATAAAAATTCATTGTCCATAGTGTAAAGATTTTTAGATGAAGGATTAGCGATAAACTCGTGTTATATTATCTTGTTGCCTATCATCTGTTTTAATGAATAGATTGGGATATTATAAAAGAACGAATATGGCTCAGATTAATTTTTCTCTTTTTGAAAAATTCAATAATCATGGCAACTTACACGAAATTCCATGCCTGACATAACACGAGTGTTATTTATTTTCCATAAAACGGATTGTTCTATTATCTCTAATCTAATGTCTCTAATCTATAAGAGAACAGTCTTGCAAAATGTTTTGTTTAAGCCTGCTGAGCTTTAAATGCTATGGCAAAGAGGCGCATTTGTTTGATCATAGCCACTAATCCGTTCGATCGGGTTGGAGAAAGGTGTTCTTTTAAACCAATTACATCCACAAACGAAAGGTCGCTATTGATAATGTCCTGAGGGCTTTGACCGGATAACGCTCTTATCATCAAAGCCACAATTCCTTTTACGATGATGGCGTCGCTGTCGCCCATATAATACACCTTACCATCTTCCATCCATGCGTGCAACCAAACCTTGGATTGACATCCTTCCAAAATATTTTGTTCCACCCGGTATTGATCATCATAGGGTTCTAAATCGTTACCCAGCTCAATCAAGTATGCGTATTTGTCCATCCACTCATCAAACGAGCTAAACTCTTCAACTATTTCGTCTTGTATCTCTTTAATTGTCATTTTATATGGTCTCTTATTTATAAACAAAAGAAAGTCTGTGCAAAGATGGGAAAAATAAATTATACCACTTATAATAATTAGTGCATCTAAGAAAACTCTCTATTCTATAAATTCTCCTTAGTGAAACCCTCTGACTCTCCCGAATACGTATTCGGGAGAGTCAGAGGGTTTTGAAAGAGAATTGTTGCCTTTTCTTATAGCCATTAATTAAGTTAGCATATGGATACCGATCGATCAATGATAGCGTTAAAGACGAGATGAATTGAACGCCAATGTCATTAACGGATGGGTGTTATCCGAACATCTTGGCAATTTTTGTGATGCCTTCAACCAAACGGTCTATTTCTTCTTTTGTGTTGTATACGGCAAAGGATGCCCGTAGTGTTCCGGGAATACCAAAAAAATCCATAATGGGTTGCGCGCAATGGTGTCCTGTTCGCACTGCCAAGCCCATTTTGTCGAGCATGGTACCCATATCAAACGGATGTATGTCGTTTACCAGAAACGAGATTACGCTGGCTTTTTTGCTTGCTGTGCCAATAATTCTCATGCCCGGAATTTTGATGAATTGTTCCGTAGCATATCTCAGCAATTCATCCTCGTATTCATAAATGTTTTCGACACCTAACTCCGAAACAAAATCGATTGCCTCTCCCAAGCCGATTGCTCCCGCGATATTAGGTGTACCCGCTTCAAATTTAAACGGTAGCTCATTGTACGTTGTCTCCTCAAACGAAACCGTCTTAATCATTTCACCACCCCCTTGCCAGGGTTCCATCTCGTTCAGTAGTTTTTCCTTTCCGTACAGTACGCCTGTACCTGTTGGGCCGTAGATTTTATGTCCCGAAAAAACCATAAAATCGGTGTCCATGGCCTGCACGTCAACTTTTAAATGCTGCACGGCCTGGGATGCATCCACCATAATTAGTGAATTGTTGGCATGTGTGTTTTTTATAATTTCATCTATTGGGTTAACCGTGCCCAAAGCATTGGAAACGTAGGTTACTGCAACCAATTTGGTTTTGGGAGAAAGCAATTTTTTAAACTCGTCTATAACTAGCTCTCCATTACCATTGATGGGAATTACCTTTAATATGGCTTTTCTGCGCTTGCACATCATTTGCCAGGGAACAATGTTAGAATGGTGTTCCATGTGCGAAATGATGATCTCATCCCCTTCGGATATATAGGATTCCCCAAAAGAATTGGCCAATAAATTAATCGCTCCTGTGGCTCCCGAGGTAAATATTACCTCATGTGAATGCGCCGCATTAATAAATGATTGTACTTTGGTGCGGGCTTCTTCATAGGCCAAAGTGGCCTGATTGCTCAGGTAATGTACTCCTCGGTGAATATTACTATTCAAGGTTTCGTAAACCTCTTTCACCTTGTTTACCACTCTATCTGGCTTGTGCGTAGTAGCGGCATTGTCGAAGTAGGCCAAAGGCTTGCCGTGAATGGTGCTGTTCAAAATCGGAAATTGTGCCCTTACCTTTTTAATATCTATATTGGTCATCAGTTATTAGTCATTTGGAGTGAAACGACATCCCGTGGCTCCAAATTTAATTTGGACGGGAAGTCATCTGTCTTTAGTCATTGGCCAACACTATTGACTAGTGACCATGGAACAGTTACTAACTAGCAGGTTTTACATGCAAGTGTAACCAGGCTCTGCTTCCTGTCCGCATAAAACGCAAGAACTACACTTGTTAAGTTCGCCTCGGAACACATGTTCCACCAGTTCCCTGATTTGTTCCCGGACGGCTTCCACCCTTATTTTTTCAACAGCCTCATATGCAAAGGCGTACATTAATAATATACGTGCTTCGTCTTTGCTAATTCCCCTGGAGCGCAGGTAAAACATGGCTTTTTCGTCCAATTGTCCCACGGTGGCACCATGAGAACATTTCACATCATCTGCGTAGATTTCGAGCATGGGCTTGGTGTTCATTTTGGCTGTTTCGGTAAGCAGCAAGTTGTCGTTGCGTTGAAATGCGTTGGTTTTTTGTGCATCGGGACGTACCATTATTTTTCCGGCAAAAGCAGCCGTGGCCGCATCGTCCAATACTCCTTTAAACAATTCCTCGCTGTAACAGTTTGGCTTGGCATGATCGATGAACGTGAAATTATCGACGTGTTGGTTTTTATCCGAAATAAACAAACCGTACACGTGCGACTCGCAATGCTCATCATCCATATGGATGTAAATGTTGTTCCTGGTAACGCCAGTATGCAAGGTCAGGTTGTGCGTCAGTACACTGGAATGTTTTTTTTGCTTTACGAAAACCGACGAAATGTTGGTGGTCAGGTTATGCTGGTTTTGGATGTTGTATATATCGAACACGGCATTTTCGCCCACCCAGGCCTCGGTTACTCCTGAAATCAGGTATTTTTTGTCGGAAATAGTATGTTCGCAAAGCAGGATTTTAGCCTGGGCATTTTCTTCAACAATTACCAGGTTTCGCGGGAAGGCCATTAAATCTTCCCTGGCATCCATGATGTTTACAATCTGAATGGGTTTATCAATAACGGTACCCTTGGGAATGTAAATGAAAAATCCGTCTTGGGCAAAAGCCGTATTTAAAGCAACCATACTATCTTCTTCGTTTTTGGCATATTGGTTATAATGCGCTTCGAAAAGTTCGGGATGCGACTTGGAACATTCGGCCAGACTCCCAATGATAACCCCTTCGGGTAAATTGGCGGGCAGCTGATTTTTACGATAATACCATCCGTTGATAAGGTAAACGGTGGTCGCCTCCAAATCGTGCACGTTGCAGTTAAACACATCGGAAAGATCTTGTTTAAATATTTCGTGCTCGAAATCGTACCCATAATCTTCCTCGAAAAGAGGTACCATGTTGGTGTACTTGTAGTTTTCAACCCGTTTGGTAGGAATGCCTTTTTCCTCAAACAGTTGAATGGCATTTTCTCGTTGCGACGAAATGACATCGGAAACCAATAGGTTGAGTTTGCCCTTTTCTTCTGCAAAAAGAGAAGTATATTTTAGTTCTGTTTTTAAATCTGTGCTCACAATGCTCATTGTCAAACCTTTTTGTGATGTTCAAGAAATTTTGAGCTTAAATTGTCAAGTATTAGCTCCTGCGCTTACTAGCTTTAATCTTCGAATTGTTTTTTAATCCAGTCGTACCCTTTTTCTTCCAATTCGTGCGCCAGTTCCTTACCTGCCGACATTACTATTCGACCTTTATATAATACGTGCACGTAATCCGGTACAATGTGATCTAAAAGTCGTTGATAGTGGGTAATCACTATCGTAGCATTATCCTTCGACTTTAACTTGTTAACTCCATTGGCCACAATGCGTAAGGCGTCAATATCCAATCCGGAATCTGTTTCGTCCAAGATAGCCACTTTGGGTGAAAGCATGGCCATCTGAAAAATCTCGTTTTTCTTTTTTTCGCCACCGGAAAAGCCTTCGTTAACTGAGCGGTTGGTCAGGTTGGAGTCGATCTCCACCAATTTCTTTTTTTCGCGCATCAGTTTTAAAAACTCGCTGGCGGTATATGGTTTCTGTTTGTTGTACTTACGGTGTTCATTTACTGCGGTACGCATAAAGTTAACCATACTAACTCCGGGTATCTCTACCGGATACTGGAAGCTGTAAAATAACCCTTCCCGAGCTCTGTCTTCGGCCGGCATGTCCAACAAATTTTTACCATAGAAACTTGCTGACCCTTCCGATACTTCAAAAACCTCGCTACCTGCGAGAACCGACGACAATGTACTTTTCCCGGATCCATTGGGACCCATGATAGCGTGAACTTCCCCTGGTTTAACGGTTAGGTTGATTCCTCTCAATATTTCCTTGTCTTCTATTTTAGCGTGTAAGTCTTTTATTTCTAGCATTCTTTTTCCAGTTAAAAGTTTTTAAAGTTGAAGGTATGTGAAGTTTTATCGTTGAGTCTCCTGTCTCAAAAACGAATAATTACCCTACACTACCTTCTAAACTTATTTGTAATAATTTTTGAGCCTCTACGGCAAATTCCATCGGCAATTGATTGATGACTTCTTTAACATATCCGTTTACAATTAAGCCAACCGCATCTTCAGTTGAGAGTCCGCGGGTGTTGCAATAGAAGATCTGATCCTCACCAATTTTTGAAGTGGTAGCTTCGTGCTCCACCACCGCCGAGCTATTATTTATTTCGAGATAAGGGAAGGTGTGTGCCCCGCATTTATCTCCCATTAACAAAGAATCACATTGCGAGAAGTTACGTGCATTCTCAGCTTTCTTATTGACCCTCACCAACCCGCGGTAACTGTTTTGGCTTTTACCGGCAGAAACACCTTTTGAAACGATAAGGCTTCGGGTGTTTTTACCAATATGAATCATCTTGGTGCCCGTATCGGCCTGCTGATAATTATTGGTAACTGCAACGGAGTAAAACTCTCCAACGGAATGGTCGCCCATAAGCACGCAGCTGGGATATTTCCATGTGATGGCCGAACCTGTCTCAACTTGTGTCCACATAACTTTTGAATAGTCACCTTTGCATAAAGCCCTTTTGGTAACAAAGTTATAAATACCGCCCTTTCCGTTTTTGTCGCCAGGGTACCAGTTTTGAACAGTGGAATATTTTACCTCCGCTCTTTCCATAGCAACAATCTCAACAATGGCTGCATGAAGTTGATTCTCGTCGCGCTGAGGTGCGGTGCAGCCTTCCAGATAGCTTACGTAGCTGTCTTCTTCGGCCACAATCAAGGTTCTTTCAAATTGACCAGTGTTGATCGCGTTGATCCTGAAATAAGTAGATAATTCAATAGGGCATTTAACACCTTTGGGGATGTAAACAAATGACCCGTCGCTAAATACGGCGTTGTTGAGTGCGCCGAAAAAGTTGTCGGTGTAAGGGACAACTGAGCCCATATACTTTTTGACCAGGTCGGGATACTCCTGCACTGCCTCACTGAAGCTGCAGAAAATTATACCTTTTTCGGCCAGGGTTTCTTTAAACGTGGTTTTTACCGAAACGCTATCCATTACCGCATCCACGGCTACTCCCGAAAGGATCTTCTGTTCGTCCAAAGGAATTCCCAGCTTGTCGAATGTTGCCTTTAATTCCGGGTCAACATCGTCCAAGCTATCCAGCTGCGGTTTTTGTTTTGGTGCAGCATAATAGATGATGTCCTGGAAATCTATTTCTGGAATTTTGAGCTTCGCCCATTCCGGTTTTTTCATCATTTTCCAATACTCGAAAGCTTTTAACCTATTCTCGAGCATCCATTCGGGTTCGTTTTTTTTTGCCGATATAAGGCGAACGACATCCTCGTTCAGCCCTTTGGGAATCGTTTCCGTTTCGATATCGGTAGTGAACCCGTATTTATATTCATTACCGGTTACTTCCTCTAATATTCTATCTTGATCTTCTGCCATAATCTCTCCTTTACTTGTACCCCCATAACAACTTGTAATCGTTAAGGTTCATTACCAATTAACAAGGCCAAATTAATTAAATAATAATTTTAAGAATGCGCAAAATTAACAAACTATTTAGATTAAATAAAATTAAGCTGTTCTAAATTACGGCTCTATTAATTTGCTTCATTATCAACACGATAAATTAAGTACTCTAAATGCTTAATAAATAAGGATGCCAAAAATGATGAATGATGTTCTCAAATGGCAATTGTTCGAAAAGTCACACTAAATCCATAGCACATCGTTACAGATGTTAAAGTAAAAGAAGGGAGAGCATGACATTTGGAACCTTATTCGTTTAATAAGTGGTATATGGATTGTAAAAATAGAAAATTGTACAGAAATACATGAAAGTTAAGCGGTGTGCACTTGAATATTTATATTTTTTTAAGATAGGATATTGTTTTTTTTCCTTTTGTCAATTAAAATGTGAAGATCTGCAACGGCGTTGGACAAACAATACATGTATAATAGAATATTTGTAAATCGTATTCCATAAAATGGATGAATTAATCAGATTGGGAGAACAATTTTCAGCGATGTTTTATACATTTATCCACAATTCTAAAATACAATGCGATCCATTTTTAGTAAAAATATAAAAACCTCCGATGAGGCGATCATTAAAAAGTATAAGGACACAAACGACCTGGATATTTTGGGGGAATTGTATGGTCGCTATATGGATCTGATTTATGGTGTGTGCCTAAAGTATCTGAAAAACAAGGATGATGCACAGGATGCAGTCATACAACTTTTTGAAAAGATATCCGTTTCCTTGAAAAATGGGGAAGTAGATAGTTTTAAACCTTGGTTATATGTGGTGACAAAAAATTATTGCCTGATGCAATTGCGCAAAACCAAACATAAAGCGCTTTCGATAGATGAGAGCAATTTTTGGGCGGGTAAAATTATGGAATCGGAGTTTATGGTGCATCCTATTGATAAGGAAGAGGAAGAAAGAAATGAGGAAGCGCTAAGAGCGTGCATCGAAAAATTAAAAGAAGCACAAAAACAAAGCATCGAACTTTTTTATTTTCAACAGTTGACCTATCAGCAAATTTCCGATAAAATGCAGATAGAAGTAAAAAAGGTGAAGAGTTATATTCAAAACGCAAAGAGGAATTTAAAACTGTGCCTGGAAAATAATGGAAAATAACGATCGTCATATCGAAGAGATATTAAAATATCTTGGTCGTAAAATGACTGAGGAGGATCGTTATGCTTTTGAGCGCAGGATGGAGGCTGACCCGTTTTTGATGGATGCTGTTGAAGGTTATCAGGGTAAGAGCATGGAGGAAGTGGAAACGGAGTTGAAGGTGTTGCATGCTAGTTTGAGAAACAGTAAAAAAGCAAGACTTGTTCCGGTGTGGATGAGGGTTGCCGCCGGTCTTTTGCTTCTGGTTGGGGCCACAACGTTGTACATGATTCATAGGGAAGCGCAAAAGACTCATTTGGTGAGTGATAACATAGAGCTTCAGGAGGAGGTTAAAACGGAAGATTCCATGCTGTTGAAACCAGCCTCCGCACCCACGCAAACAAAGTTAGCCAGGAACGAAGAAGAACTGCAGACAAAACCAGTAGGTGAATTAAAGGAGGCATCTTTTTCGCATAAGAAAACTGAAGGGCCAGAGCAAGAAATACCAATATCGACCAAGGCATTGGCAAAGCTTGATGTGGTGGACACCGGATTGCAACCGGAAGTAAATATGGCATTACGTTATGAAGATTCGACCGTGAAGGCTGAACGCGCGTTGGTAGGCAGATTAGCTGGTGTGGATGTAAGTGCGGTTGAAGGCGAAGGGGACCGTGAATTTCGTGATATTAGAATTAGAGGAATAGCAAGTACCTATCCAGATACTGTTTTGGCTTCTTTCAGGGGCAGGGTAGTGGATGAGCAAGGAATGCCGTTGCCCGGGGTTACGGTAATGTATTCAAAGGTTGGAGATGCAGTCTCGGAGTCGCTACGAAACGAAGGTGTAGTTACCGATTTGGAGGGGAACTTTGAAATTTCGGCACCTAAAAGCGGAGCTGTGTTAGAACTTAAATACATAGGCTTCAAGGATAAGTTGGCCGTTGTCAAAGATGATAGTGTCGGCGAGCTGGTGATGCAATCCCAGAACCTGGCCATGGACGAAGTTGTTGTGACTGGTTACGGGAGCCAGAAGAAAAAGGAAGTTTCGGGAGCAGCCGGGCGTGCTAAAGCCAGGTTAGGTTCAGATAGTGCTGTAAAGGATAATATGCTACTGCCGGAGCCGGAAGGTGGGATGAAAAAACTCGTTAAAAAAATGGAACGCAGTTTAACTTATCCAACCATAGAAAAGAAAATGGCAGTTCAGGTTAAAGTTTTTGTGTCATCTGAAGGTGAGGTGGTTAAGGTGGATGTTGACCTATCGATAGATGCCGATTTTGCTTTAAAGCTCAAAGAAAAATTAAAAGCCACTAAATGGATTGCTCCCAAGATAAACGGGATGCCAATTGAGAGTTCCAGAGAAGTTAGCTTTGAGTTTTCGGGAAGTAAATAAACTGGGGAAGTGAACGCAGACGCATTTTTCCCCAATATGGTTACCTCTTTAAAATTTCAACAACCTCTTTAACGCTCATTCTTTTTTTGTAGTCCTCATCGAAGAAAGAGCCTTTGATAATACCGTTTTTATCAATGATGTACGTGGCTGGAACGGGTAAGGCATAATCGCTATTGCCGCTGGCCTTATTGATGTCTATACCCCAGGCTTTATACTTGGCGTGCTTGGTTTTTGGAAGCTTAAAGGTCACCTTGTATTTATCCATGATTTTATGGTTCTCATCGTAAATAATATCAAATGATGCACCTGTTTTTTCAATGGTTTTTTCGACTTCTTCCGGTTTTTCGGGCGTGATGGCAATGACCCTAGCGCCTAAGTTGGTAATAAAATCCAAAGAATCCTGTAGTTCGCTCATTTGTTTGTTGCAATACGGGCACCATTGGCCGCGGTAGAAAAAGAGAACGATTTGTTGCTGCCTGGTGATTTCCGATAAATCAATAACATCTCCTTTTGTTGTTACGGCTCGAAAATTTGGTGCTTTGTCTTCAAGAGTTAACGCTTCCTGTGCATTTGTTAATATAAGTGAAACAAATAAGAGTGCGATCATTAAAGTGTTCTTCATGTCAGTTTTTTTATGATTATAGCAGTATAGACGTTATGCAATCAAATCCTGACAAGAAAGTTTTTTGGAGTAAAATATATTTACTGATGAATGATAAGAACTCATCCGACAATCACGAGTCATCGGATGAGTGGTATATAGTATTCATAAAAACGACCATATTTTGTAGCGCGGAAAAAAGAATGCTAATGTCGTTGGATTAATATTTCCTGCCAGGACGATCTTTAATAAACTCCCAGATTATAGGATTAATGTCTTCATAGAACTTCCAATCAATAACATGCCCTTTGCCAAGGAATCCGTAAACGATATTGTTAGGGTAAATTAAGTTGACTATGTCTATGTTTATCTCATCTAGAGCTTTGGAATAGAACTAAAGTTTTGGTTAAGTCGAGCCCGATGAAGTGTTGGTATTTTCTGCATCATGGTAATCGTAAAGGTTGGCTAAAATAACGGAGGGGAACTTTGGGAAATAAGTTCCAAACTCTTACCATTCTTCTGCATCAGGTCCAACAAGGTCAGGAGGAATTAAGGAGTCCCCAACTATTGTTTTAAATACATAAAGGCAAACTCCTGATATCCTTTCAGTTTTTTTATTTCAGCAAAATATTCTGGTTCAATATCATAACCACCCAATTCTTTAAGGCGAACCCAGTCCTGTCGAGCTCCATCAGCATCTCCGAGTTCATATCGGCAAAGTCCTCTCATTAATAAATTAGTTTTCTCATAAGGTCTATATCGCATCGCATTATTAAAATGTGTTAATGCTTTTTTGGCATTTCCTTTAATTATTAAGGCTTTGCTTCCTTTTTTATAGCTATGCAAAGTTTTACTTGTAAAATCCAGATAAAGAGCAAGATTCTTTGTTTGTCCGACTTTGATTTCCATGGCGACTTCTTTCTCCATTTCAACTGCCTCTCCGTTGTTGAGACCAGGTTTCCACATTCCGTTGGTTGTTTTCAACAAACGGATAATTTCGTCGTCAATGGGGAATCCAATACTGTTGATAATATGGTAGTTAATTAATTCGCCGTTTGGGTTAACTGTAAATTTAACGACTTCTGTTCCGAAGAAAATGAAACCCATATCTTCAGGGTACTGAAAATGCTCGCCTAAATATTGAGTTATAGAATGTGTTTCTTCCGCTTCTATTGTTTTTACAAAATTTTCCATTCCCATAAATATAGGCGGGGTCACTTTGATCTCGGGTAGCAATGTCCCTTTTATATCTTGTCCCAATGCTGCGATTGAGAACGTGATACATAATAAAAAAACGATTGTATTTTTCATGGGTCTGAGTATTAAATTTGACATCGAACTTTACGAGTACTAAGGTACGATGACAGGCATGGTCTGCGTAGAGATTATAGCCCAAGTGATTGAGCATAACCATCATTTTCTTAAAAATATAATTACATGTTGAATTTATAATGTAATTAGGGTTTACTGAATGGAGTAAGCATATCAATATCCTTCCAAGTTCATTTTTACTAGCAAAGCGATAAACTCAGGTTCTGAACGGAGATGAATAAAGTCCTGCTCATATTTTATGTGGACATCAAAAGCTTTTTCGATAAAATGTAAAGCCTGTTTGTTATCACCAATAAATGCATATAATCTCGCAGATTTATAATTCTTCCTACCTCTATCATTGGTTACTAAATCATTTTCAATAATAAAACGAATAATGCTTTTTATTCCTTTCTCCTTATATAAATCATCTATTACCTTTGGTTCTATTTTGGCAGAGTCAGCGATTAAAAATCGTTTTAAATTTTTTATACTTTCTTCATCCATTCCTTTTCTTAAATTAATTTCAAAATTTCTCCAGAAATGCATTTTTTCTCTTTTATCTAATCTAACCAGTTTGTTTGACACTATATGTGCTTTATCGTAATTACCATTGCGGAAATAGTATCTATAGCTAAGGAATATTAAGTTGTGGTAGGAAGGGTCGTACTCAAGGGCAATATTAATATATCTACGTGCTTCAATACTATCTCCAATCACATCCAGATACTCTGAATAAACTTTGTTTGCTCTAACATAAGCCGGATTAATTTCAAGGGCAAGTTTAAGTTCTTTCTCTGCTGTTTTATAATCATAGGTAAAATATGTAGCTATTCCACCTAATGTAGTATGAGCTTGTGCCAGATTACTGTCAAAACTTAAGGCTTTTAATGCAAAAGCCCTGCTTTTAATTATACCTTCTTTGGGTGGTATGAAACGATACCATGTGCTGGTAAGATAAGAATCGGCCAAGCCTGCATAAGCTAAAGAATAATTCGAATCTATTGCAAGAGCTTGGTTATAAAGCTCTATGCTTTGTTTGAAGCTCTGCTCTGTTCTTAATCGATAATGAAAACGTCCTTCCAAATACAAATTGTAAGCTTCTTCACTCTCGGTATATCTCTTGTCAAGTTTTTCTATTTCCTCATCAGACAATACTGTTTTTAACGCATCTGCCACTTGTTTGGAAACATTAGAAACAAATTCAAATATATCAGACAAGTCATGGTCGTATTGATCGGACCAAACATGATTATCGCTTTTAGCTTCAATAAGTCTAACATATATCTTTACTCTGTCACTGTTTTTCAACAAACTTCCCTCAAGGATATACGAAACGCCTAGCTCTTTGGCAATTTCAGGTAACGAGATATTGGTGTCGCTGTATTTATCAGCTGAAATTCTTGATTTCACTTGAAGATCTCTGATTTGAGAAAGTCGGTTTAATATATCCTCCATAATGCCATCTGCCAGATATAGATTTTTCTCTTCGTTAATTAGAATTTTCAAAGGAAGCACAGCGATGGATTTATCAGCAATAGTATGATTCACAACTAAAGCTTCTTCTTCAAAATATTTATAAGTAAAAAACGAAAGTGCAAGAATCAACAATATTCCCAGAGCAAATGCAATGTGTTTTTTATAAGATGTTCTTTTCTTTTTTGTATGAACTGTAGAAAGAGGTTCATTGTGTGAAATAGTTTCTGTTGTATCTTCTTCAATGTTCTTTACGTCTTCGTTATTTTCATGTATATGTTTCTTGAACTTCCCTGGCGGAAAGCCAAAATAATCGTGGTAGCATTTACTGAAATATGACGGACTACCAAAACCAACTTTATAAGCTATTTCGGCAGCGGTGTATAACTCTTGTTCTAGTATTTTTTTAGCGCTAACCAATCGTAGTCCACGGATAAATTGACTTGCCGACTGGTTGGTGATTGCTTTTAGTTTACGATGAAGCTGAGAGTGGCTAAAACCAGCTTTTTCGGCCAATTCATTTACCCCAAAATGCTCATCAGAGAGGTTTTCTTTAACTATTTCAGTAAGCTTGTCGATAAAGATTTTATCTGTATTGTGCTCCTCTGTCATGATTGATTAAGTAAAAGAAAAGATATATGGGATTTTTAGATTTAAAAAGTTACGAAAATATATTACATATGGCAATATTTTAATTATCCTGTTAGTACTGCATAGAATTCTATTATAGCATCGTTCTCTATGAAGAAAAACATAAAAAAGGTTCAGCGACTTGCTGAACCCAGTAAAGTTATTTTATTAGATGGTTGTTGTAGTTATTTTCTTTTGCCTTTCACCATTGTAATGGTTCCTGTCCAGTGATGATGTGAATAGGAATCCAACGAACTGTTGTAATCGTCAGATGTTCCGCATCCGGTAGCACCTTCAAAGCGTCCGGTGCCGCCTGTGATTTCCCAATTATCCCTCCACCATGACTTTACGTATTCAGGGTGTTCGGGTAACATTTGATACGCAACACTGCTTCCTTCGCTACGTAGAAATAATTTGTCACCGTTTGCGGCATGAAAGCAAGTTTCACCTCCAGTATATTTTCCGTCGGGACCTTCAATATTAGGGTCGTCGGGACCACAGGCACAGAATTCAAAACTTCCATACATTTTTCCAAGATGAGTAGCCGTCCCGGTATAATCAACAAAAACACGACAGTTATAAGATTCATCACATGTTGAATCGGGATAAATAACATTAGTGTATTCACCCAAGAAGTTGGCTTCAAACGGAAGAGTTACGGTATGTGTTCTACCGCTTTTTAAACTAGTATCCGACATTTCATCCACTACATCATCGGATTGAGCACAAGCAAGCACAAGACCTAAATAGGTCATAAAATACATAAGTTTTACAAGTGTTTTCATCATAATTATTTTAAAGGTTTGAAATATAATTTTGAATTGGTATAATCCACTGATGCAATGTAGTGTGAAACAGGAGGGGGGACATAGCAATTATATGGCAAATGATGGTAACAAGAGTTGTACATATATTGCATCGTTATAATTGGCTTGCATTTATTTGTACCAATTAAGTTAAGGTGCCATTCGCCATAATCCTTAATCTTTTTTTTAATAAAAAGTTTTTCGTCTTTTTTGCATTAAAAATCCAATATTGTAGAGTGATGGTGGAGAATTATCTCTCTACGGGGAGTTCTGGTTCTCCCTTTAGAGCCTGTCCCGAACTCGTATTCGGGAGAGTTACCTGTCTGCCACGGGCAGAGAGGTTTTTAAAAGAGAATTGTTGCCTTTTCTTATAGCCACTATATAATGAAAGGTAATTTCCGAAAGAGTTTAAAATGGATATCACCGTATCAGAGGAAATATAATAATTTAAGGTTAGCAAATTTAAAGGGTTAAAGTTATCAGCAAAGCGAATTTTAACCCTTTAGAGTTACTGTATGAGAAAAAATATAAATTAATGCTCGAGCAACCACTGATAAAGTGGTTCCCAAACCAGTTTGTGAGCATCATAACCCAACCAAAGGTCTGCATGACCATAGTCAGTGGCTGGTTCCGCGCCTGGGATTGTTACAATAAGGTTGCTAATGTCAGAACTGGATGTAAGTGTGGGTGTATATTCGCCCAATGTTCCTGCGCTTCCGGCTCCAATATATAATATGGGCACCTTAATTTCAGATAGATGATCATCAAAACTAACATCGTAATAGTCGCATTTTACGGAAGACATTTCATAAGTCATTAATAATGGCATATAAGGCGATAGGTTGACGCCCAATCTAAAACTGCGGATTGGATCAGTATATAAAAAACTATCTTTGTCACCGGCATAGAAATGCCAGTAATCTGGTTCTGAAGCCATAGAGAATATAAATTTTGCGGCTTGACTATTGGTAAAACCAAAAGCTGAGAATATCGCTGAGGGTTCGTCAGGTTCGTAATAGGCAAGACTTGATACATTGATGATGAATGGACCATAATCATCACCGCGACTGTAAATCCCTGAGTTTAGCTTTGCTATGTTTTTTTCAGCATTTGAGTATGCTATTTCATGTATTGCCATTGCAATAGGATCTGCAGGGTTGAGTTTAAATGGGCTGTCTACCGGAATAATACCTTTTATATTGCGACAAATTCTATGTGTCTGAGTTTCGCGGTTTGCGCCACCATAAGCCACCATAACACCATAACTAAATCCAAGTAAATTCATTTTGCAAAAGCTTTGCCCTGTAAATCCACGGATCAGTCTGGCAATAGTCATTGCTTTTAGGGTGTGGTCTACATCTTTTTCTACACCCCAAACTTCCATAAATGAGAAATCTGTAGTTTCTATGGGAACTTCTGTCCATCCTAAATCAATACCCCATACATCTATTTTGTTTGTTGCCAGGTAAATTGGAGCGGAGGTCGTTGCATCTGGATTTTCAGCTCCTGCAGTTAAAAAGATATCATCGAAGTTCTGAATGGCTCCATGAACCATAAAAATATTACCTTTTGTTTTAATAGGTCGATAAGGTCTATGTTCTTTTACAACCCGATGAATGCGTACCATGTCATATTCTCCATTACCAATATTAACCTCGAATTTGTAGTGAGCAATTCCACCACCCAGATTCTCCCTGGTCATCTTTATACGGTTTTTCCTCCCTCTTTTTAATTGGTCGCCGGATAGAGATTGTATTTCGGTTTGTTCGGGATTGTTGAATGCGACCTGGTCGGCATTGTTGCTTAATGCAATCATTTGAACCGTCTTGCCCTTGGTGTCCAAGGTTTCGGAATATGTGCCGGGTTCAACAAAGATTGTGCCTTCAGCGATGATGGCATCGTGTGCTTCCTGTATTGAGCCATCATTTGGTACGATAACCATATCCTTTAGTGGGTCGATTTGTGCCAGTAAATCATCAAGGCTCGCAGTTTCTTCTTCTTGGATGTCAAGGATCGGATCATCTACGGCAGGGTCGTTACAGTTTGTGGCTATAAAGGCTATGAGTATAAATATTGCCATAACACGCCAATAACATTGACTTTCTTTTAGTGATTTCATAGGATTTAATTTTAGATTAAATGTTACATGGATAATGGATGTAATTTAGTGTGAAACAGGAGGGGGGACATAGCAATTATATTGCAAATGATGGTAATAAGAGTTGTACATATATTGCATCGGTGTAATTGGCTTGCATTTATTTGTACCATTTAGGATAAAGTGCCATTCGCCATAATCCTTAATCTTTTTTTTAATAAGTTTTTCGTCCTTTGTAATTGAAGGCCAATATTGTAGAGTGATGGTGGAGAATTAATCCCTAAAGACTCTATCGTAGATACAGTATCTTATCATTACTATCTATGAAAAAAGGTGAACGATATTATATCATTCACCTTCTGTTTTTTTATTACTGCGTGATATTTTTATTCTTCCGTTTTAAACCCAAATTCGCTTAAGTGCTCCCAATATTTAGGATACGATTTAGAAACTACGGCCGGATCGTCGATATCCATATTTCCAATTGTTGATGCAGCAGGGGCAAAGGCCATCGCCATTCGGTGGTCTTTATAAGTAGCAATACAAGGCGTTTGCTCTTTCTCACATGTTGTGCCATCCCAAACCAAATCGTCTACTTGATTCGAGGTCAGCACAAATCCCATCTTTTTTAGTTCGTCTATCAGTGCGTTAATTCTATCGGTTTCCTTAATTTTTAAAGTTTGCAACCCGGTAAACTTAAATGGTATATCCAGGCAGCAGCAAGTAACGGCAAAGGTTTGTGCCAGATCGGGTTGTTCGATAAAGTTATAATTAAACCTTTTAACTGTTTCGCCCGTATTTTTCAGTATCAACCCTTTTTGTGAGAATTTATGGCTAACGCCCAGTTGATTGAAGAGTTCTGCAACTTTCGAGTCTCCTTGTTCGCTGTACTTTTTAACACCTTGCAGGATTAGTTCACAACCGGGTGTTAAGGCAGCTATTTCGAACCAGTATGAAGCAGCACTCCAATCAGCCTCTACCGTAAAATCTGTGGGTTGGTAATTGCCGGCTGGAACAGATATCACATTTCCTTTCCAATCGCTCTTAACCCCAAACGTTTCCATCATCTTTAAAGTAAGCGTGATGTACGGTCTGGATATAATTTCACCTGTCAAGGTCAGTTTGAGGCCGTTTTTCATGGTTGGACCAATCATCAATAACGCCGAAATGTATTGGCTACTCACATCGCCAGGTAGTTCAAGCTCTCCGCCTTCCATGGAACTGCCAAAAATACGCAATGGTGGATATCCTTCCTTTTCTATATACTCTATTTTTGCACCTAGCTTATTTAAAGCTTCAACTAAAATCTTAATAGGGCGTTGCTTCATACGTTCCGATCCCGTAATGGTCCATTCGCCTACAATCTTGGATAAAAATGCCGTTAAAAATCGCATGGTCGTTCCGGCTGCCCCAACGTCAAAATTATTGCTGTCCGACTGCAAAGCTTTTAACATGAGTTGCGTATCGTCACTGTCGGAAAGGTTTTTTATAGGTTTGGAACTATATGCCAAGGCGTTTAGTATAAGCGCTCGGTTACTAATGCTTTTTGAGGTAGGCAGTGCTACTTTATAGGGTGCAACTTCTTTTGGTGCGGTAACTGTATATTGCATTTTTAATTAAATATGGAGTGAAACTATCCCGAATTAATATTAATAAAAGGTATCGGGATTTCACCTTGTTTAATATCCCACCACATATCATTGGTTTTTGGCGGGAAGAGATAAGAGACGTTGTGATTCTGCTTTAGTACCAATATGTGGCATTGCTGTCACGTCTATCTTATATGTACGATCAAAATATTAATAATTAAATGTTCAGATAAAACTCCAATGCCTCAAAAATTTCTTCCTTGGTGCAGGTCTGGTTTATTTTTATCTGACCGATATCTTCCAAGAGGGTGAAATTAATTTGGTTTTTCTCGTTTTTCTTATCGTGGGTCATTAAATAATACAGATATTCAAAATCATTTTCGCCAAACGAAAATTTACCATAAATGGAAGTCAATATCTGATTTATTTCCTCTAGTTTAGTCAAGGGAAAGCCGCAGATCTTATGGCCAAGATATAGTTCGGCAATCATGCCGTAGGCAACCGCATATCCATGTAATATAGGGGTGCCCTCCTTCATGGCAAAGCTTTCGAATGCGTGCCCGATAGTGTGTCCAAAGTTCAGCGATTTTCTGACGTTTTTTTCGGTAGGATCAGCCTTTACAAAGTGCTCTTTTATATGTATTGAATTAACAACAAGAGGCTTTAAAGCCTCTATATCGGTGTTTTGTATATTGAAGCTTTTTAGTTCGTTCCAGGTATCTTTGGAATAGATGAGGGCATGTTTTATCATTTCGGCAAACCCCGAGCATATATTTTCCTGATCCTGCGTTTTTATAAAGTCGTTGCACACCAGTACCGAAGCGGCATGTTTAAATACCCCAATCTCGTTTTTAAAACTATGAAAGTTGATGCCTGTCTTTCCTCCCACACTGGCATCTACCTGACTAAGTAGGGTAGTTGGTATGTTAATAAAATCGATTCCTCTTTTAAAAGTGGCTGCGGCAAACCCACCCAAATCGCACGGCATTCCACCTGCCAGGTTAATAAGCATCGACTTTCTGTCGGCACCGTGCGTGCTTAAAAAATGCCAAACATTTGAAATCGTTTCCACATTTTTGTTGTGGTCACCTTGCTCAATAACGAGCATGTTGTCTTCGTCGATCTCGGGCAACCCCTTTATTTTAGGATAGCAATGTTTATGTGATCCGGTATCCATTAACAGGAAAACTTTGCCTCGCCTGTATTTATCAATTAGTGCTGAAAGATCTTTCCTTAAATCGTCGGCTCCGTACACCTTCGATTCGCTCTCTTCAATTACCTGCATTAATTTTATTGTTTGCGTTGAATTTTAAGTCGTCAAAAATAATTAAAAAAGGATGGCGCAGCGCAAAATTATTACTTAAAATGTGACTTTTTAAGCCTGCGAGGTTTTTATACACGGAAATAGTTGGTCGATAAACTGTTTTTGCAGCTAAAAGGCGTTTTGTGTTTTGCGCATTTTTATTTTAATTTACTAAAAAATGTACAGACAAGATGAATAATAGAAAGACAGCCGGCAGTTTCCAATTGATATTTACATTCGGGATCATCATTTTTGCAGCCTTGTTTGTATGTTCGTTAACTATTGATGTTTTAATGCATATTTGGTTACAGTGGACCAGTGGGTTTATTGCGGCCCTTATCGTTTACTTTTTTGTGTATGGTGGTTACTATTATTTTGAGATTGACAAAGTAGACGACCATTTTGAAGTCAGATTCTATAATTCTTTTCCTTTTGGCAGGGATTTTAAAATGTTCCGGGTGCCTATAACCGCATTTATTAAATATGAAATCAATGGGAATAAGTTTTATAGAAAGAAACTGCTGTTGTTTCAAATGTCATCCAGCCAGTTGGCTAAGTACCCTCCCATCTATATAACTGCGTTTTCGAGCAAGGATTTGAACGATCTTAAAAAATTCTTTGCTTCCATCAAGTAAAAACCGCCGACGACCCGAATTGGGGGCTTTAGTCATGTTTTTCGACTGACAGGTCGGGTTTTTCCATAATGTGGATATAATGTTTAAAAATTAAAGTTATTGTTGGCATTTGCCCATTAATTCAATAGGCTTAATCGTTGTTAATTCTATATTTTTACGGGATTAAATGATGCCTTGATATTGGAGAATCAGTTAAAATATAAAATTGCCATTAGCTTGGTGAAGGGTTTGGGGCCAAAACTAATTAGGAATGTTGTGGCCTATTTGGGAGATGTAGAAGCTGTTTTTAAAGAAAAGGAGAAGGTATTGGCAAAAATTCCGGGAATCGGAACGAAGCAAGCTTCGTTGATTGCGAATTCATCACCGCTGGAAAGGGCAGAGCAAGAAATCGAATTTCTTGTAAAGAAAAACATTGAAGCCTGTTTTTTCCTGGACGATCGTTTTCCCTCGCGACTTAATAATTGTGACGATGGTCCAGTGATGATTTATAAGTTAGGGGCGCATTCTTTGAGCGGAAAAAAGCTTTTATCTGTTGTTGGAACAAGAAAGGTTACGGAAGAGGGAAAGCAAAACTGCAGAAACCTGATTCGTGATTTATCTAAAAACAATCCCCATGTAACTATTGTAAGCGGTTTGGCCTATGGAGTGGATATTTGTGCGCACCGTGCGGCTCTGGAATTTGGATTGCCTACCATTGCCGTTTTGGCGCATGGGCTCGACCGTATTTACCCGAACATGCATAGGGGTGTGGCAAAGGATTTATTGGATCATGGTGCTTTGGTGACCGAATTTATGAGTGAGACGAATCCTGATAAACCAAACTTCGTAAAGCGAAACAGGATTGTGGCGGGCCTAACGGATGCTACCTTGGTGGTGGAATCAGCAGTAAAAGGAGGGGCGTTGATAACCGCTCATCTGGCACAATCATATAACCGGGATGTGCTGGCCATACCCGGAAGGGTGGACGATGAATTTAGTAAGGGATGTAATAAATTGATAAAGACAAATGTGGCAGCATTGGTGGAGAGTGCCGAAGATTTGGTGTATGCATTAAATTGGGAACCGGAAAAAAACAAGACGGGAGAAAGACAGCTAAGCATGTTCGACGAGCCTTCCGGTGAGTTTGGTGTAATCTATCGATTGATTCGTCAAGAAAAAGAGGCATCTGTTAATTTTCTGAGCATAACGACAGGAATACCTATAGCCAAGGTTTCATCCATGCTGTTGCAACTGGAATTTGACGGTTTGTTAAAAAGTTTACCGGGAAATAGATATAGATGTTTGTAGGGGGGATCGCGAACATGAAAATTCTCTGAAAAAGCGTATGATCAAAATTAACTATTAGTAAGTGAAGTGCAAACGAGTACCTTATTGCATGATTTTGACTTAACAAAATTTGCATAGTTTCTCGTTTTTAACCAAACCTTTTTTTAACTAAAGACGTAGAAAAGTCTAGGTTTGATTTTTTAATTGAACCATTGGGGACTAAAACTATATGTACATGCTAAACCATCACTCACTCAACCTTAATAAAATAGGGCTTAGGAGAAGTACACTTCGCCTAGGTCTGTTTTTTGCGTTACTATATCTGGGATTATTTACTTCTGTTTATGCACAGGACTATGGCACTTGCGGCAGGAGCGAAATAAATTTTGATGAGCTCATCAAGTTGGCATTTGGCGCTGGGTATTCTAATGGCGCGGGCGTAGTTGTTGATTTGGACGGATTATCAATTGATGATAAAGGTACCCCAGGTGATTATACCGACGATGTAATTACAGGATGGAATCCGGGAGGTGACTACGAGGTTGAGTTAGATTTTGGATCGGGCCAAGTGGATTTAGATATTAAAGAAACCAGCAGTGCCCCTTCGGTAGTTTTGTTCGATCATATTGATGGTGATAGTTTTATATGTCCGGCAACTGATAATTATAAAAATGGTTTTGATATTAGAATTACCGGTGGAGAAGATGATTATGATATTGAATTTTCCACTACGGCAGATGGCTTGCATGCAGATAAGGTACATGACGAAGACAAAACTGAGGAAATACATGATGGAAATACTAACCTTCGACCTAATATAGTTCACTTAGTAAGTGTAGTTGATAAATATTATTGTAGTGCTGACCTTACTGGGATTAATGATCTTATTTATACAACAGGTGCAACAGCCGTATTGGATGTTTCCGGAAGCCCGGTTCCATCATGCGAGTCTGGAGTTGGATTAACACTCAGTTTAGATGCTACCGCAGCTAGTGATACCCCTGAAAATGGTGTTGAATACGAATTACAAAGAGATAAAGATGGAAATGGGACATATGAAGATGTTGCCTTAAGCACTTTTGTGGGAGATGGCTCTTCCGCCATTAGTTTTCCTACACAGAATGTGGCAGGAACGTACAGGGTAGTGGGTAAAGCATGTGCCGGCGATCTACCCATGAGCAATGTATATACTGTTGACAAAGATCCTGATTTAGCTTTTACTGTTACAGGTACCGACGCCTGTTCGGATGTTGGAACCATTATAGGACTGTCAGACAGTGAACTGGGAATTGATTATCAATTGCACGATGGCACTGGCCTGGTTGCAGGGACTAATACAGCGGGAACAAATGGAGCTATTTCGTTTCCCAATATGACTACTCCGGGAACCTATAAGGTTGTAGCTATAAGCGGATGTGGCACCTTCGATATGGATGGAGGAGCAACAGTCACTATTTATACTCCACCTTTAAACAGGCCCATAACTACTGCAACGGCTTGTGAAACATCAAATACGAGTGTACAATTATTAAACTCAGAATCAGGAATAAGTTATAAAGTTTATAAGGATAATGTTGATTTAGGAGAGGCAGCAAAAGTAGGAACAGGAGGAACACTTACCTGGGGGCCTTATACGGGTGCCGGAAGTGCAGGTGTTTATACCGTAAAAGGCGGCAATCCGGGATGTACGGATGTTGTGATGGGTGGGACTGTTACGATTGAAGCTGATGTAACGGGCTTAAATATCGCTTCTTCATTAGTTCCGCCATTATGTGCGGGTACACCGGTCACCTTTAATACAGTGACCAGCGAAACAGATGTCGGTTATACCTTATATAGAAATTATGGTATGGGCAGTGAAACGCTCATTCAAACGGTAGCGGGTGATGCAGGTGGAAATGACAGACCTTTTAATCCGCAGTCGGTTGCAGGTATTTATACGGTTGTTGCATCTAAAAATGGAGTATGTGAAAAGGTGATGAATAATACCTTTACCATTAATCCTTCACCCGATGTTTCCACCATAACCTTTAGCGCATCGGGCAATTGTGAAGGAACACCCATTACCATAACCTTATCGAACAATACGGAAGCAGGTGTAAACTATAATTTATTGTATGATGATGGATCAGGCCCCGTTGCCACCGCCTATTCAGTTGGGGGAAACCCGGGAGCTAATCCAAAAATTGTTACGGATCAATTATTGGCTTTAGGAACCTATACTATCGAAGCAACAAACGGTTTTTGTACGGAACAGGTTTCGGGTTCTGTTTCGGTGATTGCAGCTCCAACCGATATTAATTTTAACACATCCGGTTATGTTTGTAATGTAGGCAATATCGTATTATCCAATCCCGGGCAATCCGGAGTAAAGTATACATTATATAAAAATGGAGCTCCGGATGCGTCCTATCTTCCAATAGATGGTAATGGTATTAATACCGTGCAATTTAACGGTTTGGTGCCGGCTACCTATTCGGTGGTTGCTGATAATGGAACTTGTACAACGGAACTTACGCATAAGCTAATCGTTGAAAAAAGACCGGATGTACAAACGGTAACCATACCTGAAGATAATTACTGTGAGTATGAAGCCGGTGTCGTAATTACTTTGGCAGATACAGAGACGAACGTGGAATATGTGTTGGTAGATGATACCGGAACAGATGTCGTATCCATTACGGGAGATGGCCACACGAGGGATTTTACAGGCGTAACAGCCGGAACCTATACCTTGGAAGCTAGATCACAAAATGCCAGTTGTTCGCTTAATTTGTTGACTACAGCTAAAACTATTATCGAAAACTTAAAACCCAATGGCGGAATCAATAACCTGCCTGGCGATTTTTGTGAAGATAGCCCACCGGTAACCCTTCTGGGTAGCCCTCAAAATGCAGGTGGTGTTTGGTCTGGAGCTGGTTTAGGCGTTTTCCTGAACGATAACGGAGATGGAACGGCTACATTTAGTCCCGGTGCAGTGAGTACGCCCGGTACTACCTATAATATTACCTATTCCTATACGGATGGAAACGGTTGTGTTAACTCCTGGACAGAAGGGGCAACCGTTCATGCCAACTCGATAAATGGGACTAATCTTGAAATAACCTTATTGGATAATTCGGCACCGGATACTGATTATTGCGAAACATCCTTGGATGTGAATATAAAAGCCAGACTTTTAAATGTGGATATTGGCACGGCAGATGCGGTTTTCAGCGGGCCGGGGATTACAGATAATGGAGATGGTACAGCCGTATTCTCTCCTTCAACAGCCGGATTGGGGAATCACTCAATATCCTTAAGTTACTTAGACCCGGTTACGACATGTAGTGGAAACACCTCATTAAATGTGACAGTTGGTGTACCATTAACATTGCCGGTTCAAGCTACTTATTGCGCAAACGAAGGAAGTGTTTCACTGCTTGGGAATGAAACAACAGGTAAGGTAACTGTTTATAAGTGGGTTGCAGCTGATGGCGATTATACAAATGAGCTGAGTACCGGACCGGCCGATGGTTCAGTGACTTTTAATCCTTCGGTTCAAGGAGCAGGAAGATATAGAATCGATTTTGAATTTGCCTCGACTAATTGTACCAATGTATTACAGCAGGAAGTGGAAGTGCTGGCTATGCCGGATGCCACTTTCCTTTATCCTGATGATGGCAGTGGAGGTGAACAAAACCAATTCTGTGTTAACAATGCAGATGTTGATTTACGTCCCAATGTTGCCAGCGGATTCTTTTCCTTATATGACGATCTGGGCAATCTGGTCGCCGCAGGTGTTGATGGCAAGAAGTTTTCACCAGCCGGTGCGAGTCCCGGAGACTATGATATAACCTACCAGGTCACACAAAATGGTTGTACTTCCATCTACATGCATCCGGATAAACTGTCGGTGGTGGATCTGCCGTCGGTTGAGTTCAGTGGGCTACAGGATTCTTATTGCGAAAATGATGTTACGCCTCAAACCATAACCATCAATACGTTGTCTGCGGCGGGTACGGGCGTCTTCAGTTCTACCAAAAGTGGAGTGCTCAATCCATTTGTGACGGACAATGGCGACGATAAAACTGCCGAAATCGATGTCACCGTTGGTCCGGGTAATTATACGGTACGTTTTGTTTATACCGACGATGCTTCAGGATGTTCCGAAACGATTAGTAAGGTGGTGGAGGTATTTGACCCGATACCGGTTACTTTTTCGGATATTACTTCTGGACAAAAAATTTGTACATCATCCGGCGATATTAATCTCAATGGGTCAGGACCTTCTGCAGGAAACGGAAACTTCTCGATAGTTGGAGGTTATCCCGGGATTGTGGATGCAACTGCTGATGATGAGAAAGCAGTGCTTTCTCCATCCCTGATGACTCCCGGTTTTTTTACAGTGCGTTATGAATATGAAAGTGTTGACGGCTGTATCACTGCGCATGAGATTACCATTGAAATTGTAGGTACACCTACTAATACGTATTCAGTAACAGGTGGAGGTGCATTCTGCATGGGGGATGCAGGCATAACAGTTGGCTTAGGCGGTTCCAACAAGGATGTTGAGTATGAGTTACTATTGGATGGAAATTCTTTTTCGCCTACAGTAAAATATTTGAATACGACAACTGGTGGAGCTTTTAACTTTACTGTAAACACGGATGGTTCCGGAGGAGATCGATTCTTTGATTCTCCGGGTAATTATACGGTTCGTGCAAATTATGCCGGATGTACATCTTATATGACCGGCAGTGTTGATATTGAAAGATATGAACTTGTTCTTCAGCTGGATTCAAAGACGGATGTAAGCTGCAAAGGCGCAAGTGACGGAGTAATAAATTTAAAAACTGGAGGAGGAAGTGGTTCCTATCTGTATTCCGCCGACGGAAGTACCTGGCAAGCCTCTCCAACATTCTCAGGATTAAACCAAGGCGTATACTCATTTTCAGTAAAAAATGCAGTCGCCCCATTCTGTCAGGAAGACGATGTGCTAACGGTGAATATAGATGAACCGGTAGCAGCTTTGTCGGTTACTGAAGATTTATCAAAAAATATTAAAGTAGGTTGTACTTCGTGTACCATGGGAGGAACTTGTGAAGGTAGCGCAACCATTGTTATTGCTGGAGGAACACCGTTCACTGATTTGGTGACTTATCCAAGCGGATATAATATTACCTGGCCAGCGGGTATTGGAGCAGCCCAATTAACGAACAAAGAGTTAACCGCTAACAATTTGGCTGTAGCAACCTATTCTGTTTTGGTGGAAGATGCGGAAGGTTGTTCACAAACGGTTGATGTTACAATCTCTAAGAATACGGCATTAGGCTTAATGGAACTGGATCCGGCTGCCAACCATGTCGATAATTTGTGTTTTGGTGGAACGGATGGTGAATTCGTAGTTCAGGCCAGCGGTGGATCTGGAGATTACCAGTTTAGTATAGATGCAGGTGTAAACTGGTTGAACAGTA
Source organism: Saccharicrinis sp. GN24d3 (assembly GCF_052400645.1). Taxonomy (NCBI): domain Bacteria; kingdom Pseudomonadati; phylum Bacteroidota; class Bacteroidia; order Marinilabiliales; family Marinilabiliaceae; genus Saccharicrinis; species Saccharicrinis sp. GN24d3. The sequence continues at coordinate 155,006 of NZ_JBQTGI010000012.1, forward strand.
ACCGGGTTAACACCAACGAATATATATTTACAAATCTGAGCGCTGGCTCATATACCATATTAGTAAGGGATAAAAATTATTCTAGATGCGAATTTACAATGGCAACCGATGTTGTAATTACTCAACCAACAGCAGGATTGTCACTCGCCGAAATATCTAATACTCAGGCTACTTGTTTTGGAGCTGCTGACGGTTCATTTACAGTTCAGGCAGCGGGAGGAAATGGAACATATGCATTTTCCGAGGTAAATCCTGCAGTAGCAGTAGCCGGTGATTGGACTGTTAACGGAACAAACGAGTACACAGTATCTGGTGTGGCCGCAGGTAATCATTCTGTTTGGGTTCGGGATGCAGGAGCTACTTCTTGTACCGAAGGTACGGTTGTTGTAACTGTGGGCCAGCCAGTTGAGTTGGCATTGAACACGCCTGTAATAACCCATGTAACCTGTAATAGTGGTACCGATGGAACAGTAACGCTTACAGGCGTTGGAGGAAGTGGTAATTATGTTTACTCGATGGATGCCGGATTAAATTGGCAGGCAAGTAATGTGTTTACCGGACTTAGTGCAAATATACCTTACTCTTTCAGTATAGCAGAAAGTTCAGATGTAACCTGTCAGAGCCTGGATGTTAGAACAGTGACTTTAACAGAGCCTTCGGCATTTGCCATTTCTGAAGTTGCAGGTAGTCATAAAAATGTTAGTTGTTTTACTGGGGCTGATGGAGAATTTGCAGTGACTACATCTGGTGGTGTTGGACCATTTGAATATAGGGTTCATGATGGCACAAATTATATTACTACATGGGATGCTGCCAGCACGTTTACTGGATATGCAGTTGGCACATATGAAATTTCGGTTCGTGATCGTGGATCGTTGGCTGCAGATTTCTGTGAGCAGGACAGAGTGTTGTCCATAACAATTACAGAACCTGCTTCGGCCATTAGCATCCTTACGGAAAAAGTAATCGATGCGGATTGTCATGGAACGGCTAATGGTAGTATTAACATAACATTGGCAGGTGCTACTCCTCCGTACAAATACCAATGGATTTATGTACCAACCGGTACAAATGTTCCCGATTTGGATAATGGTAAAACTGCAAATCCTAAAAATTTATTGGCAGGTGATTATAGAGTTGATGTTGAGGATAATAATGGATGTACATTTAACAAAATCTATACGGTTGGCGAACCTACTGCACTAAATCTGGTAACCGATAATATTACTGACGTTACTTGTAACAGTGGTAGTAATGGAGTTATAACAGTCATTGCATCAGGTGGTTCGGGCACATATCAATTCAATGTTGACGGAGGTGGATATAATGCAGGCGACAATGCGGCTACCTTTACAGAGTCAGGATTGTCTGCCGGGAATCATGCTATTTGGGTAAGGGATTCAAAAGCAACAGGTTGCGAGTATAAGATGCCTACTTTTATTAAAGTAGATGAGGCACCAATATTAGATTTGATAGTTTCCGATCATACGCATGTTTCGTGTAATAGCAATACAGACGGGTTCATTGAACTTACAGCATCAGGAGGAAGCGGTAATTATGATTACTCCAAAGATGGTGGAACAAGCTGGGTGTCCGGAACAAGTGCGACCCACACGTTTACTTTACTGGGAGCGGCCACATACGATTTAGTCATTAGAGATAAAAATGATTATAGTTGTACCAAATCCATAAGTTTTGAAATTACCGAACCTAGCGATTTTGTTACTACTGTTTCAAATGTGACTCCTGTTTTATGTTATGGAGAATCGACAGGAGAAATTGAACTTTCCACTACAGGAGGAGTTGGACCGTTTGAATATAGTTTGGACGGGTCAACAGGGTGGCAGTCTTCTCCGATACAAAATCTTACGGAAGGAACTTATGATATTTATGTAAGAGACATGGGTACTACAACTTTATGTCAGAAAGATAAAGTGATTACCGGAGGAGTTACGATTGCACAACCGGCAAGTGAATTAACAGTATCTGCTGGTATAGAGCTGATTACGGATGTTAAATGTAATGGTGAGTTAAATGGTGAGATTAATCTACAAAATAATGTAACAGGTGGAGAAACGCCTTATAAAAATTATACGTGGTATAAAGTGGGTACAACGGCTGACGTAATTCAAGGGCAAGGAGCAACATTGAAACATATAACTGGTTTAGGGGCAGGTGAGTATTATGTAGTAGTGGAAGACGATAATGGTTGTACCGTACAATCAACGCCAAACTATAAAGTTAAGCAGCCGGATGCATGGGATGTAGATTACACCCTTATTAATTTAACAAAATATAACAGTGCTGACGGTGTTATAAATGTATATAAACATGATGGTGCCAATACAGGTCATTCTATTAGCTGGTACGATGTAACAGATACGGAAATGGTTGCACTTGCAGGTACATGGACAGTATCCACTTTTGATGCTGGTACATACCGTTTTAAAATTACAGATGATAACACGTGTCTGTACGAAAGTCCTTATATCACATTAACACAACCTTTTGAATTTATAGTCAAAGATCCTGATTCAGATAAAATTAATATTTCTTGTTATGGAGGTAATGATGGATTTATCCCGATTCAGGTGGAGAGTGGAAGTAGTAATTATAATATTAAAGTAAGTGCGACCCTGATTGATGCTTCTGTATTTACAGCTGTTGACGAGGATTTTACCACAGATACTTATGATAAGCTTATAGGTTTAAAAGCAGGTACATATGATATTGAAGTAACCGACAAAGAAACTTCTGAGGTATATTATAGTACCGTTGTTCTTACTCAGACCGATGAATTATCGGTTTCTGTAACACCAACAGATATTACTTGTAATGGAGAAGTTGATGGTATTTTATCTGTTGATATTGAGGGACATATTGATGGTGCCACTATTTCCTGGACGGCAGACAATGGTTATGCGATGGGACCAGAAAACTTAGATGTAGCGATAAAAACGTATTCTAAATCAGGTTTACAGGCAGGTAATTATACGGTTACGGTAAACAATAATAATGGTTGTTCTCCTGTTCAGGTAACACCTATTACTATTTCAGAACCAAACCCATGGATGGTTAGTTCAGGTGTTACCAATGTTACCAGTTATGGTCATACCGATGGAAGCATAACAGTGAATGCACCAACAGGAAATACACCACCATACATTATTGCCTGGAGTGATGGAGGAACAGGTTGGTCGCGCAGTGGATTGACAGTGGGGGACTATACTTATACTATTACCGACGGCAATGGAGCAGGAACTTGTACTTATTCAGAAACGTTAACGGTTTCAGGCCCAAATCAATTATTATTCGATGTAACCGCAACTGATGCAGGGTGTTATGGTTCTGCCAATGGTAGTATTGGTGTCCTGGTGAATTCGGGAAATCCGAATTATAACATTGCACTTACAGGAATTGATTACTTAGGAACTACAGTAAATGAGTCGGACCTGGGAAATACATCTGGTAATCATGTGTTTGATGCCTTAACGGCAGGTGCTTATGAGGTTGTCATTACTGATAGTGAAGGAGAATCCTTAACCAAGGTTGTTACTATAAATCAACTGGCTGAAATCTCGGTCGTTGAAGTATCATCTAAAAATATAACTTGTTACGACGGACACGATGGAGAAATAGAAGTCGCCATATCCGGTAGAGCCATTGATGAGGCCAATTCTACTGTCAACTGGACACGTACCAATCCTGTGGGTTGGTCCACATCAGGTGCTTTCAGTGCTGAGAAGTCGCAAGTGGATTTATATGCAGGTACCTACACTATTAGTGTGAAGGATAAAAATGGTTGTGATGCAATGCCATTGTCGGTTGTTCTAACAAAACCGGCCGATATAACTTCCTCAATCGTTCAGCAGGATCATGTAACTGCAAATGGAGCTTCAGATGGAAGAATTCTGATTGACGCTGTCAGCGAAAATGGTGTAAAATCAATTGTATGGTACAAGCAGAACGCCGGTGGAACTTACGATGTATACGAAAATCCAGTTGGTACTCCTGTAACGGGAGTGAACAATAACGGAATTGAGGCGGGTGTTTACCAATATGTAATTACAGACAATAACGATTGTACTTTCACTAGTTCCGGCATAACTATCACAGAACCAGGTGAACTGGTTGTTAATGTGTCAGATGTTGATGTAAATTGTTATGGTGGTGAAGATGGTGAGATACTAGTAACGATTACATCGGGGAATGCTCCTTATTCAATTGAATTAACGGGTACTCCTGATGATGGTTCTGTATTTGCCCAAAAAACAAGTGCAAATGCCAATGTGTTGTTTGAGGATTTAAAACCAGGTATATACGAAGTTGTTGTAGCTGATCATGCGAGTCAAACGCATAATGAGACAATTACAATTTCCGAAAATGACGAAACAACAGTTTCCGGGGCATTAACACAAATCGAATGTAAAGGACAAGGCGGAGGTAAGATTCAGATTACTTTGGGCGGCAGAGAAAATGGGACAGAAACCTGGAGTGTAATTAATCCTAATAATATTACATTAAGTGGTTCTGATATCACTGCTATTGCAGCTAAAATTGGAGAGGCGAATGCTGATATTTCTGGTGATTATCAGGTGGTTGTCACAAATCAAGATGGATGTTTAATAGAAAATACCTATACTATTACAGAACCGGTTGCATGGGATGTTCACCATAATGTAACACACATTACACCAACAGGTAATAACAATGGTTCTATTGAAATTGATGTGTTAAGCGGCAATACCCCTGACACTTCGTTACCAGAGGATTATAAAATTACCTGGTCAGGTCCAGCCGGAGTTGCTTTTACTCAGAACGAACGTTTACAAACTGGGTTAATTGCAGGTACATATTCTTATCAAATTGAGGATTTGTATGGATGTTTGTACGATTCAGGGGATATTATTATAAATGAGCCAACTGCCCTATCGGCCAACGTAACGGAATCTTCAGATAATATGAAGTGTTATGGTGATGAAGAGGGAGAGATACTGGTTACGGTTCTGGCTGGTAATGAGCCATATACTGTTGTTCTTGCCGGTAATGAATATGATGGAGGTGCTTTTAGTTCTACACAAACTATTATTGCCAATACAGGAAGTTATCTGTGGGATACGCTGAAAGATGGTGAATACCAGGTACAAATAACCGATAATGTAGGGAATGTGTTTGCTGAGAATGCCATTATGATTTCTCAACCAGCTGAGAATATCATTACACCTGCTTATAACGATTTAACTTGTCATGCTGCAGATAAAGGCGGACAAGTAGTTTCCATTCAGTTAAACAGAAATTTTGTAGCGATAGATAAAGTAACATGGACTGGACCAAGCGGAATTATTGATAATGGAGCTCTTGATACAACAGGTGATACTGACGCAATAAATGTATATTCAGGAGGAGATTATACCTATACATTTGTGGATGGAAACGGCTGTGCTATTTCTAACACCATCACTATAGCCGAACCAGATCCTTTTACAATTGTTTGGGACGACGAAGATGCTACCATATATAATAAGGCAGATGGTATTATTGATGTGCATACCTATAGCGGTAACAGTGGCGCTCCTTATACGATTAGTTGGGCCGATGATGCAGCTGTTACAACTTTTAGGAGAGATGATTTACTGGCGGGTTCGTATTCGTTTACAATTACCGACGCAAGTGGTTGTGATACTACCATAACTGATATTTTTATAGGGCAACCATATGCATTAGATGCGACTATAAATACTAGTGATGTAACTTGTTACGGCGGAAGCGATGGTGAAATAGAAATAGAATTCAACGCTCCAAATAACGGAGGAATCAAGTACACGGTAACGGGTAACACTTTCGATGGCAATGCCTACGATTCTGGTGAAATATCGGCCACGACCTTAAATCAGGTTGTTAGTGATTTATTTGCAGGGGTGTATGAAATCAATGCTTATGATGCCATTGGCACTGTATTCTATCAAAATAATATAGAAATTAAACAGGATGCTGAAGTTACTTTAATCGCTATACCTAAGGATAATACATGTTTTGGGCAAGGTGATGGTTCAATCACAGTTAGTTTGTCGGGTCGCGCTCCTGCAGCTACTGATATAATTACCTGGAGTGGAAGTAACGGTACATTCGTTAAGAACGATATAGTTTCGTATAATTCTCATTCTGTTAGCAAGGTTGAAGACTATGTTATCTCACTGCTGACAGCTAAAGGATGCATGGATATCGTTAAAGTAGAAGTAGAAGAACCTAACCAGTTGATTATTTCAGTTGATAATGTACAGGATGTAACCTGTCCAAATGGTGATAATGGAATCATCGAAACATCAGTCTCCGGAAGATCAGGTGGCTCATATCAATACGACTGGTACAAACACGATGGTACCGATTATCAGATATACAAGGTGAACGGTGCAGCTACTTTGAAGAATCCGGTTGTGGCGGGAGATTATCGTTTGAAGGTAACAAGTCTCGGCGACGGTTGCGAGGTTTATGAGGATGGAATTATCGTTGAGGATGGTAGTCAGATCGTTATCAACGAAACGATAGGTGATGTAACAACTTGTTTCGGTGATAACTCAGGATCTGTTAGTGTGAATGTTACGGGAGGAACGGCTCCTTATACTATTAATTGCACGGGTCAAACAGCCATAACCAATAACGGAAGCAGTGCATCCGTGTTCGATAACCTTACCGCAGGGAATTATATAATTGAAGTAACGGATATCAGGGCAGCATGTTCCTCAGTAACAAAATCAGTTGTTGTTAGCGAACCAACACTGCCTGTAAGTGTGAATATAACAAATGAAAATATAGATTGCGATCCAATGGCCACAACCAGTGGAGCGCTTACTTTTGAAATTACCGGAGGTATTCCTTCCGGTGCTACAGAGTATGACTATAAGATTTTAATACCGGAAGCATCCATTGTTAAAACGGTAACCATACCGGTTGGTTCAACACACACAGAGAATGTTACAGGCTTATCCGCTGGCGATTATGAGCTTACTGTTTTGGATCTCAATTCGACTGATCCTGAACGCTGTAAATTTAATTATCCATTTACATTGCAACATATCGAAATTTCCGGAACGATAAATAATACCTCCTGTAAAGGAGTTACCAACGGTGAAATTACAGGAATTACCATTGAAGGAGCTTCGTCCAATATTGTAACAACATGGTCATCTGTAGATGGTTTGGGCATTGACAATACTTCCCTCGACCAGGCGGGTCTTTCGGAAGGTACCTATGTGCTGACGGTTGAAGATGTAACAAGGGGATGTACAGTAACCAAAGAATTTATTGTCGGTGTAAAAAATGCAATCCATATAAAAACGTATTCGGTTAAGGATGTAAGCTGCAATGGCGGTTCGGATGGTGCTATCAACCTTGTCGTCGAGGGTGCTGTTAACCCAACCTATACATGGTCTGGCCCCGGTATTGTAAATAGTAATTTACAGAACCAGGTTGATCTGATCACCGGGCAATATGATTTAACGGTTGAAAAAGATATCGATGGAGAAACTTGTCAATTGGATACGGTTTTCACGGTTGCTCAACCCAATCCGATTACTTATACGGCAAGTTTTGAGAATACAGCGTGCGATCCGTACGAACGTACCTTAAAAGTAGAGAATATTAATGGTGGTTCGGGTATTAAAACCATCCTTTGGAATGGCCCTGATTTCACACCTGCAGTGCCGGTCGATCCGGCTAATGTGCCTATTTACAAAGGGGGCAGCTATATCGTTACTGTTAAGGACAAGAAAGATTGTGAGGTTTCCAAGAACCTGTTTGTTCCTTATGAAATAAGTGTCGATTCCATTGTTACCCATGTAACATGTACTGGAGGATACAATGGATCTATCCAGCTGACCATCAATGGAGGTTCCGGTTTATTCAGCGTTGACTGGACAGGACCTGCCTCGTTTGATGCCCTGGCAAACAAGGACAAATCAAGTATTTCAGACCTATATGCCGGTCACTATACAGTTGTAATTACCGATCAAAATATCACTGACGGAATTGCGAGTTGTTCTAAAACCTATGAATTCGATATTGAAGAAGATCAGGCCATAGTGATTACCGAAGATGTGATACACCCAACCTGTAACGGAAACAGTAACGGTAGTATCGATATTGTGGTAAGTGGAGGAGCTGGTAATTATAATTACCAATGGAGTCCGGTGGTGGGAGCTAACCTCGCATCGAATAAGAAACAGGAAAATCTTCCTGCCGATACATATACTGTATTGGTTACCGACGGTCATAATTGTGCGGCACAGAAAGATATTACGCTTACTGAGGATGCACCAATCGTGTTAAATCTTGATGTAACAGAAACCAAGTGTGAAGGTACAAGCGGTGAAATAGACCTGACCGCAACAGGAGGTTCAGGGGATGGATTCGAGTATACCTGGAGTTCCATGGGAGGCACAGGGCTTACTATTAAAGCCGAAGACCAGACAGGGCTGTCTGGGGGAACTTATTCTGTAATTGTGAAAGACCTTGGCGATGGCAGAAGCTGCACAGCAACAGCATCGGCTACCATAACCGATGCTATTTCCATCATCAATAAAAAAGAAACCGATGTAACTTGTTTGGGTAATAGCGATGGAAGCATTACCTATGATGTCATTGGTGGAGATGGCAACTACAAGTTCGAATGGAAGACGCTATATGGTGATGACACCCGACTGAATAAAGATCAGCAAAACCAAAGCGGATTAAGTATTGGCGAATATGAAGTTACCATAACCGATACGCGTTTGGATCCGGATGGAGCGGATTGTGCAATTACTGAGACATTTATCATTGAAGCGACCAATGAACTTATTGTAAATGTTGCTATCGATAACACCAATTTATGTTTTAATGAGCCGGGAGCTACCTTAACAGCATCGGTAACCGGTGGCTCAGGAATCTATTCATACGATTGGAACGATGGAGCAGGAACCAATAGCACCCTAGCAAATCAAAAACAAGGTACACACAAACTTGTTGTTACCGATAACAATGGCTGCAGTTATACAGGCTTCTATGATGTAGAAGGACCAACAGAGAAGTTGAAGTTTGACGATGTAGTCATCACCAATGTGTTATTATGTCATGGTGACGATAGCGGTGAAATATTGGTATCTGCTTCCGGAGGTACGCAAATTCCGACAACCGTATATAACTACAGTTGGGTTGGTAATCCTTCCACACCGGTAGGAAATGATAATCCAAAAGGCCTGTTGGCTGGAGAGTATACCGTTACGGTTACCGATAACAATGGTTGTACGATAGATACTACGGTATACATAACCGAACCAACATCTCGTATCAAAGTAGACAACGATCGTATTACCCATGTTTCCGCACCTGGCTTATCTGATGGTGTTATTGAAGTGGATGTATACGATGGCGTACCGCCATATAGTTTGCAATGGTATAAGAAAGATGCATCAAGTGTTTATCAACCTATTGCCGTACCGGAGGGTACTGCCAACCCACTTAAAGATGATGTCAATAATGTGGTTACAGCCGGAACGTATCAGATCATCGCTACTGATAATAATGGCTGTACTGCTGAACTAGCCGAGTTGTCGGTGGTTGAGCCGGGTCAGGCATTAAGCTTCGATAAAGTAGTCTATCAGATCCGACCTTGTTCCGGCGACGATAATGGCCAAATAACCATTCGACCCAAGGGAGGACATGCCATTGGAGGAACGCACTATAGAATCAGGTTCGTAGGTAATGGCATTGACAGGGTAGAAGATGATGTGGTTCTGGTGGAGAGTAATTTGTCGCCTGGTATTTATCAGGTTACCGTTACAGACGATTTGTCATCTACTTATTCCGAAAATATTGAAATTTTTGCCATTAACCCGTTGGAATTAGATGTAGATAAACTTGCTGATGTAAGTTGTTTCGGAGGAGGCGAAGGAGTGGTTGAAGTTACCGTAGGCGGAGGATTAGCTGATGCTTCGGGTAATTATTTTGTATTCATTGAAGGTGTAACCAATGGCTATTATAATGAAAAGCTGGATGCCAAGGATGGAGCTAGTTTTACCTTTACTGGCCTGCCTGCCGGGGAATATAATGTAATAGTTAGAGACCACGCTGACGATACGGATACTCATAGTCCGGATAGGGGTTATTGCGATAAGCAGGAGACAGTTTATATCACAGAGCCAGGTGCCGAAGTATCTTTGAGTGCTAACGGTTCTGCCGAATTGTGTAGGGGAGAGGTATTTACTTTAGCGGTTACAACGCTGAATTGGGATTTTAGTGATCCCGCATATGGTAATATAAAAGTTGATATTCTGGATAATTATACAACATTAACGACTACGTATACCATAGATAACCCATTGGTTGAAATTCCGATAGCGGTGGATCATTCCAGAACCTACAAGATTGCAAAAGTGTATAGTTTAACGGATGCTACCTGCTTAAAAGGCGAGGATGTGGGTAATAGTGTTCAGGTTACGGTGCACGATTTACCATCGGCAACAATTACCGGGCCTTCGGAGGTATGCGAAGACGGAGCGGTTACGTTAAACATCGTGGATATTAAAGGTAGGGCACCATTCGATATTACCTGGGCCGACCAAAATAACGGTACCTCCGGAACGATAACAATACATGGAAATGATACTACCTTAACGGATAGTCCGGTTGGCGATGGCAAATATGTGATTCTAAATGTAAGTGATGCAAACGGATGTTCCAATGCAGGTACTGGTGCTGTTGATGTAATTATCAATAAAAAACCGATAGTTACTTTAACGGGTAGTGATAATATGTGTGTTGGGGATAGCAGGGAGCTGATAATCGGATTCAATCAAAACAAAGGACCATACACCATCACCTATTTGGCAAATGGTAAGGAAGGGTCTCTGGTAGTTACACCTGATGCAAGCCTAAGCTATTCCTGGACTGTTGCTCCAGACAGTGTTACTACTGATTATGTGATAACACAGGTGGTTGATGCCAATTCTTGCGAGATGGATATGACAGCGGTACCTGTTCAGGCAACAATAACGTTAAATCCTGTACCAACAAATATTACAGAGATTAAAAGCGATGACGACGACGATGGTATCGTTTGCCAGGGAACCAAAGGAGTTGCATATTACATTGATGACGTTGATTATGAAACAAGTTACCATTGGGATGCAGATGCAGGCATAAACATCATAACGAGTGCGGATGCCAATAAAAAGGTAACGGTTAATTTTGATAGAGATTTTGATGGCGGTTATATCAGGGTTTATGCTAAAAACGATTGTGGTGTAAACAACACGGTTGAACGTTGGATAACAGCAGATCCTATTCCGGATCCAATTACTGTGGCACCGGTTGGAGATACCGATGTTTGTCAGGGAACAAAAGGCTTGGTATATAGCATTAATCAGGTGGATAATGCAAGCGCTTACGAATGGGATTTACCCACAGGTATGATAATTCAGGGGGATGGAACAGGTTCTTCCATTGTGGTTGATCTGGATCCTAACATACCTTCTAATACCGATATGGTAAGAGTACGCCCGGTAAACGACTGCAGTGCTTCTGAAACCTGGTCTCCTGGATTAGAGGTTACAATTACGCCACTGCCAATGGCAGATGCTGGATCCGATGACCGTGTTTGTGGAACGGTTACGGCATTAAATGCTGTTCCGGTTAGCGGCAGTGAAGATGGGGAATGGGAAATTGTGGGCGGATCGGCACAATTTGTCGATGCTGCTACGGATAAAACAAGAGCCGATGCTAATATTTATAACCTGTCCCAAGGTGAGAACGTCTTTGTCTGGACGGTTACTAATAAGGGAACTTTATGTTCGGTAACAGATACCGTTAAAATATTTAACGATCAATTAACAGTAAATGCCGTGGTTGAGAATTCGCCCGTATGTGGCGGTACTGCAACTATCAGTGGAACTCCGGTTGCATCCCTTGAAGATGCGGATGAGGGTTATTGGAATATTATAGCAGGAGGCGGTACTATAACCGATGGAACACTCGATAATACTACAGTAACAGGGTTGGACAAGGGAGTAAACACCGTAACCTGGACAGTTCGCAAAGGATCTTGCGAAAGTACCGCACAGGTTAATATAGTGAATAACGAACCTACAGAACCGGTTATTTATAATGCCAGCGATGTAATCGTTAATTTGGTTGATCTGGAATGTCAAACGGATTTCACAACACTTAGGGGAAGCACGCCGGAGGCTTATGAAAGCGGATATTGGCGAATTGAATCCGGTAAGGTTTCTATCGACAACAAATACAATACAACGATTAATATTACTAATATTGGTAAGGGCGATCATGTGCTGAGCTGGAATATTTTAAATGGAGATTGTCTGTCTAAAACTATTGTTGAGATCAGAAACAACGCATTAGAGGTGGATGCAGGCGTTAATTCTTACACCTGTGACGGAACCATCAACCTTACCGGAACCGAAATCCCGGAGGGTGATGGCGTAACCGGAGTGTGGACCTATACGCAAGGTTTTGCAAACTTTTCGGATGCAGCGGCGGGACACACTGCAGTTAGTGAATTGTCGCAGGAGAATGATGGTGTAAACATATTGCGTTGGACAATGACCCGGAACGGATGTGCTTCGTACGATACGGTTATTATCAGCAATGATGAGCCATCACAAGCCCAAATTCAAGGTCTTGGTACTTCTGATCAAATATGCGGATTTGAATATGATTTGCATGCGGTACCGGAGGTATATGGTGACGGCTACTGGAGTTTGGTTTCAGGGCAGGGTAATCTTGAAGATGCTACAGATCCATTTACTAAAGTGACAAATTTGGCAGTAGGAGACAATAAGATGCGATGGACTGTGACCAAAAATACTTGTTCGTCATCCGTAGATTTCACGATCACCAATTTGCATGTAGATACCTATGCAGGAGCCGATACAGCTGTCTGCGAGCCGGTAGCCAAGCTTAATGCTACCCCTGCCCCCGATGGAGCAACAGGGACGTGGTCCGTAGTATCTAGTATGGGAAGCGGAAGTTTTTTTGAAGACAACGAATCTAAATATAATGGTACAGTGGAGTCATTGGCTTCGGGAAATAACACCTTGGTTTGGACCGTAGACTATAATGGTTGCGTTTCCACAGATACCATGGTGGTTACTAATAACCAACCAACTCCTGTAAGTGCCATTCCATGGACTTCAACCGATGAAAGTTTCGCACCTTTAAATGCCAACGAACCTGTAGTGGGTTCGGGAGTCTGGACCTTACTTGAAGGAAGAGGTGATATTGATGATCCCACATCACATTCTACCTGGGTGTACAATCTGTTCTCTAATATCAACAAATTCAGGTGGACGGTAACCCAACTAAACTGTTCTGATTATGTAGATATAGAGGTTCAGAGTGGCGCCCTGGCGCAAGCCGAAGCAGGCTGGGATCAAACGAACCTTTGTGAGGATTATACCAACCTTGAGGCTAACCTGCCGGAGAATACCTTTGGGGAATGGACGGTTGTAAGCGGATTTGTGAAGTTTGAGGATGATGATCACAATGATCCCGAAGTAAGAATTTATGACATCAGCCCGGGCAGAAATGTTTTGAAATGGACACTGAGGTTCGCAGGTGATGGAAGCCAGTCTACCGAGGATACCGTAGTGATTGTTAACAATAAGCCTACCGTAGCTTCAGCCGGATATGATATGTCAGTATGTGGCGATTCGGCTGTGTTTGAAGCAGTAGAACCGATAGAAGGCAGTCCCTTGTGGTCTGTGCTTTCCGGAGGAGGTAGTTTTGCCGATGATACCGATCCGAAAACTTATATTACGGGACTGGCACCAGGTAAAAACGTGATCAAATATGAAGTGGCCAAAGAAGGATGTCATTCTTACGATACGGTTATGGTTTACAATATGGAGCCTTCGGAAGCATATGCCGGTGAAGATCAGGTTGTATGTGCTGATTCGGCCAAAATTGGACCAACAGCACCTAAATATGGCACAGGAACATGGAGAGTTATTAAAGGTGCTGGTAAAGGCAAAGATGATGCGGGTAATTATACCGATGAAATTAGTGGCAATTACGTGCACGCCCTGGCTCCCGGGTCGAATATGTTGGTTTGGGAAGTACAGGTGTATGGCGCAGAAGCCAGTTGTATAAAACGGGATACCATAGAAATTATCAACAACGAACCCAGCGTTTCATTTGCCGGGCACGACCGACCTGTTTGTACCGATACGGTGAGCCTTTCGGGTAATGCACCCATCTACGGGGAGGGTACCTGGACATTGATATCCGGTGCCGGAGAAATTGCGGATGTATACAATGAAAATACCCTGGTTACTAACTTGGGTAATGGTAAAAACAGGTTCCGTTGGACAGTGGATAATAATGGCTGTACCTCAACCTCGGATGTGGAGATATCCAATGACCTGATTGAGGCGTTTGCCGGATACGAACAAGTAAATTGTGCCGATACAGCAGTACTGGAAGCCAATAACCCATCTCCGGGCGAAGGAACCTGGGGTGTTTTAGGTGGTTCGGGATCGGCTAATTTTGACGATAACCTGGATCCTTATACGAACGTGCGTAACCTGGATAAAGGGGAAAACATTCTGACATGGACTATTCAGTACAATTCGTGTAGGGATGTTAGCTTAGTGAAGATTACAAATAATGCTCCTTCTAAGGCGGATGCTGGTGATAACAAGGCAACCTGTGAAAATAGTTTTGTCCTGGGTGCTTCAAATCCCGAGGTTGGCACGGGTAGCTGGACAATCAGATCCGGAGGCGGTAAGTTTGAAGATTATCTTAATGCGTCTACCAAGGTGGATAGTCTTAAATTTGGAGATAATATTTTCAGATGGACAGTGGAATATGAAGGGTGTAATTCAACCGATGATGTTCAAATCAGTTACAATAAAGTGGATGCTCAGGTAGGAGGAGATCAGGACGTTTGTTCCGATGAAACTTTCCTTGAGGCAAACAGTGCCTCCCCGGGTGTTGGTACCTGGACCGTTGTCGGAGGTGGCAGCCAGGCTAAGTTTGTGGATTCTCATGATCCGGTTACCCAGGTACTTGATTTGGCCAAGGGATCTAACGTATTACGTTGGACTATCAATAATGAGGGATGTATTACTTCCGATACCGTTACCGTGAGCAATCATTTGCCCAGCACAGCATATGCGGGTAATACTCAGGAGCTTTGTGAGGATTTAACAACGCTTGATGCAACCCCGGTTGCTATTGGTACAGGTAAATGGGAAATACTGACCGGATCAGCAATTATACCAGAAGATGAGTTGCTGGAACCAAAAGCCAATATATCTGGCCTGTCAAAGGGCGAAAACGTGTTGCAATGGGTGGTAACCAGTGACAATGGATTATGTACTTCGGTAGATGATGTATTGGTCATCAACAACCAGCCATCAGTCCCTTATGCCGGAAAAGACGAGGAATACTGTTCGCCGGATATAGAGCTTAAAGCTGCCACGCCGGACTTCGGTACGGGCAGATGGTCCATTATCGAAGGCGGAGGAAACTTTGACGATCCTGCATTACCGAATGCAACCATATCCAGGTTGAACGAAGGTTTAAATAAATTAAGGTGGACGATTTCGCAGGGTGATTGTAGTTTATATTCCGAAATTGAGGTTCTAAACAATACGCCAACTACGGCCAATGCAGGACCGGATATCAGTGATTGCAAGGATTATGCTCCCCTGGATGGCAATGTGGCAACACAAGGGCAGGGATTCTGGACCAGAACTTCGGGTAATGCTTACTTTGTAGATGTGAATGACCCTAAAACAAGGGTGGATAGCCTGAAGTTTGGTGACAACATTCTAATGTGGAATATTCAAAAAGGAAACTGTGTTTCTTCGGATGAAATAATTGTTAGAAACAATATCCCGGATAAAGCCGAAGCGGGTACCGATAAAAATACGTGTGAGGATTATTTAACGCTGAATGCGAATGACCCCAAAACAGGAGCTGGAACTTGGATTGTGTTAAGCGGTAACGGAGATTTCGAGGATCCTAACAGTCCCACTTCGATTGTAAGGAACCTTGAACTGGGCGAAAACAAATTTAAGTGGGTAGTGGCTTATGGAAGCTGTACTACCGAGGATGTGGTCGAAATCGTATCGAATAAGGCCGATCCTTACGCAGGCGAGGATGATGTGAGCTATGCGCGCAGTTATGAGCTTAAAGCATCCAATCCGGGCAATCTGGGTGCGGAATGGACCGTAGTTGCCGGGGATGGCGAATTCGATGACCTCACATACTACAACACCCGTGTGGATGGACTAAAAGAAGGAGTAAATACTTTCCGATGGACCATGGATGTGAATGGATGTATTACCTACGATGATGTGAGTATCGAGTATAAATTAGTGCCGGATGCCGCGTTTAAGGTGGATACATTCCAGGGATGCTATCCGTTAACCGTTCAGTTTACCAACCAATCCATTGGCGGATCAACCTATAGCTGGGACTTTGGCGATGGTAAATCGTCCGACGAGAGAAACCCGGAACATACGTTTAACAATCCGGGCGAATATAAGGTAACCTTAACTGCCCCTGGACCGGATAACGTGAATGGAACATTCCAGATGGATATCCTGGTTTACGACCATCCAGTGGCTGAGTTTTCGGTTGGACCGGAAGTGGTGTATATTCCCGGAGGTTCGGTGAAATGTTATGATCAGTCGGTTGATGCAGCTACGTACCTATGGGACTTTGGGGATGGTAACAATAAGTCCACAAAGGTGAACCCAACCTACGAATATGTTGAAACTGGTTCCTATACAATAACACTGCAGGTTACAAGTGAGTTCGGATGCGAGGATGAAATTGTAAAAGTGGATGCGGTAGAAGTAAGACCTGAAGGATTTGTGGTTTTCCCTAATTCATTTATGCCGCGTCCGGACGGGGGGGCTGCCTCGGTGGCCAGTGGGGATAAAACTACGGTATTCAAACCTGTTTATGACGATATTGAAACTTATAACCTGCAGATATTCAATCGTTGGGGACAATTGATTTACGAAAGTGAAAATATTGAGGAAGGCTGGAACGGTTTCTTTAACGGTCAGTTATCACCGCAGGCGGTTTATGTGTGGAAGGCAACGGGTACCTTTATAAGCGGAACAGTGTTTAACGAAACAGGAAGTGTATTGCTGGTGAGATAATAAATATTTAGATTTGAGCTTAATTTAGCATCATAGCATATAACCAAATGACCAATGATTAAACCTAATAACATATGTTTTGTATTTCTGGTGATATTATCCCTTGTAAGGGTGAGTAATGTCCAGGCACAGGATGCATCCTTTTCGCAAAACTATGCATCGCCCCTGTACCTAAGCCCATCATTTACCGGGTTAACGGAAGGGAGCAGGATGACGTTGCATTATCGCGACCAGTGGCCAAGTATTCCCGGTACATACAGGACTTTGGCTTTTGCGTTTGATCATTATATGGCCGACTATAACAGTGGTGTTGGGGTACAGTTTTATAGAGACGATTCGGGAGGCGGCCTTCTGGTAAAGCAAAATATTGGCTTATTGTATGCCTACGAAATCTATGTGAACGATAACGTGATGGTCCGGCCGGGGCTGCAGTTTAAGCTGGCCCAATCATTTATCGATCCTACAAAAGGAACGACCTCGGATGCATATGACAACTATGGAAACCTGATTGATCAAACGGCACTAGATGTCGATCGCGACAAGCTCAACAGGTTTGATGCAGCGGCCTCTGTGATGATCTACAGTAATTTTTATTGGGCTGGAGTAACTGCCGATCATTTGGTAAGGAACAATGAGGCATTTACCGATGTTACGTCCGATACGAATCTTAAAATAACTGCATTCGGTGGTTATAAATGGGTGTATAAGGAAGGAAGAAGGCGCATGCCGGATCAAAGTATAACTTTTGCTTTTAATTACCGAAAACAGGCCGATTTTAATCAGCTCGATGTGGGTGCGTATTGGGTGTACAATCCTATTGAACTGGGCTTGTGGTATAGGGGATTGCCCAATGCCAATGCCGAGGGACTGGGCAATCAGGATGCCATGATTGCCATATTTGGTCTTCACCTGGGCCAAATGCGACTGGGGTATTCATTTGATTTAACAACATCCGACCTGACCGGCTCTGGAGGCTCGCACGAATTTTCCATTATGTACACGATACCTTCTTCTAATAAACCCAAAATTAACCGAAGTGCTATCCCATGTTCGCAACCGGGGTATTCCGGAGGGGGTGCTTCGAGAAGTAAATACCGTTCCCGTTCGCGAAGGATTTTTTAATAGTTGTGTTTTTATGTATTGTTTTTTGAATTGAGGACTGGCATATCACAAAAAATGTGAAATAAATTTTTAAATATTTGTTATTAATATATATTTGTTGTCCGTAAAAAAAATAAACTCTAGAGGGAACGCACATACTGGAATTTAATCATCTCAAATTCATGTGATGTTAAATTGTAGTCATAAAACTAAAATTACAGAAATGAAAAGGAACTTACAGGTTGTTAATTTTGCATTATTATTGGGGTTGGCATCGTTTATGTTTGTGGGATGTCAAACAAAAACAAATAAAAGTGAGCAAGCAAGCAAAAATGCTTCCGAAGGATTGATTGAGAATGGAACATTTCCTGTAGCCTATATCGATACAGATTCTCTTTTACGTCAATATGGATTGGCCATTGACCTGCAAGAGGAACTTTTAAAGAAGGAAGAGAAATCACGTACTGACTTTAATGAGCAAGCTAAGAAGTTACAAACTCAGGTGGCAGAATTCCAGCGTAAAGTTCAAAACAACGGTTTTTTATCTCGTCAAAGGGCCGAGCAGGAACAAAGAAACCTGGCCGCACGCGATCAGGAACTCCAAAGCTTAAACGCAAAACTATCGCAAGAGTTAATGGTGGAACAGGAAGGTTTGAACCGTCAGCTGCGCGATACCTTAACTAATTATCTGACAGAATTAAATGCCGATGGAAGATATAAGTTGATATTGAGTAACACACTTGGCGACAATGTGCTGTACAGCGTGCCGGGGATAAATATTACACAGCAAGTAGCGGATGCTTTAAACAGCAGATACGAAAGCAGCAAGGGTAACAATGCCGATGCAAAATAATTAGATACACAATTAATATTATTCAGGCAGATTTCAATCGGAATCTGCCTTTTTTGAATACAGACGCAGCTATGAAACCACCGTTTGGGAAGTACCTGGAAAAGCACCCGCCTTTTACATCTTTTAATGTTGGGGATATTAAAAAAGCCGGGATCCTTGTGGTAATACCAACATATTTAGAAGATGGTTTATGCAGAACGCTTGATTCCATATGTGCCTGCCATCCCGTTCAAGGGAGGGTAGCCGTTATTGTAGTCGTTAACGCAGGGGTCAATGCGACAGAGGATATTATTAAACAACAAAAAAAAACCATTCAGGAACTAAAAGATTATAAGGTTAATCGTGATTTTATCGATATATATATTATAGAGGCATTTAACCTTCCTAAAAAACATTTTGGTGCGGGATTGGCACGAAAAATTGGGATGGATATAGCCGTGCAGCATTTATCGGACTCGGATAATGAAAATGGTGTTATTGTTTCATTGGATGCGGATTCAACGGTTGATGCAAATTATCTTACTGAGATAGATAGTTACTTTGCAAAACCTCAAAATAAGGCATGTTCTATTAGTTTTGAGCACCCGGTTGCAGGTAACGAATTTGATCCTACGGTTTATGATGCCATTGCACAGTATGAGTTACATTTAAGGTATTATGTCGAAAGTTTGCGATATATAGGGTTCCCATATGCGTTTCACACAATCGGCTCTTGTTTTGCCTTTAAAGCATCTTCGTATGTAAGCGTCGGGGGTATGAACCGCAGACAAGGTGGCGAGGAATTTTATTTTATTCAAAAACTGTTGCAACAAGGTGGATATGGCGAGCTGAATACCACCAAAGTTTATCCTTCACCACGCATATCTTCAAGAGTGCCGTTTGGCACAGGCCCTTCGGTAAAAAAAATGGTAGAAAATAAAGATGAGGAATATAGGACTTACAATCTGCAAGGTTTTATCGATTTAAAATCATTCCTTGATAACGTAGAAAAATATTACAGAATTTCAGAAGAAACTTATCAGCAACTGGTTCTGGAATTGCCAGGGCGTGTCCGTAGCTTTTTGTTGAATTCCGACTTTTATAACGAACTAAAGCCTGTAGCCGATAATTGTTCAACACTGGAGGTTTTCAGAAAGCGATTCTTTCAGGTGTTCAATGCGTTTAAACTGGTAAAATACATCAACTATACACATGAGCATTTTCTTGAAAAAACGCCGGTGTTTGATGCTGCTATCGAACTGCTGGAACTAAAGCATATTGAGGTGGATGATATTTTTGACGATAGGGAACTATTGAAGAAATATCGTGAAATACAGAAATAGCTCAAGCTACGAGCCGCAAGCTTCCAGCCACAAGCTACTAACCTCTAATCTTCCTAAAGCTCACGTATAAATCGAGAGTGGCCGTAATTAAAACAGCAATCATCCAATAATTCCGATGAAGAAAAATAAGTGCTGCAGCAACAACCAGAAACAATGCGCTTACCACCATAATACCATGCAGTCTTTTGTTCTCAGGTTTGCCTTTTAAATAGTTAAACAAACGTACGCCTAACAAGGGAACAATACCTGAAACCAAACAAATAAATGCATACGGGATGTCATTTAACTGAAACAGGATTCCGGCCAATACCAGTATCATTCCAATATAATAAGCTAAGCTGAGTGTTTTGTAAATATTCATTGTGATATATTTTCGAAAGCGCAATATTAGTTATTTCTAATGCTTTTCCAAAGTTTAAAGCTTTTTCTAGTCACCGGGTGAGTAAAACTTGAATTACTTCGAAAAATAGCCTAAATTGTTACAAAACAGCAATCCATGTATTTTGCGCCGGACCAACTATACCATGTTTACAATCAGGGCAACAACAAACAACGCATTTTTTATACCCGCGACAACTACCTTTTCTTTTTAAGTAAGTTACAAAGGCACCTGCTGCCTCATTGTAGCATATTGGCATGGTGTTTAATGCCTAATCATTTTCATTTGATGCTTAGGTTAAAAGATGCACCAAGTTACTCATCGGATTCCAAGTACTCACCGGGTGACTATAAGCATGACGTAAATCTCATCTACTCACCGGGTGACTATAAGCATGACGTAAATCTCATCTACTCACCGGGTGACTATAAGCATGACGTAAATCCCATCTACTCACCGGGTGACTATAAGCAAGATGTACATAGTCACCCGGTGAGTAAAGATGAGATGAGTAAAAGGGTGAGTAAAGAGATGGCTACCATCCTTCGGTCATACACTCGAGCCATTAACAATCAAGAAAACAGAACCGGTTCGTTATTTCGCGAAAGAACCAAGGCAGTTTGCATTACCTGCACAGATGGTGTTGCAAAAAATTGGTATATGATTAATGGTGTTACAGTGATAAAAGTAGAAACACCGGAGAGGCAATATCCTCAAATTTGCTACAGATACATTTTAAATAATCCTGTTGCAGCACGTTTGGTTACCCGGGCTCAAGATTGGGAGTTCTCTTCGGCCAGAGATGTTATGGGGTTACGAGAAGGGACGTTAATAGATAGAGAGGTTATTAAAGAGTATGGTTTAACGTTTTAGTTCGTCCAGCTCGCCAGATTCTTCCTGCTCACCCGGTGAGTAATGCAAGCAAAAAAGCCGACCCTGATTAATCAGAGTCGGCCTGTATTTATTCTAAAAAACCTATAATGTATTATCCTAAGAACGGATATTTGTAATCGTGAGCAGGTACAAAGGTCTCCTTGATGGTTCGCGGTGTTACCCAGCGCATCAAATTAATAGACGAACCCGCTTTGTCGTTGGTGCCTGAGCCTCTGGAGCCGCCAAATGGTTGTTGCCCTACTACTGCACCTGTTGGCTTGTCGTTGATGTAGAAGTTGCCGGCGCAATTCACCAATCTTTTAGTGGCTAATTCGGCTGCATACCTGTCCTGTGCGAAGATGGCACCTGTAAGGGCGTACATCGATGTCTTATCCAGGATGTCCATGGTCTCTTGAAATCTGGCATCTTCGTATACATATAAGGTTACTACAGGCCCAAACAACTCTTCTTCCATGGTTACATATTGAGGATTGGTTGTTTGAATGATGGTAGGCTCTATAAAATATCCTTTCGATTTATCGTAGTTTCCGCCGAAAATCACCTTGGCTTCCTTGCTCGCTTTGGCAGCATCAATGGCACTGGCAAGTTTATCGAACGAACTTTCGTCGATAACGGCATTCACAAAATTGGTGAAGTCTTCCGGGTCACCCATCTTTATCTCAGCCAACTGCTCGCCTACATAACCCTTAATTTCTTCCCAGCGACTGGCAGGGATATATACACGTGAAGCAGCAGAGCATTTTTGCCCCTGGTACTCGAAACCACCTCTAACAATACCGGTAGCAACCGCTTTGGCATCGCATGATTTGTGTGCCAGAATAAAATCTTTACCACCTGTTTCTCCAACAATACGCGGGTACGACTTATATCTTTCGATGTTTCCTCCAATTGTTTTCCACATACTCTGAAATACACCGGTGGACCCTGTAAAATGGATTCCCGCAAACTCGGGATGGTCAAAAACAACCTTGGCGGCAACGGGACCGGAAACGTACACCAGGTTGATAACTCCGGCAGGAACACCTGCTTCGTTAAATATTTCCATCAATACCTGGGCCGAATAAACCGCCGTTTTAGATGGCTTCCAAACCACTGTATTACCCATTAAAGCAGGAGCGGAAGGTAAGTTGCCAGCAATGGAAGTAAAGTTGAAGGGAGTCAAAGCAAACACGAATCCTTCCAGCGGACGGTATTCTACCCGGTTCCACATGCCGGGAGCGCTTTCCGGTTGCTCGGCATAAATGTCGGTCATGTATTGAACGTTGAAACGCAAGAAATCCGCTAATTCACAAGCTGCATCAATCTCAGCCTGGAAAGCATTTTTCGACTGACCCAACATGGTGGCTGCATTCAGCTTTTGACGGTACGGGCCGGCAACCAAATCGGCAGCCTTTAAAAAGATCGCCGCACGATGTTCCCAGCTTAGGTTAGCCCACTTTTCTTTGGCAGTTAATGCTGCATCAATGGCCTTGTATACATGCGTCTCATCCCCTTGGTGATAATAACCCAGACAATGCTTAATGTCGTGAGGGGGGTGCATGGAAATTTTATTTCCCGTTCTAATTTCCTGTCCGCCGATATACATCGGAATATCTACTTCGGTTTCTTTGTAAGTTTCCAATTGTGCTTTAAGCTCCTCTCTTTCGGGAGATCCCGGAGCGTAATTTAATACCGGCTCGTTTTCGGCAAGGGGTACGTTAAATATTCCTTTAGGCATAACTTATTATTTTATCATTGTTAAAATTGTCATCATAATTGGGGTCAGCTTAACCTACTAATTCCAAGTTGTACAAATTTAAGATAGTATGCCTCGTATTTTAATGAATAAAATCAGTATTTAGATACTAAAGGGTATGATAATAGTCAAGGTTCAGCTCATCGGTCGACTCAAAATTATCCGATGCGTTTTGAACCAATGATTACACACTGTATGTTGCGGGAAACACCAAATTTCAATTAGGAGTGTTTTTCGAGGGGCCTCGGAAATGTTAAAAATCTTTGATTTTGAAAATTTCGGGACTGAATTACTGCCTGCTCGTAACCGAATTCACCTGGCTAACACCTATTAACCGGTCGTAATAATCGCCCATGCCACGGTAATAAACTATAACCAGGTAGTCGTTTTCGGCTTTGCTGTGCGAACCTTCGAACATGCTGACGGAAGCTTGGTCGAGGTTGTTTGGTTTAAACGCAATTTGATAATTGTAAAACCCTTGTTTCAATAGTAAGGAAGCTTCGTATTGCTTAAATACGAAATTATATTTCATTTTAGATGCTTCATCCAACTTCCAGTTGGTGAGCCCCCCGAGTATATGTACATCCCCACCCGCCAATGGTTGGCTAGGTATGGAGAAGTGAACGTAAACGTAGTCGGCTTCCCGTTCGTGTTCGTCTTTTTCTTGGACTTCAATGACATATCTCCCGTTAAAATCATTGTTGAAATAATAAGATCGGCCGGCAACCGACATATCCGGGAAAAGCTCAACATGATAGTAGGGGTCGTGAAAAGATATATCTTTTATTTTACTGCTCTGAAAACGGAGACTGCGTATATCCAGCCAGCGAAACTCGTTTCCGCCCTCAAACATGGTCTCTCGATTGTAATTATATACCAATTCGTTATGTTTGATAAACTGCGGTTTGAGTTTTGTGATGGCATTGTCCGTCCTGCCGTTCTGGAATAGGCTTACATTCACCTCTTCCAGAGGATTGCTGAAATTAAAATCGCTGTGTTTTATGGTCAGGTCAATTTCCTGTTTGGCTTTTCTCAGATCCGAATTCATGGTGTACTTAACACTCGGAATCACATTTACCTTCTGTTCGTTCACCATAAACCTTTGTGTTAGAACTAGATTGTTCGTGTCGTTATCTTCGTAAACCTGAATGATATAGTTTCCTGAAACCAACAATTCGATGTCGTTGTTGGGTAAAACAATATTGTAATGGACATAATCAATTGAAGTATTAAACGAATACACATAATCAAGAATAGGCACTTCATTGATTCCGTTAAGGTATTCTGTTTCCATCAGTTGCGATGGTTCCCAGTTTTTGTCACAATGTATGATGTTGTAGTAGAAATCCTTGGTTTCGCCATCCAAATCATCAAATGACAGTTCTATTTGATCGTTTCCGTTTAAACCAATGATGGGATATGACAATGGCCAGCCAAGTTTATGACATAGTACCGTTTTAATTTTGTGTTTATGAACAGTATTGGTGATAGGTTGAGCTAATGCCGATAGAACAGCAATAGTTAGCCACATGAAAATAGAAGTTATTTTTTTTGTCATGATTGAGGATCTAGTCGTTTAAGTCAATAACTATGCATAGTTGACCTTTTATTATTGTTGTTTGTTGGTTTAAACGGGCAAAATACAATTTTATGCTTTTGCATTTACCATTTGAATAAAAAGAATAAGACAAATGATATAACCGATTACCTAAAAATGCCTAATCTTTTCGGCAATAATGTGTAATTTCTTAAAGTAAAAGAAACCAATCTGCTAGGGCCAGCTTATAATTTAAAAATTATTTAACGAATTTTTTCTTTATTAGTTAGGTTTAGAGGATTGTCAAGTTATAATTTATTGTATTTTTGCATCGAAATTTTTTTAAAACTTTTTATCAAACATGTCAGACGTAATCAAAATAAAAAAAGGTCTTGATATTCGGCTGCAGGGTAAAGCGGAAAAAGTATTTGGTACTACCAAGTTACCTGAGCTTTTTGCGATCAAACCGGGCGATTTCCCCGGATTGGTTCCGAAGCTAGCTGTTAAGCCTGGCGACAAAGTTAAGGCCGGTTCGGTTTTATTTTTCGACAAATACCGTACCGATGTTAAGTTTGTCTCACCGGTGAGCGGCGAGGTTCAGGTGGTTAACCGCGGCGAGCGTAGAAGAATATTAGAGGTTGTGGTTAAAAGTGATAACCAAAACGAAGCTGAGAAATTTGGGGCTGTTGATCCAAAACAAGTGTCAAAAGAGGAAGCGCTGGAAAAGATTTTGGCTTCAGGTATGTGGCCTTACTTTCGTCAACGTCCTTACAATGTGGTCGCCAATCCCACCGATGAGCCTAAGGCAATATTTGTTTCGGCATTCGATTCTTCACCTTTGGCGCCGGATTACGATTTTATCGTAGCAGGACAAGAAAAAGAATTCCAGGCAGGCGTAGATGTGCTCAACAAACTTACTCAAGGAGGTGTGCACATCGGTGTGAACAACGAAATGGCCTCCAAATCTTTTGTTTCGGCAAGAGGAGCAAAAGTACATTCATTTTCGGGTCCTCACCCTGCAGGTAACGTGGGTATTCAAATTCACCATGTTTCACCTATCAACAAAGGAGATATCTACTGGACCATCCAACCACAAGAAGTAATTTCATTAGGTAAATTATTCCTGGAAGGTGTTTATGATGCTTCCAGGGTTGTTGCGCTGACAGGATCTGAGTTAAAGACCAGGAATTACGTAAAAACAAAGGTAGGTGCCAGTATCGCTTCGTACGTGGAAAATGTTGAAGAAGGCAAGCTAAGATATATCAGTGGAAACGTACTTACCGGCGATCAAATTGCTAAAGACGGGTATGTGGGAAGCTACCATTCTCAAATCACGGTAATCCCCGAAGGAGATGTGGCAGAATTTATGGGCTGGGCAGCACCGGGTTTTGGTAAGTTCAGTGTTTCAAAATCATATTTCTCGTGGTTGAGTGCCAAAAAAGAGTACAAACTAAATGCAAACCTTAACGGTGGTCCCCGCGCTATTATAGTCTCGGGACAGTACGACAAGGTTTTGCCTATGGATATTTTACCTGAGCATTTGATCAAAGCCATCATAACTGAGGATATCGATAAGATGGAGCAGCTTGGGATTTACGAGGTGGCAGAAGAAGATATGGCGCTATGTGAGTTTGTGTGTACTTCAAAACTCGAAATTCAAAGTATTCTTCGTAAAGGTATCGATACGATGATTAAAGAGATGAGTTAATCGGTTCAATCAATTTGTAAAAATTAAAATCATAATAAATTGAAAGCATTAAGACAATATTTGGATAGAATCAAACCGAACTTCGAAAAAGGGGGAAAGTTTGAAAAATTGCACTCTTCATTTGATGCTTTTGAGACCTTACTTTTTGTTCCTAAAACAACATCAAAAAATGGTGTGCACATCCATGATGCTATTGATTCTAAAAGAACAATGGCCGTTGTGGTTATGGCTTTAATACCTGCTTTGTTGTTTGGTATTTGGAATACAGGGTTACAACATTTTTTAGCTATAGGTCAGCCTGATGCTGATTTTTGGCAAATGGTAGGTTATGGTGCTTTAAAAGTACTACCTATTGTAGTTGTATCTTATGTGGTAGGTCTTGGCATTGAGTTTATGTTTGCTCAATTAAGAGGACACGAAGTGGCAGAGGGATTCCTTGTTTCAGGGATGCTGATCCCTTTGGTTTTACCGGCTGATATCCCGTTGTGGATGGTCGCTGTGGCAACTGCTTTTTCTGTGGTTATAGGTAAAGAGGTTTTTGGTGGTACAGGTATGAATATCTGGAACCCTGCTTTAATCGCCAGGGCGTTTTTATTCTTTGCCTATCCGTCAAAAATGTCGGGCGACCTTATTTGGGTTTCCGGCATGACCAAAGGCGAAGGTATTGTGGATGGTTACTCAGGTGCTACTGCGCTTGGTAATGCAGCAATCGGCAAAGTGGATTTATTACCTTCTGCCTTAGAAAGTTTTATTGGAACTATTCCAGGTTCTATTGGCGAAACAAGTACACTGGCAATTTTAATTGGAGCTGTTGTTCTTTTGGCTACCGGTATCGGGAGCTGGAAGATCATGGTCAGTACTTTTGTGGGTGGATATTTAATGGCTCTTTTATTTAATGCTGTAGGGGCACCAGACAGTCTGATGTCTGTAGATGCTATTCAACAGCTTTGCCTGGGTGGTTTTGCTTTTGGTGCCGTGTTTATGGCAACAGACCCCGTGTCTGGCGCACGTACCGAAAAGGGAAAATATATTTACGGTTTCTTGATAGGTGTTTTTGCTATCCTGATTCGCGTATTCAATCCTGCATACCCGGAAGGTGTAATGTTAGCTATTTTATTGATGAACACTTTTGCTCCATTGATTGATCATATGATTGTTCAGCAAAATATTAAACGCCGTTTAAAAAGGGTAAAAGTAAACGCTTAATAAATTAGAAAAATGGACAAACAAGGAAATTTATATACAGTCCTTTATGCTGTTGTCATGGTTGTTGTTGTTGCAGCAGTTTTGGCCCTGGTAGCTACTGGTTTAAAAGAGAAGCAAGATAAAAACGTAGAAGTAGCAAAGAAAATCGATTTGTTAAAGTCGGTAGGGATTGCCAGCGATGCCACAACAGCAGTGAAGCTATACGATAATCATATTGGTGAAAATACGAAAGTAATTAATATGAATGGCGAGGAAATTAAAGGGGAAGCCTTTGCTATTGATTTGGCCAAGGAACTTCGTAAGGAACCCAAAGACCGTAACTATCCACTTTATATCTGTAATCTTGATAACGGAGAAGAGAAGCTTATTATTCCTCTTCGCGGTGTTGGTTTATGGGGGGCAATCTGGGGTTATATCTCCATAGACTCCGACAAAAATACGGTTTATGGGGCCACTTTCGACCACAAGGGAGAAACACCCGGTTTAGGTGCGGAAATCTCAAAAGATTTTTTCGAAACTCAATTTAAGGGAAAAACCATTTTTGATAACTCGGGGGCTTTTACTTCTATTGCAGTTTTAAAAGGTGGTGTTTCAGAAGGTAATCCTCACGCAGTTGACGCTATCTCCGGTGGGACCATAACCAGTAACGGAGTTACCGATATGTTAAAAGAGTGCCTGGAAGGGTACGAAAAATATTTAAAAAATTAAACGGTTAAAAAATGAGCGACAAAGAACCTTTGTTTTCAGCTAAAAACCGAAAATTGATAACAAACCCGCTTAACGCCCAAAACCCTATTACCATTCAGGTATTGGGTATCTGTTCGGCTTTGGCGGTGACGGCTAAATTGGAGCCGGCCATTGTAATGTCTATTTCGGTAATGTTTGTGTTGGTGTTCGCCAATATTTTAATATCACTGCTACGCAACACTATTCCTGCCCGTATTCGTATTATCGTTCAGTTGGTAGTTGTTGCAGCTCTTGTAATTCTGGTCGACCAGATATTGAAAGCTTTTGCCTACGAAGTAAGTAAGCAATTATCGGTATTTGTGGGTCTGATTATTACCAATTGTATTATCATGGGACGTTTGGAAGCATTTGCTTTGGGTAACAAACCCTGGCAATCGGCTCTTGACGGTGTTGGTAATGCCGCAGGTTATGGTGTAATCCTGATTATTGTAGCTTTCTTCCGCGAGTTGTTTGGGTCCGGTACCTTAACACTGCCTGGGTTAGGAACCTTAAATATCATACCTCAGGCATTTTATGATTTGGGATATGTGAATAACGGTTTCATGATTTTGCCACCGATGGCATTGGTAACCGTTGGAATCATTATTTGGGTTCAGCGTTCCCGTAACAAGGAATTGGTAGAGGATTAATTGGTAACTGGAAAAATTGATTTCAATGGAAAATATAATTAATATATTCGTAAAGTCTATTTTTATCGATAATATGGTGTTTGCCTACTTCCTGGGTATGTGTTCGTACCTGGCAGTATCAAAAACCGTTAAAACATCGTTCGGACTTGGTTTGGCAGTTGTGTTTGTACTGGTTATTACAGTACCTGCCGATTATCTGTTAAATAAATATGTACTTGAAGAAGGTGCCCTTTCGTGGTTGGGTGAAGGTTTTGCCGAGGTTGACCTTAGCTTCCTGAGCTTTATCATGTTTATTGCCGTAATTGCTTCTATGGTGCAATTGGTTGAGATGATTGTAGAAAAGTTTGCGCCCGCACTTTATAGCTCGTTAGGTATATTCTTGCCACTGATTGCGGTAAACTGTGCTATTCTGGGAGGTTCTCTGTTTATGCAGGAGCGTCAATATGCTTCTTTAGCCGAAGCAACTTCATTCGGACTTGGTTCTGGGATTGGTTGGTTGTTGGCTATTGTAGGTATAGCAGCGATTCGCGAAAAATTAAAATACTCTGATATTCCTGCTCCATTACGCGGTTTGGGTATTACGTTTATCGTTACCGGATTAATGGGTATCGCGTTTATGAGCTTTATGGGAATTCAACTCTAGCCGGCCTGGCCGGAGCAAGTAACTAAAGCGCTGACGCTGAAGAAACTTGTTTAAAATAAGAAAAATGGAAATAAATATGATATTTTTAGCTAGTCAGGGTACAGTAATCGCTACCAGTGTGGTAGTTTTCTTACTGGTTATCCTACTGTTGGTATCTATACTTTTGTACGTAAAGCAAAAGTTGACTCCGGCAGGAACCGTAACTATCGACATTAATGGCGGAGAACAGGCATTGGAGGTTGCCCCGGGACAAACATTATTGTCGGCTTTAGGAAACAATAAAATCTTTCTTCCATCCGCCTGTGGTGGTGGTGGTACCTGTGCCATGTGTCGTTGTCAGGTGAACGATGGGGCAGGCTCAATCCTACCAACCGAAACGGGTTATTTTACCCGAAAAGAACAGGCCAATAACTGGCGTTTGGCTTGTCAGGTTAAGGTGAAAGAAGACTTGAAAATGGAAATACCGCAGGAAATTCTGGGTATCAAGAAATGGGAATGTGAGGTGGTCTCTAACGATAACGTGGCCACTTTCATCAAGGAGTTTGTGGTGAAATTACCGGAAGGTGAGATATTAGACTTTAAATCGGGAGGTTATATACAGATTGACGTACCTAAAATCACGGTTGATTTTAAAGATATGGAGATCGGGGAAGAGTACCGTGAGGAGTATGAGAAGTTCGGCATGTTCGATCTGCAAATGGTGAACCCGGAGCCTACCTATAGGGCTTACTCTATGGCCAACCACCCTGCGGAAGGAAACATTGTTATGTTGAATATTCGTATTGCCACGCCACCATGGGATAGGGTTAATAACGGGTTTATGAAGGTGAATCCAGGAATTTGTTCTTCATTTATCTTCTCTCGCAAGCCGGGTGATAAGGTAACTATTTCAGGTCCTTACGGTGAATTCTTCATCAAAGAAACAGACCGCGAGATGATGTTTATCGGCGGGGGTGCCGGCATGGCGCCAATGCGCTCACATATCTTCCACTTGTTCCATACATTAAAAACAGGCCGTAAAGCGACCTTCTGGTATGGAGCACGTTCCAAGAAAGAGATTTTCTACCAGGATCAGTTTGAAGCGATCGAAAAGAAATTCCCTAACTTTAAGTTTTCTATTGCTTTGAGTGAGCCTCTTCCTGAGGATAATTGGGAGGGATCGACCGGTTTTATCCACCAGGTGATTAATGATGAGTACCTAAGCAAGCATGAGGAGCCGGAAGATATCGAATATTATCTTTGTGGGCCGCCAATGATGAACGACGCGGTAAACAAGATGTTATACGATCTGGGTGTACCTGATGAAATGATCGCATTCGACGACTTTGGATCGTAGTTGAATAAAAAGACTCAGAGACACTGAGTATAATAATGATAGAAAAAGACTCCTTCGGGGGTCTTTTTTTGTAACGTAGGACCACTTTAATAGGTAAAAGTATTTATGTATAGCCGCTAACGATAAACCCTCCAATATGCATTAGAAATTCTATTACACATTAAAATTACTTTAAAACAAGACACTTCGTTGCATCACTTCAACTCACCAGAGCGGTGCTCCCGAAAGTAATCGGGACAAGTTATGCCTCGTTTCAGTAATGCCTTGTTTTATTGTACTTGCAATGCTCATGACGAACCCCCAATACATAATCCGGTATAAAACGTGCCGAATAATTTCTTTTTTCTTTCAAACCTAACATTTCAATTCCCTATTTTTCCTACCTTCGTTACAGTAAGTCTATTTACCTAAATCTTACTACTTGATACTTTTTTAATTATGTCAAAAAAGCGATTAGTTCGTAATTTATTTTTAATTGCAGGAGGTTTTGTTCTCCTCTTGATTATTCTTGCCGAAATATTTAAAGAAGATATCATTAAACTCGCCATTGACAAAGGTGCTAAAACCTTTGATGTTCCCCTTGAGGTTGGCGAGGTTGATTTTAGCTTGCTATATCGTTTTCCTTATGCTACCATCGAGTTTAACGATTTGATCATGTTGAGCAGGGGAACTAATGATTCCATCAGAACCCGACCTGATACGGTAGCAGCTATCTCAAAGCTTTATGCTTCGGTAGATCTGATTCAGTTGATGAAAGGCAATATCCTGGTAAAAAAAATCGAGATTGAAGATGTAAAAGCAAAATATTTAGTTGACTCTTTGGGAAGAAGTAACTTTGATTTTTTGCTGAAGGGAGGTCGTGCAAAAACCATCGAAAACACTAAGGACACCACAAAAGTACAAGGGGTTTATACATTGGATAAGTTAGAGCTTATGAACATTGAGTTGGAGTATGTTGATGACCTGCTAAAAACTTCAGCACTTGTTCATATCTCCGAATTGGAAATGAACGGGGAGGTAGAACCTACAGGCTTTAAGGCAGCCACCAGAGGAAAACTGGTGGTAAAGGAGCTTTGTTATGGCGATTATAACTGCAATAGTCTTTCCGATACTAAACTGAATTTTTCGGTTACTGCTTTAAACGATACCATTGGTATCTCCGATTTTGTATTAAATACAGGGCACGCCAAAATTAGCCTGCACGGCACCCTTGTTCAAAAAGACAGTGCTCAAATTGATGTTAAGTTTTCAGGTTCGGAGATTGATGTCGCCGAAAATATGTCCATCCTGCCTCAAAAAATGATTGCTGACCTGAAGTTAAACAAAGTGTTGGGCAAGGTTGGGATGGAAGGCACTGCCCAAGGTTATGTTACCGCCAATACATTGCCGCAAGTGGATATGGATTTAACGCTGGCAGACGGCTTGGTTAATTATGATACATATCCTGAATTAAAGAGCATAGACCTTCATGCTCATTTTTCCAATGGGTACACCGCGACTTTGGAATCATCCGTTTTAAATATTAAAAAGTTTCATGCTGAAACAGACAAGAGTTCCATCGATTTGTCTGCCAAAATTATAAATCCCATAAAACCACAATACGACATTTCGGGAAGTGCTTCAGTCGATTTGAGCGAGTTGCAACCGTTTATTCCTGATTCTTTGGTGACGGATATTAGCGGGAACCTGAAAGCAAGCTTGGCCACATCGGGAGTCTTGCCCGATTCTATTACCGATGATTTTACGGAGTACTTTTTAAATAGATCCCAATTAAATCTGAGTCTAAAAAATGTGGGCTTACGGATGGATTCTGTTCCCGAAATTAAAGGATTGGGTGGAGTTTTGGCATATCGCCCCAAAAACATAAAATTAAGCGCTATAAGGCTGCAGGTTCCCGATTATAACGTTAGCATAACCGAAGGATATTTGACAAGTTCATTCGCAGGAAAAATTAGCGATTACGAAAATATGTCTTTGCAGATAGATAGCCTGCTTATGGCAACTGCAAACTCCTATATTTCGGCTTCGGGACAGATTGATGGATTTAAAGATGTGAAGTATGATTTAAAGTCAGATGTATCTGTAAACCTCTTTGAAATATATCGAATGTTGCCGGACTCGTTAGCCAATAGCATGTCGGGTGAAGTAGGGGCTAATTTGGCTTCTGCAGGTTCTTTTAACATGGATTCTGTTGCAGACCAGGCCATGAGTCTGCTATTTGAAAATAGCCAGTTTAAGGTGCGCATGAATAATGTTTATCTGAATATGCCGGATACCCTGATGAACGTGAAAATGTTATCGGGAAATATAGCTTACAAAAACGACAGTGTGTGGATGAACCGGGTGTCGGGAAATTACCTGGGACTTGATTTCTCTGCGGATTCCACCACCGTTTCCAATGTGTATACCGGAGCTGTTTTAAATAACCCTAAAGAACTGAGGGTGCACGGTAATTTCGAAGTTGGTGATTTGGACTATGCCTGGATTGAGGCTTTTATGATAGATACGGTGCCCGATTTGGAAGAAGTAACCGAAGCCGGTATAAAGGCGAAACAGGAAGAACAACCTTATGTGCAGAAGTACACCGTTAAAGCGAAAGGAAGAGCCAGAGCCAAAAGCTTTAAGTATGAAGATATTTTGGCAGAAAATATAGATTCTAAGTTTTTGGTTGACGTGGAAAAAAGTTTTTATGTAGCCAAGGATTTAACTTGCAACGTTTTTGGTGGGGAGGCTAAACTTTCTGTCAATTATGATATGGCTCAAGAGGATCCGTCCGTGAAAAATGAAGCTGAAAGGAGTTTTAGGGATTTCATGCAATTTAAAAGCGAAGTAAAGAATCTGGATGTATCCAGAATGATGTTTGAGCTGGAAACCTATATCGATCAGGAAGATTTCAAGAAAGAAAATGTTCAAGGCACATTGTCCGGTGCTATGGATGGAGAAATTGTTTTGGTAGATTACAGTCCCGTTTACGAGAAAATGCTTTTAAAAGGAAATGTTAAGATAGAAAATGGAGCACTTATCAATGTTAAACCAATAATGGAAATCGAAGAAATAAAAGCGATTAAACTGGACGGTTTGGATAAGTTGTTTTTTAGTACGATAGAGAGTAATTTATTTCTTTTCAAGAATAAGATGTATTTCCCGCGTACTAACATCAAAACTTCATCGTTTGATGCTATGTTTTTTGGAATGTATAGCTTTGGTGAAGATTATACATACCATCTAAAAATGTACTTGAACCAGCTACTGTCAAAAAAGGATAAAGCCGCACTTGAAAAAATGGCAAAGGAAAATGGCTTTGAAGAAGATGAAGTAAGAGATGGGAAAAGACCCATTTATGTAGTGTCTAAGTTTGAGAATGGCAAATATAAGGCAGGCTTGGATAATAGGCCGGATAGGATTAGAATGGATGCAAAAGTGAATTTACAAGAACAAATGGTAAGTTTTAGGTTTGATCCTAGGTTGGTTAAATACAGTGTTGAAGATAAAGAATAAATGAAACTTGTAACAGCAATCATTAAAACAATATTCATTCTCTTCTTATTTTTTTTGTCTTGCACAAGAGATAAGAAAGATAGCGTTTCGGAGCTGAAGATACCATTGGTCCAGAGTTATGAGGACGTGGTCTTTGGAAATGATTCCTCTGCCAATACTATCTTTTTGTTTGCTTCATATGATTGTAAATATTGTAGATATCTTTTTTTGAAAACATTTCCGGAATTGAAGGAAAAATATTTAGATAGTGGATTGGCTAAGGTAGTGGTAAAATGGGTTAGTTTTGGAGAAAATCCATCATCTTTATATGCGCTACAGGCAGCTAGTTGTATTGCTCAATATGGTTCGTACGATAAATTTCACGAACTGCTTCTTACAAATCCTTCGGTAATTGTTTCTGAGGATTTTCGTGAATTAATTGACGATATAATGGCAGAAAATTATGAAATTGCGGAATGTATAGTGTCAAACAAAGATTTCTCATATTTGAAAGAGAATGTCAGGTTGTTCAGAGAAAATAATTTAAGCGGAACTCCTTGCCTGATTATAAATAATAGAGTGTATAGTGGTTATAGGCCGTTTAAAGAATTAGATGTAATTTTAAAGGAAGAATTTTAATCAATAAATGATGGGAAAAATGAAAACTAAACTATTTGTTTTAATGTTGATGACTTCATGGGTGTGCTTTTCATGTGCGGAAGAGGAGTCTGATGAGTTTTGCTCAAACCCGGATGCAGAATGTCCAGATGGTGGCCCTTCAATCGATGTTAACGCCTGTTGCACGGACCAGAGTTGTTATTGGACGTATAACGGCGTAGATTATAATTGTGAAGGGACTGATTGTTCAGGTGCATATGATATTATTATTGTGAATGCCTGTGCTGTGGGCGCATTGGCTGACTTGAAATCTTCGGATACCAGATTTAATGCGCTTAAGGCTGAGCTGGAAAGTGTTACGCAAAAGTTGCTTTTAGAAGCTCGTGCCTGTGCTGCCTGCAATTAGAAAGACTAAAAATGGCTGCTTTTTATTTGGGCAGCCATTTTTTAATATAATAAATTCGCAATGTTTTTGTTTTCTTCGGGGATATTCGAAACCTGGTTCTCCATCAGGTTTAAATCTTCAATATTCTTACCTTCAGTTAAGTGGAACGGAAATGAAGTAAGCTTGTTTTGTTTCAGGTAAATGTTTTTTATCGTTTTAGAGTTAAACAGATGTTCGCAGCCTTTTGAAACCAGGTTGTTGGTAAAATCAATGGTGCAAAGAGAGGGACACGAGCCTACAACCACAGGTATTTTTTGAAAAGCATTGTCACCCAGGTAGAGTTTTTCTAACATCGGCATTTTAACTAAAGATGTTGGGAGTGAGCTGAGTTGGTTCACGCGGATATCCAAACACTTCAAACTTTTTAAATTAGAGATTTCTGTGGGTATCGCAGTGATTTCATTATCCTGTATATCCAGGAATTCAAGGTGCTCCAATTTAAAAAGGGCTTTGGGCCATTGTCCTTGAAGCCCGAACTTTGAGATGCTCAGGTGGGTAACATGTCCCAAATCGTTCAGTTGATATCCACGTAAAAACCAGGTTACCCTTTTGACTTCTTTCAGCTTTTTGGGTAATTGATTTCTTAGTTCTTCAATAATATGTATATCTCCCATTTAATAACTCTTTGTATAACCAGTATGTGAAATACGTAGGAATATACTTATTGTTTTAAAAAAATTAAAATTCCACTCAAATAAATATTATGGATATCAATCTGTCGGGGCAAATGTATGTCCGTGCAATAGTTGTGCTGTAAATTTCAGATATGCCATAATTTTAGTAACTTACATACGCCCATAAAACGTGTAACCATGAAAACTAAAGACAAGAACAACCGACGTCATTTTATTAAAGTAACAGCTGCCGGATTGGCAGGAGTTACGTTGTTAAACGGAAATACCGCGGAAGCCAAGCCTAAAAAAGAACAAAAAATAATTTATCGGACGCTAGGACGTACGGGAGTAAAACTTCCCATTGTTAGTTTTGGTGCCATGCGGGGTGATGGCAAGGCTCTGGTCGAAGGAGGTATCGCCAAAGGAATCCTTCACTTTGATACAGCTCATGGATATCAGAAAGGTAAAAATGAAGTTATGATAGGGGAGGTGTTGAAAAATCACGACAGGGACAAGTTTTTTATAGCCACCAAAGTGTACTGTCAGGATATGGATAGAAAAACCGGGTTGATAAATGAAGAAGCTACAGCCGAAAAGTTTTTGGAGATGCTTGATATAAGCCTGGAGCGTTTACAGATGCGTCAGGTGGATCTGCTGTATGTGCATGCTCTCTCAACAAAGCAAGCAGTTCTTCATCCCGAAATATTGAAAGCGGTTAAAATAGCCAAAGAGCAAGGGAAGGCTCGGTTTATAGGGGTGTCAACACATAAAAACGAGCCAGATGTTATCAGGGCAGCGGTAGAGGCTGGTATTTACGATGTGGTGCTAACTGCATACAACTTTAAGCAGGACCACCGCGAAGAATTAAAACTGGCCATAGCAGAAGCAGCTGCCAAAGGAATCGGTTTTGTGGCCATGAAAACCATGGCAGGGGGATTTCTGGACAAAGAAAAAACGGCGCCTGTTAATACCAGGGCGGCACTAAAATGGGCTTTGCTCGACGAGAATATTTGTACCGCTATTCCGGGATTCACTTCTTTCGAACATCTGGAAGAAAGCTTTTCGGTAATGGAAGATCTTAAGCTGACCAAAAAGGAAGAAAAAGATCTGGACTATGCCCGTGATGTGGCAGGCTTATACTGCAATCAGTGCAGCCATTGTGAAGGAATGTGTAAAAACAATCTGCCAATCCCCGAAATAATGCGTTCGTACATGTATACTTATGGTTATCGGGATATGAATCAGGCTAAAGACTTGTTGTCGCACATGGAGGTCAATAGTAATGCTTGTGCAAACTGTGATGAGTGCACGGTAACATGTGTTAAGGATTTTGCCGTGGGCGAAAGAGTACAAGATATTTGCCGTTTAATGGACGTGCCTGACGATTTTATCGTGTAACAGGGCAATGGAACGGTTCTGTATCTAATGCGAATCAGAACCGTTCCCTATACCTAATAGAAGGCGTCTTAATTAAGCGTCAGGTAAACAAGATATTATCCCTTAATCCTAGAACCTATTTACTTATGAATT
Source organism: Saccharicrinis sp. GN24d3 (assembly GCF_052400645.1). Taxonomy (NCBI): domain Bacteria; kingdom Pseudomonadati; phylum Bacteroidota; class Bacteroidia; order Marinilabiliales; family Marinilabiliaceae; genus Saccharicrinis; species Saccharicrinis sp. GN24d3. The sequence goes on from NZ_JBQTGI010000012.1 coordinate 192,951, forward strand.
ACAGAAAATTATTTTTACTCCTAATCCTATCAATCCAATATTCTGCCTTCTCCCAATCTTATCCAACCAAATTTGCCAACATAAATGCCTGGGACATTGAAGGTGAAAAACAATACTTTTCTCCCGATAACCTTTACGATTATATCAATGGTGCATCCGATTTTTATTTGGGTTATGATTTCAAGGATTTGTGGGTGGTCGATTATAAAAATTCATCCGGGCAAATGTTAACCTTGGAGCTTTACCGTCATGGAAATCCAATGCTGGCCTTTGGTATCTATTCCGAGGAAAGGCCTCAAACTGCAAGTATAAATAATATTGGGGCACAAGGATTTATTGATGGGGGAGCGGTGTTTCTTCTAGCAGGAGATTATTATGTGAAAATATATAATGGACAACCCGAAGTAAATGAAACAGAGCTGTTGACTTTTGCAAGGAGGGTGGCAGCATCCATCTGCAAAGATTGCTCTTTACCGATGCAGTTCAATTGGTTTCCAAATGAAAACAAAATTGATTATTCCGAACGCTATATGGCAGAAAACTTTATAGGCCTTACCGGTTTTGATGGTGTGTGTACGGTAGAATACAATAATGCTGGAGAAAAAATCCGTTTGTTTGCCTACAAAGGGAACGATGAGAAGTGTAAAACCCTACTTGAAAAATATTTCGATAGAGTTAAATACAAAAAAAAGCTTAAGCCAAAGCAATATGTGTTTGCAGACCCATATATTGGTAAGGTAGTGCTAGTATATGATCGGGGTATGATTTGCGGTCTATTAGACTCCAAAGAACCCGAAAAACATCAGCAGCTTTTAAATGACTTGCTGACAAATGCAAAATAAACAATAGTTCCAGTTCCAATAAAGTTCGGGTGCCTGAATCTTGAAAATGATTTTTGTTCATTGGGGTGAGCCGTTGGCGTGAATTCCAAATGCACTTCTGGCTGTTTGGAATTATAATGTTGTCCATTTTGTTTTTGCATCTGTCGCAAGTTTGTTAAAACCTTCATTCAAATCTTAATTGGTATTATTTACTATTGTCAAATGCCAATAATCTGTTAAATCCTTTTAAACTGTGGACAAAAAATGATCAATCCGTATTTCAATTCCACCACTCAAACAAGTAATCCATTACCTGAAATACTATTGGAAAAATAATTTCGTTATCTTTAAATAAATCAACACAACACACAACTTAATGGCAGCAACAGACAAATTATCTGGTGCCTTAGGAAGAACAAATGCGGCCCATCTGTTACGGCGGGCTACTTTTGGACCTACTGAGGCGGCCATTCAACAGTTTGCTTCTTATACTGTTGATGAGGCCATGAATGAACTCTTCTCGGAGCCTGCTCCGCCCGAATTACCCGTCGATTTAAAGACTGGTGAAACCTGGTTAAACCCTGCAGCAACAGGAGGCAACAGCGGGCAAAAAGAGTTGACCGATTATTTTATTATCTGCCATCTGGAACAGATGCGAAATTCGGGAACTAATATCTCCGAAAGGTTAACTTACTTTTTTCACACCCATTTACCTGTTCGGCGCAGTTTGGTGGAATCATCAGAAATGATCTACTATCAGAATGCCTTGTATCGGCAATTCGCTTTTGGCAGTTTCAAGGAGCTGTTTAAACACATTTGTATGGATAATGCCATGCTTATTTATTTAGATAATGGCACCAACGATGTAAGCAGTCCCAATGAAAATTTTGCACGGGAGATGTTCGAGCTGTATTCCATTGGTCGGGGACCACAGGTGAGCCTGGGCGATTATACCCATTACACCGAGGATGATATTAAGGCCGCTACACGGATTTTGACAGGATATCAGGTTGACCATTCTTTTGGAAATATAAATGAAGATACACAATTACCCACAGGTGTATTAAGAGAAGTGGAAAGCGGTGACACTTTTATTGCCAACAGGCACGACGCCGGAGAAAAGGTGTTTAGCAGCAGGTTCGATAACAGGATAATAGCACCATCAGCACTAAGTAACGGTTATGCTACCAGCGATGCGGCCAGGCAAGAGTTTGATGAGATGATTGAGATGATTTTTGATAAAGACGAAGCGGCCCGCTTTATCACCCGCAAACTCTACCGCTTTTTTGTTTATTATATGATTGATAATGACATTGAGGCCAATGTAATCGTGCCATTGGCCGCCCAGTTTAAATCCTCGGGCTATGATATGCCAACATTGGTAAAAGCCATGTTAAGCAGCCAGCATTTTTACGATGTGGATGATGCAGCAACATCCAATAATATCATTGGATCTATCATCAAATCCCCTATCGATCTTATTTTAGGAACTTTGCGGTTGTTCGATGTAAATGTTCCTGCTGACTTGGATACTTTGTACAATACGGTATATATCGATGGTATTTTTGAATTTATAGAAGAACAAGGGCTTAATTTCTACGAGCCGTTCGAAGTGGCAGGTTATCCGGCTTATCATCAATTCCCTATTTACAGCCGAAACTGGATCAGGCCTCATACGTTGGCATACAGATATAAGTTTGCCGAGTATATTTTAAATGGAGTAAACCCCAAGGGCGAAGTTCTAGGCATTAAAATAGATGTCCTGTCCTGGGTTGAGAACGGTGGTGCAATTTCTACTCCTGCGGATGCTAATATCCTGGTTGATGCATTGATAGAATTGATGATTCCATTCCCGATAGCTGCGGAAAGACGTGATTTCTTTTTGACCACCGTGTTTCTGGATGGTTTGTACGTATCGGCGTGGACCGCGGAATGGAACAACTATGTTTCTGATCCAAGCCAATATAAAACCACCGTTGAATCCCGTATTTTGATCTTGATCAATGCTATTATGCAGTCGCCTGAATACCAATTGTGCTAATTAATCGCTGCAAGGTATTGCCAAATATGAGTTCACCATAATCTGCAAGTAAGCGTGGGAATTATATTTGACAGCATCCTTTCAAAGATTTAAACAGAGATAAACAGGGGTAGTTATTTTAAAAAAAAACTTTGTGTCCCAGCGTCTTTGTGTTCGTTTGTCTTAATGCTAATCAATATGAAAAGAAGAAGTTTTATACGAAATATAGGTGCAACAGCTGCAGGTACTTTTGCCTTAGGTGGTGTACCGGTGAGGGCGATGATGCCCACAACGGCCATGGCCAAAGCCGCGTTGGAAGGTAATAACGAAAATGTGCTAATTTTTATTCAGTTACATGGCGGTAATGATGGGCTTAACTCGTTGGTTCCCATTGGTCAATACAACGAATATTATAATTTGAGGGCGAATATCGCACTGCCCGATCATGGGGAGCGCAGTTATATTAACGTAGATGAATCCATTCCTGAGCGCAGACAGGTAGGATTACACCCTGATATGATTCATTTCAAGCAACTGTATGACCAAGACAAGGCAGTTGTTATTCAGAATGTGGGTTACCCCGATATGAACGGTTCGCATTTTAGAGGGCGCGACCTGGTTTTTATGGGGTTGGATGGTACCGAAGACCAGGCTGATGTCACTTCGGGATGGATGGGTAGGTTCCTTAATCTGGAATACCCCAATTACCCGGATGCATTTCCAAGTGAGACCATGAAAGATCCCGTTGCCATAGAGATGGGGAGTGCCATGTCGTTGGCTTTTCACAGGGAACAAGGAATACCCATTGGATTAAACGTACAAAGTCCCGAAGCATTTTACGAGCTGATTAACGGGGTGGGGGTAGATAATGCAACCTTGCATAAGCCCGATGGTTATGCGGGTGAAGAACTGGAATATCTGTGGCAGTTCGAAGGTATGTCGAATGTTTATGCCGAGCGCTTAAAGCAAGTGTACGATAATGGTTCTAACTCAACCGTTGATTACCCTACAGAATACCCTGCGCCCACCTTGGCGCTATATAAGAAAAATGCCCTGTCGGGTCAGCTTAGGCTGATAGCCCGTTTGCTGAAAGGCGGAATTAAAACGCGAATTTTTATGTGCCGCATGGGTGGGTTCGATACACATGGGAATCAGGTGGACGAGAACGATTCTACGCTTGGAATACATGCTTCGTTAATGTACCATTTGTCATCGGCCATTAAAGCCTTTCAGGATGATTTGGCCAATATGGAATTGGAGGATAAAGTGCTGACCATGACCTTTACCGAGTTTGGCCGTAGGGTGAAATCCAACGATAGTTACGGTACCGACCACGGAAGCTCAACCCCGGTATTTGTTTTTGGGAAAGCCGTGAAAAGCCAGGTGGTAGGCGACAATCCCGACCTCAGCGATTTGATTGGGGGGAATATGAAGTACCAGGTCGATTATCGTCAGGTATATACGTCCGTTTTACAGGATTGGTTTGGAGCCAGCAAAGAAACCCTGGAGGTAGCCCGCTTTAGCGATTTTATTGATAACAGGATTGATATTTTTGGCCTGGATATCGGTGTTAGAGAGCTGGAAGCGGGTTTTGTTAATGCCATAGCTTTCCCAAATCCTGTTTCCGATAGATTGACTATTCAATTTAAGATGCCCATGCCCGGCAGTGCCAAAATAAAGATTTTTGATGTAAATGGCAGAGTGGTGTATCTGCATAAAACAGAGTTCCTGAATTATGGGGATCACAATTTTTACCTGTTGGTAAACAACCTTCCGGTAGGCCAATATCTTTTCTCCGTAGAAACAAAACAGTACACGGAAAGCGGTAAGATTATTGTCAAAAGATAGGTAATAGTTCAGTCATTGGTCAATGGATATTAGAGTCATTGGTTCTTCCCCTGGTTCTGAAACCGGGGGAAGTACTGCGTCTAAGACGAAGGGACCGGGGGTAAATTAGCCTATGCTTCCTATATTAATCAATTTGTATTGTTTGGTTTCCCAAGGCTGAATGCCGAATATGGAGCGAAGCGACACCCCGTACCCTTGAATTGTTTATTAACTTCGGGTCCATACACCTTTAAATGACAACATTTTTCGTTTGTTGAAAACGTCACTTTTAAAGTCAACTATACCATTGACTAATCAACTAATAACTAAAAATCCATCTCATCCGTTGCCACTTTGTATAATATAATACGTTCGTATCTTCCTGCTACCATTGTTTTTCCGGCAATTATAAGTCCACCGTCATTGGCTTTAAAGAAACTGGATATTTCTACAGGGTTAGTATGTCCCAGGTATTCGGTGAGTTTTAATTCATTGGTTTCGGCGTCAAAAAAGTATAATGCCAATTGATTGCTGTTGGTTGTGGCGGCATATACCAACATTTCTTTCCCATTCAACTCTTCCTTTACGATTTTAACATTCGATTTTGTCGATAATTCAGGATAAGCTATATCTTCAAGTTGGGTCACGTTCTGAATACCGTTAACATCAATGGCCGCTTCTGTAGCAAAGGCAATATCTCCAATATTAAATTTTGATTTGGCAATGGCAAACACTCCATCTGCCTTATTAACCGTTGCGCCTATTCCACCTTGTTCCTGGTATCCGTTTACCCTGCCGCTGATGGTTTTGCTGCTGTGATTCACAAAAAGCAAGGATAAGGTATAGTTTGAAAAAGCATTTACGCCGTAGTAGGTTATCCCGTTGTTTTCAAAAGAATGGATGAAAAAGGGAAAAGGAGCACGCTGTTTTTTTAAGTGCTGAAAAATATCGTAAGAAAAATCCTTGTTGGTAGGTGAGATAAGCTCAAAGGATAAATTCAAAGAAGCATCATATCCGGTAATCATGGTATTGTAACCAATTCCATCGTACGATGCTATCACAAGTGTGTTGGTTTCCGGCGAGTAATGAGCTGCAAGCGGATAGCTATCGGGCATATCGCCTACCTCTGTAACATCACCTGTAACGGTGTTTATCTCCATTACCTGTGCTATAAATGAGTTATCGTCCATGCATACAAAGCGTATCTCGCCCCCAAAACTCAGTAGGCCCGTGACGGGACTAACGTAAGCGGGATCAACGTTCGTTTCCCATTCCGGGTTTCCGCTTTTATCCGTTTTCATCACATGAATAGTAGGGTAGTTTGTGCTCTGCGAATCATTTACGGCAGATAATATAATGATGCTTCCGTCATCAGTTTCTATTGCGCCTACAGGGAAATAAGACTTGGTAACATCTTCATCATCGTAAACCTTAACAAAATTGTATTCGGGTTCTACATTACTGTTTCTAATGTCGCAAGAGCATAAAAACAATGTTAGAACTAAACTGTATATTAAAACGTAACTATGTTGCATCATGTTGGCTGTTGATTGATTACCTTTTCTTTCTATCTCTCTGTTCTCTAAAATAATTACACTCTATATCGGAACGTTTGGTGATTTTGCTGATAGGAAATATCACCGACAGATTCACTTTTAAAGCATGTAGGTTAAGATCGTCCTGAACATCATAAGCATTGCCTACAAACAAATCGTTCGAATAGCGATTTTCTTCATCGGTAACATTGTTTATATTAATGTAGTACGACGCACCCAGCATCAGAATAATCTGATTAAAGTCGTAGGATACTCCTGCTCCAACACCCAGGTCGAACCTGCTGGTGATAAAATTGTCGCTATAATCCGATTTTATCGAGGTGCTTTGAACAACAGAAGCAGTGGCTCCGTTGTCTCTGGTAAATTCCGAATTTGCTGTTTTGTCTGCCGTATGCATCATCCCGTAAGAAACGATGCCTTCAACAAAGGGTTTAAGCTTAGTAGTGCCCACATAATAACGAACCGATAAGGGGATCTCAAAATACCTGAGCTTTTGAATGTGTTCAGTTTCATCATTAAGAGTAGAACCAGTTTCTTCGGTCCAACTTCGTTCTGTTGTATAGGCATACTTGTAACTGCTATAAGATGGAAGCAACCCAATATGTAGATTGCCAAAAGCAGGGTAAAACATTGCAAAACCAAACTGGTTACCCCGATTACTTAACATTCCATGGTAGTTCTTTGGGGTTATATCGGATGTTGAGCCAAGAACATTATTTACGCTGTAGGAGTATAAGCTGGCAGGTTGGGTAAAATTCACTCCTCCGTAAAACCCAACCAGCAATGTCGGTTTGCCTTTCTTAGCCGCAAAAGTAGGGTGTAGAACAGCCAGGAGTAAGGCCGTTAGTAAAATGTTTTTTTTCATGTATAAATAATAGCAAAACCTTAATAACCAGTGCAAAAAACTAACAATAATAGGTTGTCCTAATAATTTGCTCCTGTCTGCAACAGGCAGGCGGCCATGCCGGTTCCATTGTGTTGTGTATGTTGATATATTAGGTAAACGAATAATGCTTTTATATAGTGTGCGAAAAATGAGCAATTTTGTGTTTTTCGAAGAACAACTGTAGTATGTAAAAGTTTTTTTTGTGTTTGAACGTAAGCAGAATTTTGTTGAATATAATTCATTCGGTTATCAAAAAAATGTATTTCTTGAATAAATAGAGTAAATTGCGACTGGTTTATACCACTTCTTACTTCAATCAGTTATTGCTTCATTTTGCTACGAAACAACATAATCATTCTCTCTGGCAATAAATTTCTCATTGGATTACTTATGTAGAGCCGATAATATTTTTTTAATGGCAAAAATTTAAAGAGAAAAGTTTATGGAAAGAATTATGCTAGGAGTTATTGGTACTTCAAGAAAACAAGATGAAAAACGCGTCCCGATTCATCCCGATCACTTGACACGGATTCCGGAGAACATCAGGAGGCAGTTAATTTTTGAAGAAGGGTATGGCGCACCTTTTGGTGTGGATGACGAGTTTTTCACTTCTCGTGCAGGAGGTGTGGCTTCTCGTCATAAATTGTTGACAGAAATTGGTTCTGTAATTATTGCAAAACCAGTATTGGCCGATTTACAGGAAATAAAAGAAGGTGGGTTTATATGGGGATATCCGCATTGCGCCCAACAAAATGACATTACTCAAATAGCGATAGACCGAAAATTGACACTTATTGCCTTTGAGGATATGTTTGTTTGGACTCCTGAGGGTCGGGTAGGAAGACATACGTTTTATAAAAATAATGAAATGGCAGGTTACTGTGCCGTTATTCATGCATTACAATTAAAAGGCATCGATGGTCATTATGGCAACCAGCGGAAAGTAATTATTTTTAGTTTTGGTGCAGTTAGCAGAGGTGCCATTTATGCGTTAAAGGCACATGGATTCAGGGATATAACGATTTGTATCCAGAGGCCGGACCATGAGGTGCGTGAAGAAATTTTGGATGTTCATTATATCCGTATCCGTGATGGTGTTGATAATGAACCCAGACTTGTTGCGGTAGAGCATGATGGAACGGTACTGCCTCTATCGGATTTAATTGGAGAATCTGAAATTATTATTAATGGTGTTTATCAGGATACAGACCATCCAATCAATTTTGTGACGGAAGAAGAAAAAGATATTTTAAAACCAGGCACTCTAATTATCGATGTCAGTTGCGACGAAGGTATGGGCTTCTATTTTGCGAAGCCAACCACATTTAAAAATCCTTTGCAACATATTGGTAATGTCGACTACTATGCTGTAGATCATACACCAAGTTATCTGTGGGAAAGTGCCTCAAGGTCAATTTCAGCTGCATTAATTATATATTTATCTGCTATTATTGAAGGACGTAAGGGTTGGATGAAAAATAGTACGATCCGAAAAGCAATTAATATTGACCAAGGGGTGATCGTTAAAGAATCCGTTTTAACTTTTCAGAACCGTATGTCAAATTATCCGCATAACTTTAACTCGGATTATGCATTAGAACTTCGTGGTGAACATTGAAAGTGCAATAAAACAAGTCTTTACTGAAACGAGGCATAACTTGTCCCGATTACTTTCGGGAGCATCGTTATGGTGAGTTGAAGTGAAGCAGCGGAGTGTCTTGTTTTGAAACAATTTCAATGTGTAATATATTTTCTAATGCATATTGCGGGTTTAATGGGAATCAGAAGTGAGATTCGGCCTAAAGGATTTTAAACTTTGTCTGCTTCGGATATTGCGTTATTTTTGCGCTTGTATCTCAAAAAATTAAATAATGAAGCAGATCCTTATCATACTCCTGACCTTAGTAACTTTGTCGTGCCAAACAAAGTCTTACGACTATGTAAAAATAGAAGGTCCTATTTTTGGAACCTACTACCATATTATTTATCAGCCTGTTCAGGGGAATGATGCTTTAGATAAAGGCGTAATGACCGCCTTGAATGAGGTAAATGCATCTTTGTCAACTTATGTAAAAACATCTACCATCAGCAGATTTAACTTGAGCGAAAAAGGTGCAGAGATAGATCCCATGATGAAAGAGGTTTTCCTTTCTGGTCAGGAGGTCTATAAAAACTCGAAAGGGGCTTTTGATATGACAGTCGGTCCGTTGGTGAATGTCTGGGGTTTCGGTTTTAAAAAGAAAGATGAGGTGACCCCAGAATTGATTGATTCACTGATGCCGAATGTTGGCATGGATATGGTTAGTTTAAACGATGATTTCCTTAATAAGGCTAAGCCGGATATCATGCTTGATGCCAGTGCTATTGCAAAAGGTTTTGGCGTGGACGTGGCGGCCGATTATCTGGCTTCGCAGGGTATAAAAAACTATATGGTGGAAATTGGTGGAGAGATAAGGGCTAGTGGTATTAACCATAAAGGTATTTCCTGGCGGGTTGGCATTGATAAACCTATTGATGATAAAGCGGCTTTGAATAGAGAGTTACAGGCCATTCTATCACTGACGAATGTGGCCCTGGCCACTTCGGGTAACTATCGTAATTTCTACGTTAAAGACGGTAAAAAATATGCACATACCATCGACCCAAAGACAGGCTATCCTGTGCAGCATTCTGTATTAAGCGCATCTATCATTGCCCCCGATTGCATGAGGGCCGATGCGTATGCCACCGCTTGTATGGTTATGGGATTAGAAAAGGGTTATGCTTTGATAGATTCTCTTCCAAACACAGAAGGCTATTTTATTTATGTAGATGAAAGTGGGGAAAACCAGGTGAAATATACCCGAGGGTTTGAGAAGTTGATTATAGGTGAATAGTCATTGGTCAATTGTCAATGGAAATTTCTAACAAACTAATAACTACGGACTATTGACCAAGAACTAATATCTGATTAACAACTAAGCGTCTGGCTTTCGTCATCGCCACCCAAATGCAACGGTTTAATTTTAATGGTTTCTTTTCGTGCCTGTTTATCTTGGGTAGTCGCACAGGAAATACCTCTTTTACGCATTTCCTTGTTGCTCCCGATATGTATATTGGGGAATTTTCCTTTCTTTTTAATCAAAATACTGATAGCCATTAATACAAACACCACTGCCACCAACACAATACTTAGTAATAATACTTTTAAAAACATAGCTTCTCTATTTTTTGATTTTGTATGTGCAAAAATACGCAATTATAGTATTTAATAAACAAACCGTGTAAAAATATGTTTGATGATTGGGAAATGGAAAGGCAACTGCGCAATTTTATTTGGTGTTATTAAACCAAATATTATTTCAATAGAGAATGACACATTGCAGTTTTATTTAGAATAATTCTTATTAGCTTTGTTCGTCGGTAAAAAATAGGTTATAATCATTTTGGAAGAAATAAAATGAGTAAAAAATCTATTGTCTAAACTCAAATAGTCTATTATAAAAGCATGATATCGAATTCAGGAATTAGTTTTGACGAGTTTAAAAAAGAGGTGTTGAACGATTATCGCATCGGTCATATGAGCCGCAATATGAGTATTGCAGGACGCAAGGAAGTGTTGAGCGGAAAAGCCAAGTTTGGAATTTTTGGCGATGGCAAGGAAGTAGCTCAGATAGCTATGGCCAAGCAATTTAAGAAAGGTGATTGGCGTTCGGGGTATTATCGCGACCAGACTTTTATGCTGGCAGCGGGAATGTCAACGCCAGTGCAGTTTTTTGCTTCTTTATACGGAGAAACCGATACGGATTTAAACCCTGATAATGGCGGTCGTTCGTTCAACAATCATTTTGGGACACGAACCATAACCGATTCGGGAGAGTGGAAAAATATTGCAGATATGAAATGTACCTCTTCGGACATTTCCCCAACTGCCGGGCAAATGCCCCGTTTGATAGGATTGGCCTTCGCATCTAAAATATACCGGAACAGTCCTGCGCTTAAGGAATCTGTTAAGTTTAGTAAGGGAGGCGATGAGGTTGCCTTTGGTACCATTGGCGATGCCAGTACATCGGAAGGACATTTCTTTGAAACCATGAATGCGGCCGCGGTTCATCAAATACCGGTGGCCATGTCGGTTTGGGATGACGGATATGGGATATCGGTACCCAAAAGCGTACAGACAACCAAGGGAAGTATATCAGAGCTATTAAAAGGATTCGAGAAGGGAGCTAAAGACAAAACGGGTATTCTTATTTATAAATTGAAAGGTTGGGATTATGCTGGTATGTGCCAGGCCTATGAAGAAGGAGTGGCCAAATGTCGAAAAGAGCATGTGCCCGTATTGTTTCATGTGGAGGAGGTGACGCAGCCTGTTGGGCATTCAACATCAGGTTCGCACGAGAGGTATAAGTCGAAAGAACGTCTGCAATGGGAAAAAGATTTTGATTGTCTGGTTAAGATGAGAGACTGGATGATTGAACGTTCGTTGGCAACGGCCGAAGAACTGGACAAAATTGAAGTCGAAGCCCGTCAGGAAGTTGACGAAGCCAAAAAGAAAGCCTGGAAACAGAATATGGCCACCCTCAAAGAAGAGAGGGATATGCTGCTGGATATCGTGGACAAAAGGCTGTGTAAGTGTACCGGTAAAAACGATGAGCGCATTGATACTTTGGTGAAGGAGTTGAAAAATGAAATGACGTTGAACCGTAAAGCGATACTATCCACTGCCAGGAAAATATTGCGGCATATCTGTAACACATGTAATAACCCGGACAGCCTTAAGTTTAATTTACAACGTTGGATTGCGGATTATCGCGAAAAAACCAGCGAGATGTATAATGACAGGTTGTACTCTGAAGATGACTTTGCCGCGGTTAAGGTTCCGGTTGTCCCACCTCATTATCCCAAAGAAGTGGAGAAAGTTCCGGGAAGGGAGATCTTAAGGGATAACTTTGATGCTTTATTCGCCAAAATACCGGAATTAGTGACTTTTGGCGAGGATACAGGTGTTCTTGGAGGGGTGAATCAATCCATGGAAGGCATACAGAAAAAGTACGGTAGCCTGCGAATCTGGGATGAGGGAATCCGGGAGACCACCATCATCGGGACAGGTCTGGGAATGGCTTTGCGCGGTTTGCGTCCCATTGCCGAGATTCAATATTTCGATTACCTGATGTACGGCCTGCAAACCATGAGCGACGATTTGGCCACCTTAAGATATAGAACCAAGGGAGGCCAGAAAGCTCCGATGATTGTCCGTACACGTGGTCACAGGCTGGAAGGAATCTGGCATTCAGGTTCGCCAACAAGCATGGTGATCAATTCCATTAGGGGTGTTTATGTGTGTGTGCCTCGTGATATGACCCGGGCAGCCGGTATGTATAACACATTGGTACAGGCAGACGATCCGGCATTAGTGATTGAACCCCTAAACGGATACCGAATCCGTGAACCAAAACCTTCCAATATTGGAGAATTCAACATCCCGTTGGGAATTCCTGAAGTATTACATGTGGGGCAAGATGCCACTTTGGTGACCTATGGTTCCTGCGTGCGTATTGCCATGGAAGCGGTGCAGCAGTTGTCTGACATCGGGATTTCTGTCGAGTTGATTGATGTTCAGACCTTGTTGCCATTTGATATTCATGGTGTGATATTGGAGTCCGTTAAAAAAACCAATAGGGTAGTGTTCTTCGACGAGGATGTTCCGGGTGGTACCACCGCATTTATGATGCAGCAGGTGGTAGAGAAAAACGGGGCGTTCAAATACCTGGATTCGGCTCCAAGAACCGTTACGGCCAAGGATCACCGACCAGCTTTTGGCACGGATGGAGATTATTTCTCGAACCCAAATGCCGAAGATGTTTACGAGGCCATTTATGAAATTATGACTGAGTTCGATCCGCATAAGTATCCGCCGATATATTAAGTGTTTGTCCACAGATGTTACGGTTTTTTAAATCGTGGGATGTTAAATTAATTCTTTGTAACTAAAATTACGCTAGCTGGTTAGGCCGTTAAACCCGTGCTGTCAAATTTTCAAAGAAGGGATCGTCTGTTGATTAAGGCCGGATTATGGAATAGTGGTACGTAATGAGTATTTACGATACTATAAAACAGGGAGTTGCAGAAAAGAGGAATAGCAACGCTCTGGAGAATTGAAACATCTTGTTTTGATGTGGTTTAATAGCGTAACAGGATTTCTGATGCATAAGTTTATAATAACCGTGCCTTCATATTGGAATCTTAAACTATTATTGCCTCCTTCATTAAAGTTGGTTCTATTGGAATAAGGTTTATATTTTAAAAGGGGATCGAGAATATTAAGGATTCCAATTTTATTGATGACAATAATTTTATTGTCTAATGTCAACTAACTTTCTGCTGCCTAATGATAACTGTCCGCTGCAGATTACCTTCTTGGGTACCATTTTTCTTTCCAGCGGCATACTGAACTTACCATCAGGTTCTATCACCAGTCTGTGGTTTAATTCCGGGAAATCAATTTTGGTAAGATCTTTAATTTTATGAATAACCCCATTGCTACTGTCGTATGCCAAGGCTACATTTTTGATTTGTTTGAACGGGATAATTTCACCTTTGATAAATTCGCCTTTCCGGTTGGTATACACTTTAATGATAGGCGTCAGTGCATTGGGACCTGTTAAGTTAAAGCGGGAATAAGTGGCAAAATTACCCAGACTATAGATGATAAATCGGTTGTTATAAATTTCCATGGCTCGGGTAACATGCGGACCGTGACCAAAGATAATATCGGCCCCTGCATCGATCATGGCATGGGCGAACTCGTATACGTTACTTCGGTTTTCTCCGTAGAAAGTTTCTTTCTCCCGGGTTATATGTTGGTGTTCTGCTCCTTCGGCCCCTCCATGGAAAGAGACTATAACGATATCACATGTATCTTTTAGGTTTTGAACAATTCGTATGGCATTGGGCAGGTCATTGATATCCACCGTTCCCGTGTTAGGCGAAAAACCTGCCAACCCTATTTTTAAACCTTTGGACGTGATAGTGTCTGTCGGCTTATCCAATAAACCCGACCAGGCAATATTTAATTTTGCAAGATGATGACGGGTCGTTTGCATGCCTAATACGCCAAAATCACGAATATGGTTGTTGGCCAGGTTGAGGAAATCAAAACCCATTTCTTTCAACGTCAATCCGTATTTCTCGGGCATTTTAAAGGCGTAGCACTTGGTGGTATCCTTGCATCGTTTTACCACAGGGCCTTCGTCTAACAAACAAGTTTCCAGGTTCCCGAATGTTACATCGCCACTTTTTAGGTAGGGAATAGCTTCAGCAACATAGGGCAAAGGATCGTTGTTTGGTGGAAGGTATTCTTTCTTTGGAAAGTCTGTCCCCAACATCATATCGCCTACGCCAATAAAGGAGATAAGAGTATCGTTTTGGGCATGAATATGAAATGTTACCAAAAATGTAAACAGGAAGAATGCGGCTCTCATAAAAACAAGTTTTCCCAAAAATAGTTTTTAAGAGCGGCATTGCAAACCTAATTGCTGTAAAAAGTCAATGGCCATTGTTGTGTTTGGCTGTATGCTTTCTGTTGCCATAATTGAATCTATCTTGCAAAATGTTCACTCCACCGTTTAAAAAACAGTTCATACACGTCATAATAAGCATCCCCGATTTTCGTCGAAATCCATGTATATTAACTCGGTATTCATCAATACTTTTATCGCCTTTAACACGGTGGAGGAAGAGTCGAGCTTGTGTTTTTAGAGGTATTGTTTTTTTTGGTTAACTTACCAAAAGTAACTTACAGAAGGTAACTAATAAAAGGTAACCTACTGTTGGTTCCATTGTGGTGGTATGAAGGAAATTGTAGGATTTTTGGGGAAATGGAGAAATAAGAAAAATGAATCGCCGTATTAATAGACGGCGCTATTGGAATACAAGAATCACTATTCTTGACTTGGCAATAGATTGGCATTAAATAATATCTCAAGCTAAGTGAAATATTGATTTTTCCTAAAATTCAAGTAATATTGTGACAAGAATAAGCAATGACTTCCCGTCAATATTTAAATATTTTTTGCGACGGAATGTTGTTATGCGCCAAATGCCTAATGCCTATTGACCAATGACTATTGACTAATTGTATGCCTTACAAAGAACCGAAAATAGAAAAGATGTACTACACCATTGGTGAAGTGGCGGAGATGTTTGAAGTTAAAACCTCGCTTATTCGCTTTTGGGAGAAGGAATTTGAAATCATCAAACCCTTTAAAAACAAAAAAGGGAACCGGCTTTTTACACCTCAGGATGTAGATAATTTTCATTTGATTTTTCACCTGGTAAAGGAAAAAGGAATGACGCTGAAAGGTGCGCAAAAAAAGCTGGAAGATAACCGGGAAGATACCATCAACAACTTTGAAGTGATTACTAAACTTAAAGACATCCGAGCTGTTCTAATGGAGATGAAAGAGAATCTTGAGTCAGACAGTGAGATAAGAGATGAGCAGTAATAACGTTTATTAATCAAACTGTGCCTTTAGTGCGCTTCACTCTTAAAACCACGTTGATTCTGGATAGTCATTAACCATTGTAATAAGCAAAATGGCTTACGGCTGATTTTGTTATACAATTGGTGTAGGAGGTGAGGGATGAGAAAAAGGAAATAGACTGTTTGAACCACTTTCATCTTGTTACTTTATACTAAATTTTTATCATGCAAATAAAACAAATCACTAAAATACTCGAAGACTTCGCTCCGCTTTCGTTTCAGGAGAGTTACGACAATGCCGGATTAATCATCGGCAATAAAAATGACGATGTAAATGGAATATTAATAACACTTGACATTACCGAGGAAGTGATCGATGAGGCCATTGAATTGGGTTTTAACTTTATTCTCGCTCATCATCCCATTGCGATGGGAGGTGTTAAGCGTTTTAACGGAAACAATTATACCGAACGCGTCATTATAAAGGCCATTAAAAACAGTATTGCGATTTATGCAGGACATACCAATGTGGATAGTGTGATGAAAGGTGTAAACGGCAAAATATGCGAGAAAATAGGATTAAAGGACTGTGAAATCCTTGCACCCAAAAAAGGGGAATTATTTAAAATAGTGACCTTTGTTCCTGAATCTCAGTCTGAAATGGTACGACAAGCTATGTTTGATGTTGGCGCCGGAAATATTGGCAATTACGATTCGTGTAGTTTTAATTTGCAAGGGCAGGGAACATTCAGGGCCGGCGAAGAGACCAACCCTTTTGTTGGAAACAAAGGAGAGCTTCATACCGAAAAGGAAGTCAGGATTGAAACAGTTGTACCGGCCCATCTTAAAGGAAGGGTGGTTTCGGCTATGAAAAAAGCACACCCTTACGAGGAGGTAGCCTATGATATTTATCCTTTGGATAATAGTTACGAGCAGGCCGGTTCCGGGATGTATGGTATTCTGGATTCTCCTGAGGACGAACTTTCCTTTCTTAAAAGAATTAAAGAAACCTTTGGCGCAGGAACAGTCAGGTACACTAATCTTTTAAACAAACCCATAAAAAAAGTGGCCGTATGCGGAGGTGCAGGAAGTTTTTTAATCAACCGAGCTAAAAGTGTTGGCGCAGATATTTTTATCAGTGGCGACTTTAAATATCACCAGTTTTCGGATGCCGAAAATGAAATAATAATAGCAGATATTGGGCACTTTGAGAGCGAACAATTTACTAAAGAAGTTTTTTTTGAGCTACTTACAAAAAAAATACCTAATTTTGCGGTTCATTTATCGAAAGTAAATACAAATCCTATTAAATATTTGTAGCAGAATGGCAACAAAAAATAAAAACGCTGAAATGTCTGTAGAGGAAAAGTTAAAGGCATTATACGACCTACAGAAAGTGGCAACCGAGGTTGACAAGATTAGAACACTTAGAGGGGAGTTACCACTTGAAGTACAGGATTTGGAAGACGAAATTGAAGGTCTTGAGACCCGTATTTCCAATTACGACAATGAAGTTAAGGCGTTAAACGATTCTATTTCGGGAAAGAAAAACGAAATAAAAGAATCAGGTATACTTATTAAAAAATACGAAGCTCAACAATCGAATGTTCGCAACAACCGCGAATTTGATTCATTGTCGAAAGAAATCGAATTCCAAAAGCTCGAGATTGAATTGAGCGAAAAAAGAATCAAAGAGTTTACCGTGGAGCTGAATAACAAAGAAACGGTGATTGAATCTTCAAGGCAATTGCTGGAGGATAGAAAAGCCGACCTTACAGCCAAAAAGAAAGAACTTACCGAAATTGTAGGTGAAACACAGGTGGACGAAGAAAAGAAAA
The DNA here is from genome assembly GCF_052400645.1 of Saccharicrinis sp. GN24d3. Classification (NCBI taxonomy): domain Bacteria; kingdom Pseudomonadati; phylum Bacteroidota; class Bacteroidia; order Marinilabiliales; family Marinilabiliaceae; genus Saccharicrinis; species Saccharicrinis sp. GN24d3. The sequence continues at coordinate 210,363 of NZ_JBQTGI010000012.1, forward strand.
TAGAGAAAATCGCACAAATCGAAAGCACGATTGAAGATCGCCTTTTGACCGCTTTCAAACGTATCCGTAAAAATGCTATCAACGGTTTGGCTGTTGTTACGGTTGAGCGTGATGCCTGCGGGGGATGTTTTAACAAAATTCCACCCCAGCGTCAACTGGATATCAAATCCAGAAAAAAAGTGATTGTTTGCGAGTATTGTGGCCGTATTTTGGTAGATGATGAAATTGATCAAAAACCGGTTGAAGAATAGCAACGAATGATATGAAATATCAAAAGGCCGCTTTTTAAGTGGCCTTTTTTTTGATTATGCCTGTCGTTCTGCGTAATTTTGGTTGTCATTTAACTAATTGTATATGTGTTTGGGCTCGAGGATAAAACTATTTGTACTGAATTTAATATTCGCGGTATCCCTTATTCCATGCTCCGTTGAGGCACAAGATGCAAACACTGCGTTTCAAAACAGCTTATATGGCATTATCAGCCTCGACACCACAAAAACAGACTCTTTACTGGTTGCGCTGAAAAATAGTAAAGAACGCGCCTATTTACAACATTATAAAATATTTCTGGACATGATGGTAATGGGGCAGTTACCCACAGATTACAACAAACGTCTGGAAAATATCACGGGCATCATAGAGAAAGATTCGAGTTTTGACGAAAGAACTTTAGCCTTTTTGTCTGAAATATATCTGCAAAAAGGAATCATGGAATTCAGTGCCGACAATCAACGAACAGCTGTTTTTTCATTCTTTAAGGCATACAGGCTATGGCGAAAAAGCAAAAGAGAACACCCCAGGCTCACCGATAATATAAAACTAACCGGTATTTTTAATTTGTTGATGTGCAATATGCCGCAACCCTACAAAAAAATGGCCGGTTGGATTGGTTTTACAGGGGACCACGCAATCGGTTTTAATGCGCTTAAAACGTATCAATATGTCAACGATCGGCAATTAGGAAGTAAACAAGAAGCACTTTTATATCTTGCGTTTTCCTATTTAAAATTTGATATAGATGAAAAAAGGATTGAAAACTTAATTCTGGACGCATCATTTGAGGATTTGTTGCCCCTGACCCGGTTTATTGTAACTCGGTGTGCCTTTAAAATCAGGAAACCGGTTTTGGATAACACTTGGTTAAAAGATAGTGTAACAGCCGGTTTTTTACCCTTGCTTTATTTAAGAGGAAAATACAAGGTATTAACACTTGACTCAACCGGAATAAAAGATTTGGCGGAGTTTTCGGTAAAGAACACTTCCGGCCAGTTTTTGGCCGATGCGTGCCGATATCGTTCATGGCAATTATTTTTGAAAGGAGATACCAGCGGCTACATGCAGCAACAGAACTTAATAAAGCAGCTTGGAAAATATCCCACATGGGAAGACAAACAGGCCAGGTACGAAAGTATGCTGAATCAAATTCCCAATGACAAGCTGTTGTGTGCGCGTTTATTGTTTGATGCGGGTAAATACCAGGTCGCTGTTGATAGTCTGCTTAAAATGGAGCCCAAAACCTTCCATACGCAAAATCAACAGATTGAATTTCAATATCGCCTGGGTAGATGTTACCATATGTTAAAGCAAAATACCACCGCAATATTTCATTATACCGAAGCGATTAAGTTAGGGGATTCCGACACAAGGTATTTTTCTCCCTATGCCGCGTTGTATACCGCGGAACTGCATATGCAAGAAAACCCGGTTACGGCCAGATTCTACCTTAAAGAGGCCAAACGCTTAAATAACGGTGAGCATCAGGCTTCTGTTGAAAGAAAAATTGAACTCCTAAACGAACTTCTGAATAATCATTAGCTTATCAACGAATGATTACTCCACATACCGACGGGTTGGAGCAATCTGGTTCGTCATTGCTAAAATCACGTTTATTTCCTGTTTAAATAAAGAGCTATAATTGCTTTGTTTGCTTTTTTAGAATCATTATATATTAGCATTCAACATGTTGTTTGGGTTTGGGTTTGGTGTTTTTGTTAAGTTGAAAACTTGACTTTAACATTTACTTCGTCTATCTTTTATTTGTCATAATGTTTCATTGGCTTAATGTTATGATAACAGATTGATCATAGTCCCCTAAAACAATCAGATTATAAAAGATCTAACTTGGTTAGTTCTAATTAACAAACTCTAAAACTTAAATAACATGAAACAAATTTTACTTTTTATTGCCGCTGTAATTTTCTCAGCAGGTGCTTTTGGGCAAATTTATATTAATGAAATTGATGCTGATCAAACAGGAACTGATGCAGCTGAATTTGTTGAGTTGTACAATGCAGGTAGTTCTGCAGTGTCACTTGACGGTTATGTGCTTGTTTTATTTAATGGAAGTGATAATGCTTCTTATGAGGCTATAGATTTAGATAATTACAGTATTCCCGCAAATGGTTATTTTGTTATTGGATCAACAGGAATGGGAACAAATATTGAATTATCTCCAGGTTCAAGTGGTTGGTTGCAAAATGGCGCAGATGCAGTAGCACTGTACCAAGGGAATGCTGCTGATTTTGGGAATGACACACCTGTAACCACAGTAAATCTGGTTGATGCGGTTGTTTACGATACTAACGATAGTGACGATGCGGAATTGCTTGTTCTTCTAAATGCAGGAGAAGCTCAATTGGATGAAGCTGGTGGTGGGGCAAAAGATACTCAATCACTTCAAAGAAGCCCTGACGGAAGTGGAGGACAAAGAAATACTTCTTCTTTTATTACTGCTGAACCAACACCAGGTGCAGCAAATGTTCATGTCAGCGGTACTGTTGAACTAACATATCCTAATGGAGGTGAAATCTTTAGTGCGGGTCAGGATGTTACAATCACATGGAATTCATCGGGAATTACCGAGGTTGTATTTGACATATTTACTAGTGAAGGAAGTTGGGAAGAATTAATAGCTGATCCCGTTGATGCAACTGTCGGAAGTCTTGACTTTTCAATTCCGTTGAATGCGTGGAATTGGAATGGTTACATAATAAGAATAGCTGCTTATGGAAGTACAACCATAAATGATGAATCTGACGCTACCTTTACAGTTAACGGCCATGACACTGAAATATTTTGGGAAGATTTCGGAGACGGAAATTTAGGATATTTTGAAGCTATTTCTGTCAGTGGTGCAGAGGTATGGGAATATGGTGAATTTAGCGGAAAAACATTTGCTCGTATAGGTGGCAATAGTAATGATAATGAGGATTGGTTGATAACACCAGCCATTGATTTGGAAGGAACTACTGATGAAACTCTTGAATTTGAAACTGCTGTTGATACTTACCTTGATAATTTGGTTGTTAAATATTCTTCAGATTATAATGGTCTTGGGGATCCCGCCGGAGCAACATGGGTTGAACTGTCGTCCTATGAACTTTCAGAAGGAAGTTGGGCTTTTAAGACATCAATAAGCGACATTGGCAATCTTTCAGGAACTGTATATTTCGCTTTTATTTATACCTCAGATGCAATTTCTTATAATATTTGGGAGGTTACTGATATTTACATTTCAGGTATTGATGATGGCACTACAGACATAACAGAAGCAATTTCTGATGTTTCAGTCTTCCCTAACCCATTCAATGCTCAAATTACGGTAACGGCAGATGCTATTGCTAAGGTAGAAGTTATGAATGTGGTTGGTCAGGTAGTGGTGCAGGTTGAAGCTAATCGTATGCCTGAAGTTGTGGTTCCAGTCGGCTCATTGGTCAAAGGGATTTACATTGTAAAAGTCACCGAAGTAAACGGACACATCTTCACTAAAAAAGTGATCAAGAAATAATCACATCATCCGATTTTAAACCATAAACTTTGATTCGGTTTTTTTGTTAGCCACCTTTTCCGAGGCAGTTATGCTTCGGAAAAGGTTTTTTTATGTGGGCTATACACCTCTATTGAATCGGTCAGAGCAAAAAATATATTGACACTAGCTTACTCTTTTCCCGAATTTGTTAATGGCTACATAAAGCAAGGCAAAGCCTACCAATATCAATATCCAAACAGGAATACCAAAAGCTCCGGGAATAGTTCCAACAAACAATGAAACCACACCTACTAACAAGGCGTAAGGTAATTGAGTTCTTACATGGGCAACATGGTTACACGAACTGGCCAGTGAACTTAAAATAGTGGTGTCGGAGATTGGGGAGCAGTGATCGCCCAAAACAGACCCCGCCAACACGGTTGACACCACATTGTAAAAAATGGGCAAAGCGCTGTTGATATCCAATCCCGCATCCATCGATATTTTCCAGCACGCAGGCAATATTAAAGGATAGATGATGGCCATGGTTCCCCAGGAAGATCCTGTACTAAAAGCGATTAAGGCAGAAAAGACAAATGCCAATCCGGGAATCCAGTAAGGACTCAGCTGAATGCTTCGCATGGTTTCGGTAATAAACGAAGCAGTGTGCATATCGTCAGTAATTGAGGCTATGCTCCAGGCTAATATGAGTATTAAAACGGCATTAAACATGGTTTTAAACCCATTTACCAGACCTTCGATAGCCTCTTTTAAATTCATAACCCTTTGGGCAGTTGTTAACAGCATGGCTGTAAGCACGCCTCCTAAAGAGGACCATATTAGGGCTTTAAAGGAATCCGCATTGCCAACAATTACCGAAAGTTTGGTGCTAAGAGAGATGTTATTATTATGCCATACCTCTGCGTCGTAGCCTGTATAAATTAACCCGCTTATAGTACCAAACACAACTATCATGACAGGAATAAATGCATTGTACCATCTTCCTTGTACATGGCTGTCCACTTCTATTTCTTTCATTATTTGTGGTTTGTGCGAAGGATGATCAATATTTAAGTTTGAATCCCTGGAACCAGCCTTGCGTTCGGCTTTTAACATAGGGCCAAAGTCTCTTTTTTTTATGATCAACATTAAAACAAACCCTAAAGTAAATATAGGGTAAAAGGCATAGCTTAGTGAGCTGAGAAATACTTGGTAGGCCGATTTGTCAATACCCAGTTGATTAATTCCCTCGCTGATATAGCTTAATTCGGCACCAATCCAGGTAGTGATAAAGGCAATGGATGCAATGGGTGCAGAGGTAGAGTCAACGATGTAAGCCAGTTTTTCCCTCGATATCTTTAATTTATCGGTGATGGGTCGCATGGTATTTCCCACCACCAACGTATTGGCGTAATCGTCGAAAAAAATCATCAGTCCCATTAGCCAGGTGATGAACTGACCCGACCGGCGGCTCTGTGCATATCGTGCCAGAATAGCAACAATTCCTTTCATACCACCGTTTAATGTTATGAGCGCCACCATGCCCCCAATAAGCATTGAAAAAATAATGATAGAAAGATGGTCGGAATCTAAAAGTGCGGACAGGGCATAGGTGTCAACCACACTGAACAGTCCTTTAAATAGGCTCATAAAAATTGAGAAGCCTTTGTATCTCCAAATGATGGTTGTTCCTACCATTAAACCGACAAACAGAGAGGAAAAAACTTCTTTGGTCAGCAAAGCCATTAAAATAGCAATTAAAGGGGGCAAGATAGAAAACCATAAAGGAATAGGATTTAATACCTCGTTATACGAAATTTCACCATCAATAATTACGGAAAGCGAAGAGGAATCTTTTAATCTGGTATGGATTGAAGCATAATTCCTATCCCAGCAGATAACCTGAAGTTTGCCATCTATAGTAACGTTAACTTGTTTTTTTAGTGAATCGGGAAATTCGTGGAAATTTATTTTTATTTCGGTATCAACAGATGTGACAATAATTTCGGGGGAGATTATTTCCATTGCGTGATTTTGAGCTTGAAGGCCAATGGTAACCGGGGTGAGCATTAAAATAATTATTATTTTTATCCGTAACATCTATGCTATTTTTGTGCAGACTTAAATTTCAAACAAATATAGGGTTAATCTTTATTTCGTCTTAAAAAATATGGATCTCAACAATTAATACATTAAAAAGCAGCAAATAATTTTTTATAAACCCGATTAATTATTAATTTGACCATAGATAAACGATAAATATGAGGCAGTTGGATTTTAATATTTTCAAAACCAGGTTACCAAAGTTAAAGCCGAAAAAAGGGAGAATACTAATTGCAGATCCTTTTTTGAAAGGGCCTTATTTTGGCAGGTCCATCATTTTGCTTACCGAATATGGCGAGCAGGGTGCCGTTGGGTTCGTTCTCAATAAAACGAGTAATCTATACCCGGACGAGGTTATTGAGGACTTGTTTTCATTTAAAGGGGAGTTGTATATCGGAGGGCCTGTTTCCAGTGACACGCTTCATTTTATACATACACTGGGCGATGTGGTGCCCGGTTCTGTGAAAATAACCGATAATATTTATTGGGGTGGGGATTTTGAAAAGATTAAAAGTCTCATCAACAGTGATACGGCAACCTATCGGCAGGTGAAGTTTTTTGCAGGTTATTCCGGATGGTCGCCCAAGCAATTAGAGGGCGAGATTGAGGAAAACTCATGGATTGTTACCGAGATTGACGAAGATATGATCATGAGTGACGATATTGGGGATATCTGGAAAAAAAGCATGGAAAGTCTGGGTGACGTTTATAAAACCTGGTCGAGGTTCCCTGAAGACCCTACATTTAATTAATAACGGTTATACTCCTGTTAATCACGAAAGAAAACCAAAATCATCTTGCCGTACTTATTCTTTATCCGGATTTCATCCGCGAACTCTCAAGCTATATTATCATCCTTTAAATCGTCAAGCATTGTAAGTTTAATTTTGTAATGTTTGAGTTTCAACTCCAAGTTAACCATTTACGCCTTGCTTTAAAGCATAAGGCCTAAGAAGATGATGCTCTTTATGTAATTAATTTGCAAAGGGCACACCCAAAAGCCGGAGAAATTCTTGGTGGTTTTTGTGTGTGATATTGCTTTTTTTACTGGTATATAAAAAAAGCGTTGCCTTGACGCAACAGCATATTGATTCGTTCCCCACCATATTTGTGTTGTTCACCGTATATCGTCAAAAAAACGACATAATTGTCACAACTTTGAACCAGAATATCATTTCAATAATTATGCTTATGCCGTATAAGCATATTGATACAATTAAAATACTGCCTTCAAATGAAACGAATATTAGTAATTGTTACCATGATTGGCACTTGTTTAAGCAATGCCAACTCAGCAAATATGTTTCCTGTAGAACCTGCCGTTAGCGCCAAGGGAACAGTTACCGGTACCATATATGATGATAATTCCCATAAGCCTATCGAATATGCTACGATAGCCTTATACTCTTCGATGCAAAATGAATTGATCACTGGTACCGTAAGCGATGCAAATGGCCGTTTTCAGATTGGTAAGTTGGACCAGGGGAGCTATTACCTCTCCATAAAATTTATAGGCTATAACGAAGAGGTTATTCGGGATATTGTCATTAAAGAACGTTCTTCCAAGATGGATATAGGCGAGATCCTGCTAAAGGTGGATAGCAAGGCCCTGGACGAAGTGATTGTTACATCGAATAAACCACGTATCGATTACCAGATTGATAAAAAGGTGATCAGCGTGGGTGATCAACTTACATCGGCATCCATGTCGGCGGTGGAGGTATTGGAGAATATGCCTTCCATTCGTGTGGACATAGAAGGCAATGTTTCGTTAAGGGGCAGCACGGGATTTACGGTATTGGTGGATGGTAAACCAACGGTGCTTGATCCCAGTGACGTATTGCGACAAACACCGGCTTCAACCATTCAAAACATCGAGATTATTACCAACCCATCCGTTAAGTATGAACCGGATGGTACCGGTGGCATCGTAAATATCATCACCAGGAAAAACAGGGCGCCTGGCGTACAAGGTTTGGTGAATCTAAAAGCAGGCAGCTTTGGAAGTTATGGGGGGGATTTCTTGCTGAACTATCGAAAAAATAACTTCAACGTTTTTGTGGGTGCAGAGTACGAGGATCGTAAGTCGCCAAGAGAAAGTTTTAGCGAACGCAGGACAACCGTTGACGGTATTACAACCACCAACAGCTCCGCAGGCGAAAGCGAAAGAAGCAGATTTCAAAAGGGGCTGAGAGGCGGCCTTACCTGGGATATTTCAGACAATGATAATGTTTCTTTTGAGGCATCCGGGGGCTATTATTCCAGAGAGAGCGAGTCGCAGCTTGATTATTTTACCAGTCAAAGCAATAGCAATATCCTCACACAGGAATACAGTATCAATGAATCAGGAAGAAGTTCAGATTATGTCAATGCTACCGCAAACTATCAGCATAAATTTAAGGAAGAAAAACATGAATTGCTGTTTCAGGCCAATTACCGCTATCGCGACGGCGACGAATTTTCGGATAACATGTTGCTGGATGCCAACAAAATGATCAACAGTGCTACCCGAACTACTGAGGTTGGCCCTGGAAGCAGATGGGACATAAGGTTGGATTATTCAAAACCCTTGGGCCTGAGCAATATGTTTGAAAGTGGTTTCCAGATAAGAAGAAGTAGTTCAGTTGACGAAACTACTCTGTCTACTTACGACACAGATTTAGGGGCTTATGTTAGTGATCCCTTGTTCAGTAACGATATTGATTATAAACATGATATATATGCCGTATATGGTATCTATCGAGGAGAAACTGGCCGGTTGGGTTATCAGTTAGGGCTGAGAGGTGAATATACTTATAGGGTTACTACTCCCTCAACAGTAAATGAGGAATATACCATTGACCGTTGGGATTATTTCCCCACACTTCACATTTCATACAAACTTCCCAACGACCACCAAGTCATGACCAGTTATTCTCGTCGTATCGATCGGCCGCGAAGTTATTACCTGGAGCCGTTTCTTACCTGGTCGGATATGTATAACGTTCGTCAGGGAAATCCATCTCTGGATGCAGAGTATATTGATGCGATGGAATTGAGCTATGTTAAAAACTGGAATCAATCACAGCTTTCGCTCGAAACCTATTATCGTGTCAAACACAATAACATTGAACGTGTAAGGTCGGTTTACGACGAGGGAGTTCTTCTCTCATCGTACGAGAATGTGGGAAAAACTTATTCGCTGGGTATGGAAGGAATGTTCACCACACCTTTATACAAATGGTGGGAAATAACCCTCACAGGTGATTTGTTTGACTTTAGGATTGATGGTGAGTTAAACGGCGTATCCTATGATAACAGCTCGTTCACCTGGAGTAGCAGGTTAAACAATGCTTTTAAATTTGCAAAAAATTGGCAGTTGCAACTCGATGCCTATTACAACAGCCCAACCATCAGTTCGCAAGGAGAAAGTAGTGGATATTATGGTATGAACAGTGCCGTCCGCGCCGACTTTTTCGACCGTAAACTATCTGCAACCATACAGGCTCGCGATGTATTTTCAACCGTGAAATATGAGAGTACAACAAAAGATGTTGGCTTATATAATTTTCAACGTGATGATAACAAAGCCCCATTAATTTCATTGACGTTAAGTTTACGTATCAATAACTTTAAACCGCAACAACGCCAAAGAGGGGGGAACGGAGATGATGGAATGGGAGAAGAGATTTGATTGGGTGCAGACGTGCCATCATTCGAAGGAATCGTATATTCATACTATATTGCGGTTTAGGTAATCGTGCAAGCAAAATTTTTAATTCATTGTTGTTGCAGAAAAAAGTAAGGTTTAAAAGATATCAGATATGACATACAAAAAAATTTCTTTACACGTTGTTTTTTGGGTATTGTTAATCGTAATGCCTGTGTTTTTATTGGATGTATTTGAACGAATCAGCAACTATGCACCCTTTCATTATTATCTTTCATGCCTGTTACTGGTGCCTTTTTTTTACTGTAGCAACCATCTAATCCTTACCAAAAGAGCACTGCGTTACATTGTTTTTGTATTGTTCTCGTTTTTTGTATTCCTCTATTTCCCCATACTGGTGTGCAAACTTTTGCCAGAAAATAATTTTACCCAAGATCTTTATTCAATAAGACCATCAAGCCGGGCAAAGGTGAGAATGGGTACGATTATTTTATTTTTGTTGGTTTTGGCTGTGAGTATAGCCAAACATATGTACAATCTAAAGGAAGTCGGACGAAAACTGAAAGCTGAAAACGTGAAAGCCGAATTGAGCTTGCTAAAATCGCAAATAAACCCGCATTTTTTATTTAACAGCCTAAATACTATCTACTACTTAACCCTGCAAAAAGCAGATAACGCACCACAGGCTGTGATAACCTTATCCGATATGATGCGCTACGTACTTACGGAAGCCAAAGAAGAGCTTGTGCCCATTGACCATGAACGGCAATATGTCGATAAATTTATAGCGCTGCAAAAGATGAGAATTCCCAAAAAAACAAAGGTTAACTACAGCTTTGTGGTGGAAGATGTGAACGTTCAGGTTGCGCCATTGTTATTAATGCCCTTTATCGAAAACGCCTTTAAGTACGGAATAAGCGCCAATAGCGATACTGTTATCCAAATTCAAATAGGATATAAGCAGGGGAAATTAAATTTTTTTTCCGAGAATAAGATGATAAATACGGATGATGAGGATTCCGGCACAGGCGTAGGTATTTGTAATGTCAAGAAAAGACTCGGATTGCTTTATCCGGATAAACATGAGTTAAAGATTCAAGAGGAAGGTAGTACCTTTACGGTTCAGTTGTCCATATTATTATAAAATCCTTTACATTGCCGGGAGTAAGAAAATTAAAGATGGAACAAACCCAAACCATAACATGTATAGCTGTTGATGACGAACCTTTCGCGCTAAAAATAATTGAAGATTTCTGCAGGCAAATACCTTGGCTGAATCTGCTAAAAACATTTAATAATCCTGTCGAAGCCTTTTCTTATTTGCAAACGCATCAACCCGATGTTGCTTTTTTGGACATCAAGATGCCCGATATTTCGGGTATACAGCTCGCGGAGCAGCTGCAAGAACTGCCGTTCGTAATTTTTACCACCGCTTTCAGTCAATATGCGGTGAAGAGTTATAACTTAGATGCCATTGATTACCTTTTAAAACCTTTTGATTTTAATCGTTTTTTCAAAGCTGTCCTAAAAGCCCAAAAGCATATGAGTCTTAATGTCAGTGCTTCAGCAAAGAATACCATTTCAGATGATACCTATTTGCAGGTTAAGATAGAATACAAAAACGTGAAAATAAAGATAGCTGATATCCTTTACCTTGAATCGATGGATAATTATGTAAAGATATTTACATCGGGCAAATATTACATGCCGCATCAAAACTTAAAATCAATACATAAGCAATTGCCCCAAAATCTTTTCCTTAGGGTTCATAAGTCTTATATAGTTTCGAAACAACACATTAGCAGGTATACGCATAAAGAAATTCATATAAATGATGTTCAGATTCCCATTGGAAGAACCTATTTGGCCCGTTTTGTTGATGCAATGAAGTAGATAGTCGATGCTGCCCGCCCTGCCGGCATGGTATGGTAAAGCCATTAGTATCCGGAACGGAGAATTCTTTTTTGTGGAGCTGCGAATTAATATGCAGTATTAACCCGTGCTTTAAACCCGCAATATGCATTAGAAAATCTATTACACATTGAAATTGTTTCAAAACAAGACACTCCGCTGCTTCACTTCAACTCACCATAACGATGAAAACCTAGTAAGATTGCACTTTCAAAGTTCACGACGAAGTTCTAATGCATAATCCGGGTTAAAGCTGCGAACAGGCTGCTCTGAACCGTTAGCAAGGGGTACTTTGGACGAATACGAAAACGTAGCTGTCAGGTGTAACGTTGCGAGTAAGGGAAGTCAAAATGCATACTGCTGAAGTTTTAGAGGTGGCGCACGGCAAATTCCGGTAAGAGGCCTACGGTTGGTCATTTGACCGTCAGCCGTCTACTCGATTTCCATGTCGTATCTTTTTACTAATGATAATTCTATTTTTAATATTGGTTTAGGTTCAACCAAGTTAGGTGAAATCCATTGACATTTTTGGGATTGTGATACTTATGGATTACTATAACTCGAAAACAGCTTGGTTTAATAGAACGTGTACTTTTTTTGTGAGCTGGCAGAAATATCTTTTTTCTTTGAAGCCCACAATCCACTGAACGCCTTGGATGGCATTGGTGATAAATATTTCGTCGGCATTTAAAAGTTCTTGCTCTGTGGCTCCCCGGGTTTCAATTAAAGGGGCCAATCCGCTTTTCTTTACGGATTGAATAAGCACGTTGCGCATCACCCCATCCACGCATCCTGAAAAAACCGAAGGGGTATAAATGGTTCCATTTTTGATCCAAAACAGGTTTGAACTGTTGGCTTCGATGATTTTTTCTTTTTCGTTGATTAGCAGACAATCGCCCAATTCCTTTTCCTGCTTGTAACATGCGGCCAAAACGTAGTGTAAGGAATTTCCGTTCTTAAAAAAGGAAACCGGGTTGTATTGCTTCTTAAAATCCGGATAAACATCCACTAATAATCCTTTGGTATTTAATTGATATTGGACCGAAGGAAGTTTGGAGGATTCGATGATGAAGTTAACTTTGTTAGTTTGTGGCGTGTACAAACCTTCGCCATCGCGATATGCCTGTAACCGCACCCTAGAAGCGGCAAAGCTTTTGTTCTTTTGAAGCAGCTTAACCATATGGTTTTCCAGTTCGTTCTTTCTGGGCAAACTTGAAATATCCATCTTAAGGCTAAGCATTGCTTTGGTCAACCTTTTGTAATGCAGCTCAAAATGCAGGGGGTAATGGCCATTGCATCGTATAGTTTCGAAAATGGCATCGCCGTATCTAAATGCGCGGTTGTTGAAGGTAACAGGAACCTGACCTTCCGAGTATATTTTTCCGTTAAATAGTACAAACATCATTCATTACCTAGAGCAACAATTTCATTGGCTTCCCTATAAATGGAAGTGTTTTTTTTAACTTTAAAGCAAGCTTTTAATCCGGCTGCGTGGCCTGCCTCAATATCCCTTGGTGAGTCGCCGATTAAAAAAGATTGACTTGGGTCGATATTTAAATCCCGGATGGCTTGTCTTATCATCCCGGGCTTTGGTTTTCTGCATTCGCAAGGAGCAATGGAGTCATGATGGGGGCAATAATAAATAGCATCGAATTCGGCGCCTTGCCCTCTTAAGTGAAACTGCATAAACTCGTGCAGCTTTTCAACCTCGTACAGGCCATATTCCCCTTTGGCCACACCTCCCTGGTTGGATACCAAAACTAATTTGAACCCGGCCTCTTTAAGCAGCAGTAGCGAGGCCTCAATGTCGGGATTAAAAACAAAGTCCTCGGCTCGATAAATATAGTAGTGCCCTTCGTCGCTATTTACCACACCATCCCTATCAATAAAAACAGCTTTGTTCATTACAAAAACGGAATTAGTTCGTGAATAAAATCAATAAAAAGAGCAGGTTTGTAAATGATTGGGAAAACAAAACCAAAAACAGCTCCCCAAAAATGAGCATCATGTCCTACATTATCTACATTTCTTTGTGCCATCACCCTGGAATATACCAAATAAGCTACCCCAAAAATGATTCCCGGTATTGGGATGGCCAAAAATAAATATAGTTTGGCGTAAGGGGCAAAAAAGATACTGGTAAAAACAACGGCCGATACTGCACCGGAAGCTCCAACGGCGCTGTAGTATGGATTGTCTTTCTCTTTGAATAAAGAATACAGGCTTGAAAAAACCAAGCCCGCAAAAAACAATATCAGAAACATAACAATACCCCTGCCCGGAAATACCTGGTTAAAATAATAGATAACCGCGTTTCCAAAGGAATAAAGAACAAACATATTAATCAACAGGTGGGTCCAGGACCCATGTATAAAACCATGCGAAAGCAAGCGGATATATTCTTTCCGGTGTATGATTTGATAGGCGTTGAATTTGTATTTGTCGAAAATATGGGGCTGGCTAAACGCTGTAGCGCTTACAATTACAATGGCCCCTATTAATATAATTAGTACGTTCATATTTTTTACCAGATAAAGAGATGTTTCGATAAGAAACTATTAGATAAAGTTTTTATGCGTGTGAAGATGCTGATGGCACAGTAAAATGTTTATGGTTTCTTTCATCCCAATAAGAAATTGATAGGTGCGGCATGTCGTTTCACTCCAAAACTCAAAATCTATTGTCTTAAATGTTTAATGCATTATTTTAAAAATCATTTCTTTGTATAGGTCTCCCATATCGGCCGACACGTTTCCAAAGCCTTTGCTTTTCATGTCAAACTCCCGCAAAGTAGAAATGATGGAAACGACTTTTCGGCCCGAGTAATTTCTCGCACCCAAGGTATAATCCTGCACAAAATAGGGATTAATAGACAGTTCCTTGGCTACATTCGCTTTGCTCTTGTCAGGCAAATAATAATAAACCATCAGCTTAGAAAAATAATTGAACAAAACCGATATGGTTGCCTGAATAGGGTGGTCTTTAGGGTTTTTGGCAAATATTTTAATAATTTTATTGGCCTTTAGAATATCTTTGCCAACCAGTGCTTTCTGCAGTTCGAAGCTGTTATAATCTTTGCTTAAGCCTATATTTTTTTCGATATGTTCCGGGGTTATTTGTGTAACGCCGGGTCCAATGGCTACTTTTAGTTTATCGAGCTCTTTCACAATTTTAGAAAGATCGGTGCCAAGCGAGTCGGCCAACAGCGCGCTTGCTTTCATGGCAATGGATAGGCCTTCTTCTTTTAAGTATCCGGTTATCCAAGCCGAAACCTGGTTGTCGTACAATTTTTTAAATTCAAATATGGCGTTGCTCTTTTTAAGTATCGTAGCCAGTTTTTTTCTTTTGTCAAGCGTTTTATATTTATAGTTTACCACCAAAATGGTTGAACTCAATGGGGCGGTAACATAGTGCTGTAATTCTTCAATCTTATCCAGATATTGAGCCTCCTTTACCACTACCACCTGGTGCTGCGACATCATTGGATATCGCCGGGCGGCCATTACAACACTTGCTGCATCCGTGTCCTTACCATAGAATATGGTTTGGTTAAAACCTTTTTCCTCCTCGGTTAACACATTGTCAACAATGTAATTGGTGATAACATCCATATAATAGGCTTCTTCGCCCATCATAAAGTAAATAGGCTTGAACCGGCGATTTTTCAGATCCGCCATTATTTGCTGAAATTCGTTCATGGGTGCATTGCTTTCCGGCAAAAATACTATTAATTATCGAACAATAAATGCTTCACCGATTTTCCTCCTGAACTGATTTCCTTTAACGAATCAATTCCAATCTGTAAATGCTGTTCCACATATTCCGCCGTTACTTTTTTGTCACTGACATCTGTTTTTATTCCGGATGAGATCATAGGCTGGTCAGAAACAAGTAATAACGCTCCTACGGGTATTTTGTTGGCAAATCCAACCGTGAATATGGTGGCAGTCTCCATATCTATAGCCATAGCTCTTGTTTTTTCCAGGTACCGTTTAAATCGTTCGTCATATTCCCAAACCCTTTTGTTCGTGGTAAACACGGTTCCTGTCCAATAATCCCTTGCATTTTCGCTAATAATGGTTGAAACCGCCTTCTGTAAGCTAAACGCGGGTAGCGCAGGTATTTCCGCCGGTAAATAATCGTCGGAAGTACCTTCGTTTCTGATAGCTGCAATAGGAATGATTAAATCACCCAGTAGGTTTTTCTTTTTTAATCCGCCACATTTTCCTAAAAACAAAACAGCTTTGGGCATGATAGCGCTTAGCAGATCCATTACAGTAGCTGCATTGGGGCTGCCCATCCCAAAGTTAATAATTGTTACTCCCTCGGCACTGGCGTTGGGCATGTTGCTGTCCTCGCCGATTATGGGTGCTTGATACCATTCTGCAAACAAGTCAATATAATGCTGAAAATTGGTGAGTAAAATATAGGGCGTAAAATCTTCAAGCTTACGTCCGGTGTAGCGTGGAAGCCAATTGTCCACAATGTCTTTTTTTGTCTTCATTTAGATTATTTATGTAAAGAAACTAATAAGGGAATCAATTATTTGTATAAAGCTAGAATAAAAATACGGAATAATAAAAGTACACCAAATGGTCGGTTTAGCCTATACTTGAATTACAGTAGATGGCTTTCAGTTGTCAGATTTCAATATATTGCTGTTATATTTGCCATAAATACTCTTGAATGCAAGCACTCAATTTACCTACATATACTTTTTCGGTTTCGGAAGAAAACGGTAAAAAGAAGATATTTGATCCAATTCGCAAAAAGAAAGTCGTGCTTACCCCGGAAGAATGGGTCAGGCAAAATTTCATGATGTTTCTGACCGAGGACAAGGGGTTTCCGGCATCCCTTTTGGCGGTTGAAAGTTTAGTCAATATTAATGGTCTGTCGCAACGCGCGGATATAGTGGTTTACAATAGGCAACGAAAGCCAATGCTTATTGTGGAATGTAAGGCTCCATCGGTTAAGATAACCCGGGATGTGTTTGCACAGGTCATGCGTTACAATATAATGCTAAAGACAAGATTCGTTTGTGTAACCAATGGTTTACATCATTATTGTGCCTTGCTGGACAAAAATGGAACCGGATATAATTTTTTGGAGGAGATACCGGGTTATTCGGTAATCAGTCAAAAGTAATCAACTCTAACGTCCCGAAAATATCAATAGATAAGATTTTGAAATATTTTTGAGGATCCTCTGAAAACATCTCAAGTTGAAATATGGTGTTTTTTGGGATAGACAGGCAACAGTCAATAGTGAGCAGTCTGGAAGCAAGGATTAGGATTCGCAAAGTTGGGGCGGCGAAAATTGAGCACAACACTAAAAAGCTAAAGAACGTATTTTCAACAAAATGTATTGTAAGGACAGTCTTGTAAAACTGATATCTGCGAATGTATTACTACTCATTAATCAGCTGATAAAATCCTTCGTCGATATATTCGCGCCCAACTTTTCTCCATTTCTTTCTAACTCCGGTAAGTATAAATCCTTTTCCTTGAAACAGGCGGATGCTTTTTTCGTTATTGGTCGTAATAGAGCAGTACAGTTGTTGAATGCCCAGTGTGTTAAAGCAGTAATCAATAAATAATTCGAGGGCGGCCGAGGCATAGCCCTGGCCCTCGTATTTTTTGTGAACCATAATTCCCACACCGGCACGGTTATGATATGGATCGAAATCGAATAGATCTATAATGCCGATTGGCCTTGAATTTTCTTCTTCAGTTTCAACAATCAGTTTAAGTTCCTTGGACTGATAAATATCCAGGTTAATGCCTTGGATATATTGATTAAGCTGTTGTTTTGAGAATGGCTTTAGGGTTTCCGAATACACCCACAAAGCCATGTCGTTTTCCCACTTGTATAAGATGTCAACATCTTCGGGTTCCAACGCCCGCAACGCAACAGCCTTTCCCATTTATTCCTCCGCTTTCATTTGGTTGAGTTGCCATAAATAACGTACAAATGGATCATCGAAGCCGGTGGCTTTGATTACCTCTTCTTTGACTTTTTTGGCATCCTTAAAGTAATCGAAGTTACCATATACATATCTGTAATTGCCATCTTTACACTTATATACGCTTATTTTGTTGGCATCCAGAAGCCTGAACGTATCGTAGTTTTTCAGTGGTTTTTTCAAAGTGATAAATTGAACCGTGTATTTTCCGGTTAAATCAGACCCTTTGGAGCTGGTAACTTCGGAACCTGTGCCCGTAACCTTTGTATTTGCAGTTTCGGTGGCGTTTTGGCCGGAAGCAGCTATCAAGGTTTCCTTAGGCCTTAATTCTTCCTCGGGAATTAATCCGGTTACCATCATATCGCCTATTTTTACCGATTGCTGTTTGTTCAGGTAGGTCATATCACGGGTTACGGTAAGTTCTGATTCCGTATCTTCAATACTCTCTCCTTGAATGGCAATGTCATACGTTTTTTCGGCTTCCAATATCATCAAATATTTACCGGAGGAAGGATTGGGCCTATATTCGCCAACCAGCAGATCGTTACCTTTTTCTTTTACGGAGATAACAATGTTGTCCCAGGGATAATCTCTGCCTGCGTTTAGCTGACCTTTAACAACAGCCAGGCGATCCATTTCAGGTTCTTCATATTCAATCATATATAAATCGGAGCCTCCGTAGTTTTCTGCGAAACGAGAGGATGCCAGATAAGCTCGGTTTTCGGCAGCCGTTGGAACAAAGAAGAAATCGTCATCCGGAGTGTTGATTGGATATCCCATATTAACAGGTTCGTTCCAGCTACTGTCCGCGTTCATGCGGCTATAAAAAATATCGAACTTGCCCATGGTGTTACGACCCTCAGAACTGAAGAATAGTGTTTTGCCGTCAGGGTGGATCATGGGTGTTTCCTCGTCGTATTCCGTATTGATATCTTGGCCTAAATTCATCGGTTTGCCCCAATTCCCGTTGGGTAATTTTCTGACCATATAAATGTCCAATCCCCCAAGGCCTCCTTTTCTGTCACTGGTAAAAAAAAGCATCGACTTATCCGAATTGATAGAAGCATGCGTTTCGTTGTAACGGCTGTTAATACCTTCGGGCAATAAGTACGGTTCGCTCCATGTTTCCCCGTCATATTCGCTTACGTAAAGGTTTTGTCCTTTAAAATCGCTGCGTAGAATATATAACTCGTTGCCATCAGCAGAAAGGCATACGCCAGATTCGTGCGCATCCCGCTCCAATACCTCCTTCACGGCTTCGGCTTTATCCCAGTTGTTTTCTTCCCTGACCGAAGCATAAATTTTTTCGGAGAACTGTCCGTCTTCCAAAATTTGGGAATAAGAGGACCTGCGCCTGGAGGTGAATAATAAGATTGACTCATCGGCACTAACCAGTGGGCTATGATCATCGTATTGGGAGTTAACGTTGTTCCCTAAGTTATGAACCTCCAGCTTCACCGGGTTTTTCATAAGGCGGATGCCGTTATGACAAATCTCTTTTTCCCGGTCAATCTCTTCCTTTAATAAAATAAGATCTTCATCTATAAAGCCGGACATTTTGTTATAAATAGAAATAGCGTCATCGTATTTATATAACATCTGTTTTGTTTTGGCCAACGATAAGTGTAAGTCTATTCCTATGTCTGTGTTGTAATCTTTTTCGTCAAGCAATTCAATGGTCCTTTCAAAGTAAACGGAAGCAGAGTCCAGTCCATCGTTCATGTTCAAATAACAATGGCCCAGATTGTATAAAACATTTACATTCTCGGGTTCTTTTTCAACCACCTTGCTAAACAAAGGGATGGCTTGCTCGTAATCACCTTTTTGAGAATATTCAACGGCACGGTTGAACAACTTTGAGGCACTTGAATTTTTGGTTTGCGCCGAAAGGGGCATTACTGAAACCAGTAATAAAACACAAACTGCTAAGAGGTTAGTTTTAAGAAACATTGTTATGAGTTTTCAAATTTTCAAACGAAGGTACAAAATAGCTTAATAACGGTCAAAGTGCTTTGGAACAATACGAATAAAATATTTGCTTTTACGAATCATTCCGGGTCATTTATTGCCAGAAATTGGCTTGTAAGGTACATAAAATTTTATTTATCTACTTTCAAAACCAGGGGATCAAGATAAAAAGTGTTTTTTTTCCGGGCAAAGGATTTCCCCGCGGGTACTTTAAAATCTTTGATCACTGTTTTGTGATTGTCCATTTCTACTTCCATGGAATAATTTTTACCGGCAGGGATAATAAAGATGTATTTTCCACTATTCATACTGGGGCGGTAAACACCTTCTTTTTTGCCTGTCTTCTTTTCGGTGACAGTAATTTTTGCATCACTTGCAGCATCTCCATCCGGGGTAAAAACAAAACCACCAACAACGGTTAATGCATTGGGGTGATTGAAGGGGAATTCTATCAAATAAATATCGGAGCCACCAAAGCCGTCATCTCTTTTAGATGCGTAATACACTCTCTGTTCATCAAGTGTAGGTGCATAAAACAAATCGTCGAAGGGGGTGTTGATTGGATATCCAATGTTCCGAGCAGAACCCCATTGGTCTTTTTCCCCAAGGTTGGCCTTGAAAATGTCAAAGCCGCCCATCGACCGATGGCCTTCGGAGCTGAAGTACAAAGATTTACCATTGGGGTGGATGTATGGGCTGGCTTCATCGAACTCGGTATTTACTTCGGGACCCAAATTGCGGACTTTCCCCCATTCCCCATTAGGAAGTTGGGTAACAGCGTAAATGTCCTTTCCCCCGAAACCTCCAATTCTGTCGCTGGTAAAAAACAAGGTTTTCCCATCCATTGAAAACGAAGCATGCGTTTCGTTGGCCATGGTATTAATAGGGGAGGGCAACTTTTCCAGTTCGCCCCATTTATCGTTCTTCATCTTACTAATGTAAATATTGCCGATAATCCCGTCGTTTTGGTATATCAACAATTTTGTTCCGTCAGGAGATATACCTATGGTAGCATTGTTGCCTCCAGTGTTTATGTCGATAGCCCTGGTTGTTATCCATTTTTTATCGCGATAAAGCGAATAAAACACATTTTCCACGAAAAGACCACCCCCAGTTTTTTTGGGTATTTCAGTTTCCCGGTTCGAAGTAAATAGCAACATGTCTTCATGTAAATTAACAACAGGGCTGTGTTCGTCGTATTCTGTATTGATTACGGGGCCTAAGTTTGTGATTTTAAATTCAACCGGATGGCTTTTAAGTTCAATCGCATTTTTACTATATTGGATTTCGCGTTCAATTCTTGCTACGGCTTCAAATCTTTTTGGGGGTATTTGCTCTTTTAGTTTTTTAAAAGTTTCTAAAGCATCCTCGAACCTGTAGTTAAGATGATAGGCTTGCCCCAGATAAAACCTTGCTTCAATGGCCTGTATGTTATTTCTGTCCTCAACAGGATATTTGGGTATGACTTTTTCAAGAAGTTCGATGCATTTGTCAACTCTTCCTTCAGAAAGCAGATAGCATTCACCAGCTTTAAATTGTATAAAGGCATCGTCGGGATATTGCTGAATAAGATCGTCGTAAATTAGAGCCGCCTTGTTATAATTGTCGAATCTTAACAGGTCGTCGGCTTTTATAATTTCCTTTTTATATTCTTTTAATTGAGCACTGATGGAAGCAAAGGAAAATAGAATTAGAAGTGAAAAGTATAAATTCCTCATAAAGGCATTTCAATTTTTATGCATGTTTCTAGACGAACGGCTCAGAAACACACAGGTTAAAAAATAAAGTTGATCGATTCTGTCTCCTCAGTATGATCCATTGGACTATACACCCAAAACAGCATAAAAATAGAGATTTGTTTTTATAATACAATGCTTTTTGTCAAAGGGTGAGCGTACGCCCTTTGATAAATCGATTGTCACTTCCAATCATCACCTGTTGTTTGGTGTCGAGAAAACGATAATGGAACCGTTCTTTGTAAAAATCCATTGTTTCTATCATTTCTTTATAGGTCATAGATCCTTGCACAAATACCAGGGTGCCTTCCTGTTGGTTCGTTAAGTCTTCAATAAAAATAACCTCGAAGTTTTTATGGAGTTTATGTATCAAATCTTGCGAGGGCATATGATCTTTTAAAAGCAGTATCTTATGGGTTGGAGAGCTTGCTGCTGGCACTGCCTTGGATAAGCCTTGTTTCATTGAGGAAACTAGTTTGGCAAGGTATACGCCTGCATAAATAAATATTTTTAAAATAGTTCCATACGATTTGCTGAAATGTTTTTTAGCAAATTGTATCATCGCTTTATAAAACCTGCTTACGTAAATTCTGTCCTTGATGGTGCTTTCCCCTTTGAAATGTATAATAGAAGCATCTGAAAAATAGTAGTTTGTATAACCTCCTTTAATGGCGCGGTACGATAAGTCTATATCTTCACCGTACATAAAAAAATCCTCGTCGAAGCCTCCAATGCTGTTTAAAACATCCTTGTTGAAAAGCATAAAGGCACCTGCAAGGATTTCTATCGGATAATTTTCTTTCTCGTTCAGGTAACCTTTGTGGTATTCGGCGAAATATTTCGATTGGGGAAACAAAGTTGATAATCCGGCCATTTTGGTAAATGAAGTCCATGGCGAAGGAATGCCGCGTTTCGACTCTGGCAAAAAACAGCCCGAGCCGTCCAGCATGCGAATTCCCAAGCCTCCGGCTTCCGGTTTGCTCTCCATAAAAGAGATGGCGCTGGCAAAGGTGTCTTCGCCAACGATTGTGTCGGGGTTAAGTATTAAAATATATTTACCCGTTGCCTGCAAGATGGCCTGATTGTTGGCGGCGGCAAAACCGGGGTTGTTTTTGTTGGCAATGAGCTTGCAGTCGGGAAATTCGCGCTTTACCATATCCGGTGCGCCATCCATTGAATTGTTGTCAACCACAAAAACTTCGGCTTCAATATTGCGGCAAGCGGCAAAAACGGCGTTCAAGGTCAATCTTAAAAAATCGACTGCATTGTAACTGACTATGATAACCGATAGTTTCAAGGGAATTTATTCTCTACAAAAAATGGATTTAAAAAAAGCGCATAAACTATTCCTGGACGAACGCTCCAATTTGCGTCTCATTTTTTCTGTTTCTTCTTCAGAACCCAGGCCTAATTCCTGCCAAATTTCACCCCACCCATAGAAACCACCCATATTTCGGTCGTCAATAAATAAATCTGCATTTATTTTTCTGCTAAACTCTTTTTCGTTAAAAACTTCTTCGGGATAGCTTTTGTTTACAGCAAAGAATTCTATGCCTCTTTTTTTGCAATACTCAACTGCATCGTCAAGTTCTTTACCCGAACGATACGTCCATAAAATTAATAAATGACCTGCCTTTTGCATTGCTTTAAGGGTTTCAAACGCAAACAGTTTCTCCTTGCCAATGGCAGGATATTTATGTTCTACGATAGTTCCGTCAAAATCAACAGCTATTGTCATATTCTAATTTTGTAATGTGGTTTATGTTGAGATTATTTTAATGTTTCCTTGTCTTCTTCACTCAATTCAAGGTCGCTACTGATGCGCTGACGCGTAGGGGCATGAATGATAAAAAGAATGAACACCACGCCAAACATATATAAAAAGGATTTGTCGGCTGTTACCAAATATCCAATTATCGACAACAAGCCAATGCCTTCGAGCATGACGATACGCACAATAAACGCTACTCTAAACATAGATATTTTTTGAGAAAGACTTAAAGATGTGTCAATATGCTTAATCTTTTTGTGATAGAATATGTGGCTTACCGGTATTCCCACTAATAAAGCCATGATTACAACCGACTTTATCATGTCTAAAGCGTCCAGCTCAAAGACTTTGATGGCACCTGCCTTGGATACTAAGTAAACGGTTAAAACTGCTGCAATGGACATGGTGCCAAGAATGAGCATGTATATAATATTTAATTCTTTGAATTTTTTTTTAATGTTCGTATCCATCTATAATGTCTTTTCAAAGGGTAAACGGTTTACCAGGGAACGCCCTAGGGTGACCTCATCAGTATATTCCAATTCATCCCCAATTGAAACCCCGCGAGCCAACGTTGTAATTTTAATGTTGGTATTGTTGAATTTTCGGTAAAGATAAAAATTGGTTGTGTCACCTTCCATGGTTGTTGGCAAAGCAAATATCAGTTCTTTAATTTCACCGGCTTTCACCTTTTCCAGCAGAGGATTAACGGTAATGTCGTCGGGGCCAATACCATCCATGGGTGATATTACTCCACCCAAAACGTGGTAAATACCAAAATATTGCTGTGTGTTTTCAATGGCCATCACATCTTTAACGTTTTCGACAACGCAAACTGTGGAGTGGTCTCGTTTGGGACTTGCGCAAATTTGGCAAATTTCTGCGTCGGAGATGTTATAGCACGATTTGCAATAGACAATCTCTTCCCTTAACCTCCGCAAGGAATCGGCAAAACGCAATACATCGTTTTTGTCCTGTTTCAACAAAAACAAGACCAACCTGAGTGCTGTTTTTCTGCCAATCCCCGGGAGCTGAGCAAACTCCTTGACAGCATTCTCTAATATTTGCGATGGATAACTTTCCGAATTCATTATTGCCAACCATTAAAATCGCTCAAAGTTAAAAAAAATATCTAGCTAGAATAAATAACATTCAAGTCCTTAAATCCGCAAGCACAATATTGGTTACTTTCTGTAATATTTGATGTTCAACCCGTAATATGCATTAGAAAATCTATTACATATTGAAATTGTTTCAAAACAAGACACTCCGCTGCTTCACTTCAACTCACCATAACGATGCTCCCGAAAGTAATCGGGACAAGTGATGCCTCGTTTCAGTAAAGCCTTGTTTTATTGCACTTTCAATGTTCACGACGAAGTTCTAATGCATAATCCGGGTTTAATGGGTAGCCCGGACTTGGTAAATCACTCTTTGGGGTAAAGCATGAAACTCAAGGTGTTGATGCCGTTAATCGAAAACGGAGAAGCAGGTAACAATAATGTCTAAGAAATACGTTGTGGATATTGCGTTCAAGTATTCTTAAACCTTAGTAATTTTTGGAAATTGATAAAAGCGTTAGCGTTTTTTTTACCTTTGCAAAAAAATAATATTATGCTGACGAAGAGAGTCGTTTTGATACAATTGTTAAAATACCAGATCGGTTCTCCAGTGATGAGCTCGTTGATAAAGCGATTCTTTTGAAGGAAATTGAAAAAAGGACTTCGTCATGTAAAGGATCACCATGTTATTTCAGAGAAAGAGCTAGATAAAAGAATTAAAGGATGGTTAAAATAATTTGGACAGAATGTTCAACACGAAACCTTTCGCCACGAAATCTATTATAACTAAACTATATGACCCCACTGCATACTGGCCTATTAGTAGGGCTTTACTTTATGATTCTGATGGTGATTTCGTACATTACGGGTAAGGAATCTGATAACGAAAATTTTTTTCGCGGTAACAGGCAGTCGCCTTGGTACATTGTTTCTGTTGGTATGATAGGCGCCAGTCTTTCCGGGGTTACTTTTATTTCTGTCCCGGGATGGGTGAATAACACCCAGTTCTCCTACCTTCAAATGGTGGGGGGCTATTTTTTGGGTTACCTGGTAATTGCGCACGTGCTGCTTCCTGTGTATTACCGTTTAAACCTAACCTCTATTTATACCTATTTGGAACAACGTTTTGGAAAGAACAGTTACAAAACGGGGGCTTGGCTGTTTCTGATTTCACGGACTATTGGTGCTTCTGCCAGGTTGTATTTAATGGCCAATGTATTGCAAATTAGCTTATTTAATGCATTGGGAATTCCTTTTGCCATCACTGTTGTTATTACGATTGCACTTATTTGGTTGTATACTTATAGGGGTGGTATCAAAACAATTATTTGGACAGATACTCTTCAGACAGTTTTTATGCTCGCATCGGTTATTATTACCATCGTTTATATAGCTAAATCGATGGATTTAGGCGTGGGTGGGGTAATTGAACTGATTAATCAAAGCGAACTTTCAAAGGTTTTTGTATTTGACAATTGGGGTTCGAAACAGCATTTTGCAAAACAGTTTGTTACCGGTGCTTTTATCACCATTGTAATGACTGGGCTTGATCAGGATATGATGCAAAAGAATTTGTCGTGCAAAAACCTAAAAGAAGCACAGAAGAATATGAAGTGGTATGGTTTTGCATTTATCCCTACCAATGTCTTGTTTCTGTCGTTAGGTGCATTACTGTATATTTTTGCTAACCAACAAGGTTTAGCTTTGCCCGAGCGATCCGACGATTTATTTCCTACCATAGTAAACAGTGGGGCATTGCCCGCCGTGGTAGGGGTGTTTTTTATTATTGGTTTGGTGGCGGCAGCTTACAGTAGTGCCGATTCTGCTTTAACTTCGTTAACAACTTCTTTTACTGTTGATATATTGGGTTCGTCACATCATGGAGAAACGCTATCTAAGAGAACAAGAATATGGGTTCATTTGGCCTTCTCCATCATGTTGATTTTGGTAATTCTGATGTTTAGGATATTTAAGGCCGACAGTATTATCAGTACCGTATTTATTTTGGCAGGCTATACATACGGCCCATTATTGGGAATGTATGCATTTGGATTGTTCTCGAAAATGAAAGTAAAAGATCAATTGGTGCCCGTTATAGCAGTTGCAGCACCCATAATTACGGGGATCTTAGATTTTAATTCGGTAAATTGGTTTGGGTTTCAGTTGGGGTATGAGAAACTGATTTTAAACGGGGCGCTGACATTTGCTGGATTATTTTTAATTCGTAAGAATTAATGTTTAACCCGCAATATGCGTTAGAAAATCTATTACACATTGAAATTGTTTCAAAACAAGGCACTTCGTAGCATCACTTCAACTCACCAGAACGATGCTCCCGAAAGTAATCCATAGCCGTTAACTTAAGGGAACCTATTGGTACAAAAACACATACACAGACGGAC
>NZ_JBQTGI010000013.1:0-216889 GCF_052400645.1 Saccharicrinis sp. GN24d3
CTACAAACTTGACTTTAGATTTAAATAGTGTAATGTATTCTTGCTAAATAAAATCGTTGATTACTTTCGGGAGCATCGTTCTGGTGTGTTGAAGCAACTCTGTGAAACGCTTTGTTTTGAAGTAGTTTAATTGCGTAACAGGATTTCTAATGCATATTGCGGGTTTAACGATGTACTACCATTTTGATTATGAAATGAGCACTTGGGATTATGCCGATGGATTAATGACCGCGTTATTGCGAAGCTTATATAACGCTCAGGTCATTAACCAATAAGTATAATTTAAAACAGAGCCTGTTAAGTAAAAGTTTAGGTACCGGGCTTTGACTTTTTATACTAATTGTATTTTTTGTGTTTTTGTATTAGTTTTAACATAAAGTCATCGCGACGTATACGATAAATATAAACGAACGGACCAAGTGAGGTAAAAAACTATTTTAATACCTTTGTCTTTCTAAAATTTTAAAGTTGTATGACAGTTACTGCTTCAAAAAGCATTCAAATAAAGGGGGCAAGGGTACATAATCTTAAAGGAGTTGATTTAGATCTTCCCCGAAATAAATTCATTGTTATCACAGGGGTTTCCGGTTCGGGAAAATCCTCCCTGGCATTTGACACGTTATATGCCGAAGGACAAAGGCGTTATGTAGAAAGTTTGAGTTCGTACGCACGCCAGTTTTTGGGAAGGATTGATAAACCTGAGGTTGACTTTATTAAAGGAATTCCGCCCGCTATCGCCATCGAGCAAAAAGTAAATACTCGAAATCCTCGCTCTACCGTTGGTACCTCAACCGAGGTATATGATTACATGAAACTGCTGTTTGCCCGCATAGGCAAAACCATTTCTCCGGTTTCGGGTAATGAAGTGAAACGCCACTTTGTTTCGGATGTGGTGGACCATATTGTTGACCACGATGATAAAACAAGATTGGTTATCCTTACAGACATTCATGTTCCGGAAGGACGCACATGTGCCGAACACCTTGAGGTTTTGATGAAGCAGGGATTTGTTCGTGTGGAAAGTGAGAATGAGTTTTATAAGATTGAAGATATCCTGCAGGATGAGAATCTGTTGTCCGGATGTAAGTCGTTTAACCTGGTAATCGACAGGGCAACAGCTTCTAAAGATGAAGACAACCTTTCGCGTTTGGCCGATTCGATTCAAACTGCTTTTTTCGAAGGCAAAGGAGAGTGTATGGTCAGGGTTTTCGAGAAAGATAAGGTGGAAACACAGACCTTCTCTAACCGGTTCGAACTGGATGGAATTGAATTTGAGGAGCCCAGTGAGCATATGTTTACCTTTAACAATCCTGTTGGGGCATGCAAAAGATGCGAAGGGTTTGGAAGTGTAATTGGTATTGATGAAGATTTGGTGATCCCCAATAAATCGCTTTCTGTTTTTGAGGATGCGGTGGCATGTTGGAAAGGGGAGAAGATGGGAGAGTACAAAAAAATGCTGATATCTGCGGCCCATCATTTTAATTTTCCTGTACACAAACCGTATTACGAGCTTAGTAACGAAGAGCGTAAACTGCTTTGGAAGGGCAACAGGTATTTTCATGGTATCGATACCTTTTTCAGGCATGTTGAGGAGCAGCAATATAAAATCCAATACCGGGTGATGTTATCCCGCTACCGGGGCAAAACAAAATGCCCGGAATGTAACGGTACGCGATTGAAAAAGGAAGCTTCGTATGTGAAAGTGGGAGGGAAGAGCGTTTCGGAATTAGTGTTGATGTCCATCACCGAGTTGATGGAGTTCTTTAAAAATCTGAAGCTATCAAAACACGAGGAAAAGGTTGGTTTGCGTTTGTTTAGAGAAATCAACACGCGCCTGAAGTTTTTATATGAAGTAGGTTTGGGTTATCTCACCTTGAACCGTCTTTCTTCCACGCTTTCCGGCGGGGAGAGTCAACGAATTAACCTGGCCACTTCATTGGGCAGTACTTTGGTGGGCTCCCTCTATATCCTCGATGAACCGAGTATAGGACTGCATTCCCGCGATACTGAATTATTGATAGGCGTGTTGCAAGAACTTCAGAAACTGGGGAATACGGTTATTGTGGTTGAACACGACGAGGATATTATGCGCGCTGCGGACGAAATTGTGGATATAGGCCCGGGAGCGGGCCGTTTGGGAGGAGAGATAGTTTTTAAGGGCAAATTGGAAGAAGATGCGTGTGCCGATTTAAGTTTGACACATCAGTATTTGTTTGGCGCTAAAAAAATAGAGCTGCCGATGTCGCGCAGAAGTTGGAACAATTATCTGGAAATATTGGGGGCACGGGAGAACAACCTCAAAAGTATTGATGTAAAAATACCCTTAAACGTTCTGAACGTAATCACGGGTGTAAGTGGTTCCGGTAAGTCTTCCTTGATCAGGTCAGTACTATATCCTGCCATTAAAAAAAGATTGGGCGGTTATGCGGATAAAACAGGAGCCTTTGATCTTTTAAAAGGAAGTGTGGAAGAGATAAGCGAAGTGGAATTTGTTGACCAGAACCCCATAGGTAAATCGTCTCGTTCCAATCCGGCCACCTATTTAAAGGCATACGACGAAATACGCAAGTTAATGGCTGGTCAGCAGGCTTCCAAGATAAATGGCTATAAAGCTTCTCATTTTTCGTTTAATATCGACGGCGGTCGGTGCGAGGAGTGCCAGGGAGAAGGTACCATTAAGGTGGAAATGCAGTTTATGGCCGATATCGTGTTGACTTGCGAGAGTTGTCATGGCCGCAGGTTTAAGAACGATATTTTGGACGTGAAATACAAAGGAAACAGCATTCATGATATTTTGGAGATGACCATTGAGCAGGCTATTGAATTCTTTGCCAAGGATGCCAAAAATACTGAAAAGAGAATCATCAGTAAGTTGCAACCTCTGGCCGACGTTGGTTTGGGATATGTAAAAATGGGGCAATCATCGAGCACGCTTTCCGGCGGAGAGAGCCAGCGTGTTAAGCTCGCTTCGTTCCTGGCCAAAGAAAAGAACGAACCTACCTTGTTTATTTTTGATGAACCCACCACAGGGCTGCATTTTAACGATATTAAAAAGCTATTAAAAGCGTTTGATGCGTTGATAGCCAAAGGCCATTCTTTGGTGATAATCGAACACAATATGGAAATCATTAAATCTGCCGACTGGGTCATTGATTTAGGGCCGGAAGGCGGTGATAAAGGAGGGTATTTGGTATTTGAAGGAACGCCTGAAAAATTAGCCGATGTGGCAGGATCATACACCGGTAAGTTTTTAAAACCGTACCTGCGATAGATACAAAAAAAGCTGCCTTTTAAGGGCAGCTTTTTTTAGAACCTAATAGGTCTAAAGTTATTGTTTATTTTCTTTTTCTATCCCAAATAACACAGCAACGCATCCTTTGGTGGTGTTTTCAGCGTTGTTGTAATCATCCAGTACTTTCAGTTTTAAAATTAACATCTGGGTTGTTTCTACCGTAAAATCCCAAACGTCTGCAAAGTCATGTTCTTTGTTGTCGAAAAGGATATGGTTTTCTTTATCTACCAAGCGGAAGTGAATATCGGGAAGGTTTTCGATTTTACTGATGGCAACACGATACTTTTGGCCTGCAAAAAAGGTTTTATACAGTTCGGCCGTTTCCCCGGCACCAAGAATTGTGGCATTGTAATTTCCGTCGTGAACAAATTCATTTAATTTGGCCTTGCCAATATTTTTGGCAAAACCCGCACATTGAGCTTTGCAAACATCAGGTGCCAGAAATAGAGCGGATACCAACAGCCCAACGTAAAGGGCTTTTTTTAGATTTTTCATGATTTGGTGAAGTGTGTTGTTGGTTACGAAATAAATTCGCCTCTTATTTCTTCCACTTTCTTAATTAAAGATTCAAATACTTCTTTTGACATAAATGTTTCTGAATCGGCTTTAATCGTTGTAACCCTGTTCTCGGCATCAGTTTCAGATTCAACCTTAGAGGTGTTAACAATTTTAACCTGCTCGAAAATCCCTTTTAACTCATTCATTTTGCCATACAGATACTGAATGTCCTCGTTATCGGGATAGGACTCCAGCAAGTTCATTACCGTAATCAGCGAAAGCTTTTGGTAAACAATTCTGTCCAATAGTCTTTTGTTGTTTTCCATGGAGCCATTTGTCAATGCCGATGCAAGGTATAAACCTTCTACCCATCCACCAACCAGAACTATTACCGAAATAGCAGGTCGGTCGTTCTCTTTTAAATAGGCATTGGAAGTCATAAAGGTTTCCGAGATGATTTCAAGAACCGCATCCCTGTTGTTCATGTTATCCTCCAGTTTTTTCATGGTGTTTTCATCAATGGCATCGATAATACTTAAACCTTCCGCCATTTTTTTTGCACATCCCATATACTGAATAGCACTTTGGGTTTGATCGAAAAGACTGGTATAACTTAAGTCTGCACTGTAAATACCTAAATTCAATGCCATTTTTAAATTGGTATTGTAATTGGTGATGTTTGACGTTGGATTTAATATTTCCCCGTCGTAACGTGCACCTGACCTTTTGATCAACATGGCAGTTTCCAAAGGCGATGGCAGCGAATAAAAAATCAGTTTCGATTTATTAAAATCTTCCATCATTTGGGGATCAATCTGTTGTTGGGTCGATTCAATTAATTCATCTTGTTCGCTGGATGACTTCTTTTGCTCGCTCGATTGACATGAACTTAGTATGCAGGCTGCAATAAATACAATTGAAACTGTTTTAGAAACTAGATGAAAAGTTTTTCTCATTTTGTTATTTTTTTATGCCTCCATTCTTACTGAAAATGCCAAAAATGCAGACCGTAATTGCTAGGTTTTTAATTAATTGTTACATTCCCAAATCGCTCCGATGCTTTTGGAATGCGTCACTCATATAATACAGCACCTAAAAATATCAAATATAATTCAAAAGCAATATTTTTTGATTGCTTTTGTTGATGAAATGCCAATAAAAAGCTTTTGACACCCTTGAGTTCAACAGCTCTTTACGTATTTTATGGACAAAGGTTTTATTCCATGTTCGAAAAATAGCGCATAAATTGGGCTCTCTCGTACATGGCAGGGTCTTTAATTTTTCGGTAACTCATCAAACCTTTGAAAGAATTTATGGTATCAAATTTCTTTTCTTCCATCCAGTATGATAATTCATTCAACATATCAGAGATGACTCCTGCTCCTTTTTGATAGACCGCAGAGCATACCTGAACCGTTGAGGCTCCCGCCAATAATTGCTTGATAACAGCTTCCCCGTCATGGTTGCCCGTAGAAGCCGAAATATCTATTTGTTGCACCTTGTCGGACACGATAGCCACCCAACGCAACGATCTTCTGATGTCAGCCGGGGTACTGAAAACGGATGCGGAAACCAGGCTTAACCGGTTGATATCTATATCTGGTTGATAAAAACGGTTAAATAAAACAACCCCATTGGCACCTAACGCATATAATTTGTTAACCACACCAACAATATTGGCAAAGTTATCGCCAAGTTTCATCGAAAAAGGAATATTCAATGTTTTGTTGATATTTTCGGCCACTGAATAATAAAGACCTTCAATAACCGAGGCTTCAACATTTTTGTCTGTGTTTACCACATGGATATTTAATTCAATCGCATCAGCACCAGCTTCTTCCACTTGTTTGGCAAACGAAATCCACTCGTTTGACGAAAAACAGTTTATACTTGCGATGATCGGAATGTCGAACTTGTTTTTAGCATCGGTGATGAGTTTCAGGTATTCCCCAACAGAATTGTCCTTTGTGTAGCCTGTAATATAATCCATCGCTTCGGGGTAATCATAACCCTCGCTGGTCTGGATTTGCTTATTGATATCGTGATTGATCTGCTCCTCAAATAGAGATTTTAAAACAACGGCACCTGCACCTGCATCTACCAGTTTCTGAATTTTATCAACGCTATTGGTTAAACCGGAACTACTAACAATAATTGGGTTTTTAAGTTTTAGACCCAGATAGGTAGTATTTAAACTTGTCATAGACTTTTATTTATTTATCAGAACAAATATAATTTTTTTTGTACATTTTCATTCCAAAATCCGCAATTAATGAATATCAATGATAGTTTCTGGCCCCAAATATTGTGCTGCCTATGCGAACCATTGTACTGCCTTGCTTGATGGCTATATCGAAATCGCCCGACATTCCCATGGATATCTCTCTAAAATATTCTTGTTTGCTAAAGTGCTTCTTTTTTAGTTGATCGAAAATATTAGCCAAAACCGAAAATTCTTTGGCCACTTGCGATTTGTCATCCGTATACGTAGCCATTCCCATTACGCCACATATCTCAACGTTTTCAAATTCGAGGATGGCATCGTTTTTTATGAGTTCATCCAGCTCATCCACAGAGAATCCGAATTTGGTACTCTCCTCCGCAATATGGAACTGTAACAAGCATTTTATGACCCTATTATTCTTTTTCCCTTCCTTATTAATGGTAGTTAGTAGTTTTAAAGAATCCACCCCATGCAGTAGGCTTACAAATGGGGCAATATATTTTACTTTGTTGCTTTGCAGATGACCTATGAAGTGCCATTGGATATCCTGGGGCAGTTCTTCGTGTTTCCGGGTTAATTCCTGCACTTTGTTTTCTCCGAAAACCCGTTGGCCGGCATCATACGCTTCCATAATGTCGCTGTTGGGTTTTGTTTTTGAAACAGCCACTAGGGTTACGGTTTCGGGTAGGGAGGATTTTATTTTGTTTATATTTTCAACAATGGTCATGTGTTCGTTTTTTTGCATAACAAAAATATCAATAAAAAAAGAGATTGCCTATCTAAAGCAATCTCTTTTGATTTATACTAAAGATAAAATTTTATTGCAATTTATGAATTACCAGTCCCGAGCGTAACTTAGGTTCGAACCAAGTGGTTTTTGGGGGCATAATATTACCAGTGTCGGCAATGTCTATTAATTGTTTCATAGAAACCGGATACAGGGCAAAGGCCACTTTCATTTCACCGCTGTCCACCCTTTGTGACAATTCCCCCAAACCACGGATACCACCTACAAAATCAATTCGTTTGTCGGTGCGTAAGTCTTTTATGCCTAAAATGTTATTCAATACCAGGTCGGAAAGAATAGTAACGTCCAATACACCAATGGGATCGCCGTCGTTGTATGTTCCCGGTTTGGCTTTTAGCTTATACCATTTACCATTTAAGTACATCGAAAACTGATGAAGTTCATCGGGTTTAATAATTTCGTTGGAGGTCTGAATGATTTCAAAACAATCACGAAGCCTGGCCATAAATTCTTGATTCGAAAGCCCGTTTAAATCCTTAACAACCCTGTTGTAATCAATAATCTTTAATTGGGTATCGGGAAAATGAACCGCCAAAAAGAAATTGTACGCTTCGTTGCCAGTATGATTAGGGTTTAGCTCTCTCTTCTCTTTTCCAACCAAGGCGGCCGCAGCCGTTCTGTGATGTCCGTCCGCTACATATGTGGCAGGGACCTTGGTCGCAAAAAGTTCTTCGATACGTCGATTTAAATCCTTGCCTCTAACTACCCAAAAATGATGTCCAAAACCATCCTCAGCGGTGAAGTCGTACTCCGGTTCGTTATTTTTTACATAGTTTTCAACGATGTCATCAATTTCTTTCACATTGGGGTAGGTGAAAAACACGGGTTCAATATTGGCATTGTTTATTTTTACATGAATCATGCGATCTTTTTCCTTTTCGCTTCTGGTCAATTCATGTTTTTTAATGATACCATTTAAGTAATCATCAACAGATGCAGCGCCCACGATACCATATTGGGTTCGTTCATCCATTGTTTGCGCGTAAATATAAAACCGGGCTTCCTTTTCCTGAAATAACCATCCCTTTTCCTGGAACATCTTGAAGTTACGAACGGATTTATCATATACCTCCTGCGAGTGGATGTCGATATCTGGCGAACAATCTATTTCGCTTCGGGTAATATGTAATAACGATTCCGGTTTTCCCTCCGCCATTTTTGCCGCTTCTTCACGGTTCATTACATCATAAGGCAAACATGCCAATGTACTGGCAATGTTTTGTGGTGGACGAAGTCCTTTAAAAGGTTTTACTACAGCCATATTGTTTAGATTTTAATCAGGATTTTAATCAGAATACAATATAGGCACTTAATTTTGTTTTGAATAGTGATATTTATCAAGAAGAAGGGGAGAGAGTTGCTGATTTTTGGCAGGAATTTTTTGCGCTCA
The DNA here is from genome assembly GCF_052400645.1 of Saccharicrinis sp. GN24d3. Lineage (NCBI taxonomy): Bacteria > Pseudomonadati > Bacteroidota > Bacteroidia > Marinilabiliales > Marinilabiliaceae > Saccharicrinis > Saccharicrinis sp. GN24d3. Next base: position 8,213 of record NZ_JBQTGI010000013.1, read on the forward strand.
AATGGCACAACCGATAATGGTTAACTGTAACATTTAAATCTAGTGCTTATAAAACGAAGAACTTATACGTTTAGGATTTATTTTTATGCGCATAAAAATAAATCGTTAAAGCATGAGATTTTAAGCATATGAAAATCATTTATGAGGCATATGACTGAGAACGAAAAAAGGGTATTCGAACGAATACCCTTTATATTTGATTTAAAAAAGAGCTTACTTGTTTACCTTAAAAGTAGTGACCCCGTTTTTGATGTAATCGACAATTTGATTGGCGGCTGCTACACCTGCGTTAATGTTAGCCTCTGCAGTTTGCGCACCCATCTTTTTAGGAGTAAAGAAATACCTTCCTTCAAATGGAGCGTATTCATCTTTGTTATCAGGAGCGATATCAGAGATATAAGCAAAATCAGTTCTTTCGTTCATCAACTTAATCATATCTGCTTCGTGAATAACCTCTTTACGGGCTGTGTTTACCAATACACCGTTTTTAGGCATCTTAGAAAGCAAATCAAAATTGATAGATTCTTTAGTTTGAGCAGTTGCAGGAATATGCAAAGACACATACTGACAAGTGGAATAAAGATCTTCAACAGAATCAACAGGTGTTACACCGTCTGCTTTAATTTTATCGGCACTTACAAATGGGTCGAACGCATAAACTTCCATTCCGATACCCTGCGCAATTTTGGCTACGTACATACCTACGTTTCCGTACGCGTGAATACCAATCTTTTTACCTTTAAGTTCGGTTCCCGCAGTACCGTTGTATGCATTACGGGCCATAGAAATCATCATACCAAAAGCTAACTCGGCAACTGCATTTGAGTTTTGCCCGGGCGTGTTCATGGCAACCACATCATGGGCAGTACAAGCTTCAAGGTCAAGGTTGTCGTAACCGGCACCTGCTCTAACAACAATTTTAAGTTCTTTGGCAGCCTCTATTACTTCGGCGGTAACTTTATCGGAACGAACGATAAGTGCAGAAGCGTCTTTAACGGCCTCCAGAAGTTCAGCCTTATCGGTATATTTTTCGAGCAAAGCAAAGTCGAAACCAGCTTCTTCAACAATAGCTTGGATTTTATCAACAGCAGCCTTTGCAAAAGGCTTTTCTGTGGCAACAAGTACTTTTGACATATTAGTAAGAATTTATGTTTATTTAGGTTATGTAATTGATATAGAGGTATGGAGTAGTTTATGCATTCCCCATTCCCCCATCTTTCTCCGGGGGCGTAGCCTATGGCGAAGAACCTGGTATGGTACTTCCCACTATCCCAAGGATAGTGGGAAGAATGTTCCAAGTGTTTTAATATGGTATTCTAGTGTTTGGAAGCAAATTCTTTCATGGCAGCAACCAATACTTCTACGCTTTCTTTTGGAAGTGCATTGTATGTAGAAGCTCTAAACCCACCTACCGAACGGTGACCTTTAATACCTACACACCCTTTTGAGGTGGCAAGCTCCATAAAGTCTTTTTCAAGTTCGGCATACTCTTCGTTCATCACAAAACAGATGTTCATGATAGATCTGTCTTCCTCAGCTTCAACAGTAGCCTTAAAGAATTTGTTGCTATCGATCTCGTCGTAAAGAAGCGCTGCTTTTTCCACATTCTTCTTGTTCATGGCAGAAATACCACCATTATTCTTCAACCAAGTCAAGGTTTGTAAAGCAGAAAATACAGGTAATACAGGAGGCGTGTTGAACATCGATTCTTTATCGATATGCGTGCGGTAATCCAACATAGTTGGAATTTCCCGCTCCACTTTACCTAATGCATCCTCTCTTACAATCGCCACGGTCACTCCGGAAGGAGCAAGATTCTTTTGCGCACCTGCATAAATTACATCGTATTTTGACACGTCGATGGGACGTGAGAAAATATCCGATGACATGTCGGCTACTAAACGAACACCCAGGTCTAAATCTGTTTTTATTTCGGTACCATATATAGTGTTGTTAGAAGTAATGTGTAAGTAATCTAAATCAGCAGGTATTTCAAAACCTTTGGGAATATAATTGTAGTTTTTGTCCTTAGAAGATGCAACTTCAATCACTTCACCAAATAATTTAGCCTCTTTTTGCGCCTTGGCTGCCCACGAACCGGTATTTAGGTAGCCTGCTTTTTTGTTTAATAAATTATATGGGACCGCACAGAATTGTGTGCTCGCACCACCACCCACAAAAATTACCTGGTAACCGGCTGGTACTTCCAACAATTCTTTAACAAGAGCAATCGCTTGTTCCATTACCGCAACGAATTCTTTGGAACGGTGAGATACTTCCATAACAGATAAACCTGTTCCCGCAAAATTTACAACAGCTTCGGCTGTGTTTTTAATGGTAAATTCCGGTAAAATAGATGGTCCGGCGTAAAAATTGTGCTTTTTCATGTTTAAATTATTTTTTACACTTATAGCCATTTTCAATAATAGAATTGTTAATGGATATGTATTATTATACAATTAATAAAAATTCAAAAAAATAGAGCTTTCACTATACAAAAAAGCCTGATTAGCTTACAATATTGAGATTTATCCTTTTCTTTTGAAGTATGGCGCAAATTTAGAAAAATCTGTCATTTAAATCCATTATTTGCCATAAAACATAGTTATCTGTTATAATTAAATGTTATGGTCTAAGTCTCCAAAATAACACCAAATACCGCTTAAAATATTGTTGTTAAAGGATATGTGAAATGATTTTTGTCATTCGGAAACCTGATTTTAGTCATGAAAAAATCTTTGTTACGTGAGGGTATCCCAAAATGTTTTTAATTAACAGCGGGACTTGCAGATTAAAAGCTGAGAGACTCAGTAACCCCCATCCCTGCATCTTTGATACGTTACTTCCCCTGGCTTCAGAGTTAAGGGGAAGAGCCATTCGCTCGGTACTTACAAATCGTAAATTTACAATTTTCATAAACTGAATATCGGACACCCTCACTACGTTATTTTTACGATACCGGTCTGCTTATGCTTATTTGAATGTTTTACGTGTAAATGTGCTTTTTACATTATAAAAGCAATAGTCAGGTCGGTGCGTTCATTTAGATAAATGGCGTTTTTACGACTAAGGCTTTCAGTTTTCTATTTCTAACCTTGATATATATTTCGGAACCCAATTTGGCATTTGGTGTAATTATATATCCCATTCCAATACCTTGTTGCAAAACAGGTGATTGCGTTCCGGAGGTTACCTTACCAATAACATGATCATCCACATCAACAATAACATAATCCTTGCGCGGGATGCCTCGGTCAATCATCTTAAAGCCTCTTAACCGACGTTTTACACCTTCGGTTTTCTGCTTTAATAACACTTGTTTGTCCATAAAGTCTTTGTCGTCTGTAAATTTTGTAATCCAACCTAAACCCGCTTCAATAGGTGAGGTGGTGTCATCAATATCGTTGCCATACAGACAATAACCCATTTCAAGACGCAAGGTGTCGCGGGCACCCAGTCCAATAGGCTGGATATTGAATTCTGCTCCAGCCTCAAAGATGGCCTTCCAAATATGCTCCGCATCTTTATTATGCATGTAAAGTTCGAAACCACCGGCACCGGTATAACCGGTATTTGAGATGATAACTTCATCAATGCCGCCTATTTTTCCCGTAACAAAGCTATAATAAGGTATCTCCGATAAATTTATATCCGTAAGTTTTTGCAGTGTTTCAACCGCCTTTGGTCCTTGCACAGCTAATTGTGAAATGGCATCAGATGCATTTTCCAGATCGGCACCCATGGTATTGTTTTTTACACACCATTCCCAATCTTTATTTATGTTGGAGGCATTTACAACCAATAGGTACTTTTCTTCTTCATATTTATAAACCAGTAGATCGTCAACTATACCTCCCTCGCCATTTGGAAAGCAAGAGTACTGAGCATTACCAACGGCTAGTTTGGATGCATCATTAGAAGTTATTTTTTGCACGAACTCCAAAGCATGGGGGCCTTTCGCCCAAAATTCGCCCATATGCGAAACATCAAATACACCTACCGAATTTCTCACTTGCATGTGTTCGTTGTTAATTCCCGAGTATTCTATTGGCATTTCGTAGCCGGCAAAAGCGACCATCTTAGCATTTAGCTGCTGATGGATAGCGTAGAAGGCAGTTTTTTTCATTATTTATTTTTCTTGAAAATTTAAGAACAAATGTTTTATCTATTGACACAAATGTATGCAAATGTTATTGGGTCATATATGATAATTACTTTCTTTTTATCCGTTTTGCTAAAAAATAGCGTATTCGCTCTTGTAATTTTTAAAGAATCTTTATCTTTAAGACGATTAAAAAACTCATTGAAGTACCAAATCAATACTTGGTACAATGAAAACTGTGAATTAAATGTACCAAGGAAATTGCTGAATTTACTTTGGAATTTGCATGTAGGTTACATAAAAAAAACTAGATTTGTATTTTAAACTAATAATTAAAGCCAGACCTAATGGTAGAGGATTACAAATATATCGACTTATCTTACCTTGAGGGAATTGCTGAAGGGGACAAGGAAATTATTAAAGAACTTGTTGAGATATTTCTGGATCAAATGCCCGAATTTACAGATGGTTTTGCGGAAAGCATGACAGACAAAGACTGGGTTAAAGTAGCAGCCATTGCCCATAAGGCAAAATCATCGGTGATGTCAATGGGAATGGAAGAGCTTGGTAGTATCGACCTGAAAAACATGGAGTTATTGGCGAAGCAACTACGAATCAATGAACTCTCGGTGAAAGAAAGCATAACGGAATCCCAAAAAGAAGAGATTGTCAACCTTAAACGGAATCTTGAGAGTTATCCTGACAGCAGGGTGACTTGGGTTGTGGAAAACGCCGACAAAGAAACATTAGAAAGTCTTATTGAAAAATTTACTACTGTATGTAATAAAGCAGTGGATGAGTTAAATAAAGTGATTAGTACCTATTAAACCTTACATACTCTTATGGTTGAAACAAGATTAAACGACGGATTTGTAATTGCCAGCATCAAAGAATCTGACAGACTTACAGCTGCTGTAGCGGATGATGTAAAAAGCGATTTGACAAGTATTGTATCAGAAAGCAACAGTAAAGTGATACTTGATTTATCAAATATCAAATTTATCGACAGTACTGGAATAGGTGTGTTAATATCCGCACTGAAAACAGCCAGGCAAAGTGATACATCTTTTGCTTTATGTGCAATTCAGAAGGATGTCATGAGCTTATTGTCATTGATGAAGCTAGATAAGATTTTTGAAATTTGTGCTGACGAAAGCATGTTATAAAATAACGTTGCAAACAATATGAAGTACATATTAGGTACGTTTTGTTTATAACAAGAAAGCCTGGCTCAACATTGAATCAGGCTTTCTTGTATATGCGTTTTAGGTCTGCAATATGCATGAGAATTTCTTAGCCAGCCTACTGGCCGGTATTACACATCGAAATGGCTTCAAAACAAGACACTGCGTTGCTTCATTTTAACGCTCCAGAGCGATAATTCCAATGTTGTGCTATATCACTTCTATTGCTGCAGCAGGCATCCAACCTTCATTACCATCGCTGATTACAATCCTTTTCCATTCGCCAAGTTCTTCCAGGATATTCACCTTTGTTCCTTCGTGCAGAATAAAAAGATCTGTTCCTCCAGCCGAAGGAGAACTCTTGACGCTTACGGAGGGCTCAAAAACAATAGCAGTATCCCGATTAATGAGCTTGTCTTTTTGAGAAGCTGAAAAGTTAAACGCTATAAATGCCACAACGAATAAAATTATTCCCGCAGCAAACGAAACTTGTTTTATACTTCTTTTACGTGAAAATAAAAATAGTCCTATACCCAATATAGATATACAAAAAGCAGTTATAGAGAGGAGCGCCCAGGTGTCGGACTTTGTTTTGCTTTTAAAGTTTTTAAACCAGGTTGCCAGAAAGAACTCGCCAACGGTTTCCAGTTTGTCGGTGATTTGCATATTGGACATTTCGAGGTTGTACCGGATGTCTTTGTCGTGCGGAGCCAGCAAAAGAGCTCTTTCATAATTTAATATGGCCCTGGGGAGATTGCCAGATTTGTAATATGCATTGCCAAGGTTATAATACAATTTGGCACTTTCGACTCCGGTATTAATAATTTCGTTATAAGAGGTTATAGCTTCCTCGTATTTCCCCTCCGTAAATAGGTTGTTGGCATCTTCAAATCTGTTGTCTTGAGCATATGCTGAAGCGGCAGCTGCAAGTACGATAATATATATTAGTAGTTTTTTCATGCGCTTAATAATTAGTAAAACTTGAAAAGCTATGCAAATTTCAATCCCCGAATTAAGTTCGGGGCAGGCTTTGTTCCTCTGTGCCCGGTTGTTCGTTTGCTGCCCGTGGCAGAAAAGCGACTATGCAGGTTATTTTTTTATTTGATTATCCAATCTGCCAATGTTGGTTAAAGCCCGTTTATACAGTTTATCCATTTCTTCGGTAGCTCCTGAATCAGGGGAGAAACGGGCAAACTCGCAAGTGTCTAGTATTGATATCAGTTCATCTTTCACTTGTGTTTCAACACCTCGTTCTTCAATGAGCGTGCTTATTTTGTCCTTGTTTAATTCACTTACCGGTAGGTATAGCTTGTCGCTTAAATAGGTGTATAAAGCTTTCAATACTTCATCGTAGAACGCCTCATGATCTTTTGCCTTAAGGAAGGAAGACGACTTTTTAAGGCGTTTTTGAGCCATTTTATTCGCTTTCTTGTTCTTTACCAAATGCACGTTCTCATTTTCGTGCATGCGCTTCCTGTATAACACAAAGGCCACAACCAGCAATAGCACAGGTAATAAATACCCCAGATAAAACAACATAGAACCGAACAGGAAGGTACCTTTAGGTTTTAAGTCGGGTCGTCCGGTTTTGATAAATCGGATATCCTTTCCTACAAACCTAACATCCTCGCGGTTTACACTGGATGGACTATACGTTCCACTTACATATTCTTCTCCTTCGCCATTTTTTTCAACCTCGATATGGATGGGTTGCGACGAAATTGTTTTAAAACTATTTGATTGATAATCGAAATATGAGAATATTAAAGGATCGATGGTATATGTTCCCGGAAACCTGGGAATAATAAGGTACTCAAATGTTTTGGTTCCTTTCATCCCGGCCGTTGTGTTCTGAAAGTTATTTTTAGTCGTAGGATCAAACAAATCAAAGTCGGTAGGGAAGTTAAACTCGGGCGAGGACATCAATTTGTGATTGCCCGTGCCGGAAATGATTACTTTAATTGTGACACCATCATTTACCTTAACTTTATTGGCAGAGGTCACCACCTTCATGCTCAACTGTCCAACGGCTCCAGAAAAATTCTGTGGTCTGCCCGCAGGATATGGTTTAACCGTTACTTCAATTGGCTTGGACTTAACACGTTTTTTTACAACCCTGTAGTTGTTATCAAAAAAGTCGTCGAAAATGCTTTGCGACCTACGACGCACCCTTTGTTTGATCAAAAACTCTATCTCGGTGGGAGAGATGGTTTGCACGCCGGTTTTTTGTGCATATAGTACTTTCTGTTCAAAGGTACCTACTCTATATTGTTTATTATTCACATACTCGTAGGCCCATTGAATATTACTGCCATCGGACAGTTCTTGTACGATGAAATTCCTGAAATCGGGATGTTTGATATCCGAAACATTGTCCAGGTCGATTCTGGTATAAATTTTAGTGGTCAGCACCAAAGGTTCGCCCTGGTATATACTCTTTTTATTGCTGAGTACCTTGATGAACAAATCATCCGTTGAGAAATCTGTCTCGGAAGACTGCTGTTGCTGACTTTGTTGTTTTTGGGCGGAACCGTCGTTTTTTACAACCTCAATACTGATTTCATTACTTGAATATTTGTTACCATCCACAGTTATCTGTGCCGGATTAATAGTGTAATTGCCGGGTTTGTCGCATTTTAAAATATAAGTGTAGGTATACTGTCTGCTTCTGGTCACTTTCCCATTAATTATTTGTGTACTTGAACTGGTCATGACACTGGGCCCCATTAATACTGTAAAATCGGGGAGGGGGGGTAACCTAAAATCATCGCCTTCTTCGTTGACAGAGAATATAAGCTGGAATTTCTCTCCCGCCAACACAGACTGCTTAGCCTGGGCTGTAAACTGGACATCTTGCGCACCCACACTTTCAAAAATGGAAAGCATGAGAACTATAAAAAATATGTGTTTTAATTGGTGCATCATCACAATATTGAAATTCTTGTGCAAAAATATATTTATAAGCCTGAAAAAATCAAACATTTTTCACTTTTCGCTACGCTAATCAAAATGCCGAGAAAGTTTCATTCAACGTTTCACGGGCTAGCCCTCGGACCTGTTTAGGCCGGTTCGGCCTTTGGTGCTTTATCAATGCAATAAAGCATCCAGGTTGAACACCGGCTCTTACTCTACCAGTTTTTCTCAATGTTTTTGTTAGGCTTACCTTTTATTTTTTTCATTTTATCCTGTAATTCCTGTTCATCCTGATTCAGCGCATTGAGGATTCGCTCCGCATCTTCCTTGGATATTTGATCCTGAGGTTGAGCTTGTTGTTCCTGACTATCCGGTGTCCCGTCATTATTGGAATCGGTATCGCGATAATCTGGTATTCCATCTCCATCAGTATCCTTTGGTTCATTCGGATTCTCGCCGGCTTCTTGTTGGTCCGGTATGCCATCGTTGTCAGAATCTTCGTCCTGATAGTCCGGTGTGCCATCCTTATCGGTATCCTCGTTTTCGTTTTGCTGTCCGTTCTTGTCTTCTTTTTCTTTTTCGTCAGGAATACCATCCCCATCGGAATCCTGTTTTTGCTGATCCTGTTGGTTTTGGTCCTTGTTTTGGTCCTTGTTTTGATCCTGATTTTGGTCTTTGTTCTGATTTTGGTCTTTGTTCTGATCTTGATTTTGTTCCTGCTGCTGTTTCATTTTCATGGCGGCAATCAAGTTATACCTGGTCTCATCGTCCAAAGGATTGTTTTTTAAAGCATCTTTATACGAATTGATTGCATTGTCGATATCCTTTTGGGCCAGATAAGTGTTACCCAGGTTGTGCTGAACCTGTGCCTTCTGCTCCTTGCTTAAATTTTCAAGGTTGATACTTTTAAACTGATTAAAGGCTTCTTCAAATTTCTCTTGTTTAAAGTATGCATCTCCCAGGTTAAAATCGGCTTCGAAAGAAGATTCTCCTTCCTTTAATTTCTCCAATGCTTTTTTATATTCAATTTCGGACTCGATAAATTTGCCTTCGCTGTATTCATCGTTTCCGTTGCGAATGAACTTACGTTCTTTTTGTGCAAAGGTTGTTATTGCACAAAACAATAATATGGTAGTCAGTAAAGATCTCATTTCTCGTCCTCCTCTTCGAACAGTTTAATTTTACGCAGGTATTTGTTCTTGCGTTCCAATACCATAAATTCTATCAACAAAAACAATAGCGCAAACAAAGCGATATACTGAAACTGATTTTCATAATCGGTATAAATCTTGGCTTCCATTTCCGTCTTTTCCAATTTCGAAAGATGGTCGACCAAATCGTTCATCCCCTTTCGGATATTGTTGGCCGCTATAAACTCTGCACCTCCCGCCGTCGCGATTTCAACCAGCATGGCTTCGTTTAACTTGGAGATGACCACATTTCCCTCACGATCCTTCATGAAGTTGTTTTTGCCACCGTCGGGGATCGGGATAGGGGAGCCCTTGGGAAGTCCCATTCCTACCGTATATACTTTTATTCCTTTTTCTGCTGCTGCTTTGGCGGCCTGAATGGCATCATCCTCGTGGTTTTCGCCGTCGGTAATAACAATTATAGCGCGATTCACATCCTCTTGTGATGTAAACGACCTGATAGATTGGTTGATGGCGGTTCCGATTGCAGTTCCTTGCGTAGGAATAATTCCTGTGTTAATAGATGAAATAAACATCTTAGCCGAGGGGTAATCCGTTGTAATGGGCAGCTGTGTGTACGCTTGTCCTGCAAACACAACCAAGCCTATTTTATCGTTCTGAAGCTTATCTACCAACTGAAAAATTGCTCTCTTCGCCCTGTCCAATCTACTGGGCTGAATATCTTGCGCATTCATACTGTTGGAAACATCCAAAGCAATGATGATTTCTATTCCCTTACGTTTAACGGTTTCCAGCTTAGTTCCGAATTGAGGCCCTGCCAAAGTGAAGATGATGGCGATCAGTGCCAATAACATCAAATAAAATTTAACCGTGGGACGCACGGAAGAAGCGCTTGGCATCAGGGGTTCCAATAAGGTTGGATTACCGAACCGTTCCAGGGCTTTTTTCCTTCTTTGTCCGATTATCAGACTGGCAAAAGCTAATATGGGAATAATAGCCAGCAGATATAAAAATTCTGTATGTTCAAATCTAAACATGATGATTCTGTTTTATTAAGGTAGGTTTCGTAACACCGTGCTTTTTAAAAGCACTTCCAGCAACATAAACACCGCGGCCAAAATTGCCCAGAGCATATATTCCTCCGAACGTTTTGTGTATTCCTTTACCTCAATCTTGGTTTTTTCCAATTGGTCAATTTCTTCGTATATTTTTTTAAGGCCGTTTTTATTGGTAGCCCTAAAATACTGTCCGTCTGTGATGTTGGAAATCTCTTGCATCATCTCCTCGTCAATTTTCACTTCTTCCTCTACAAGACGCGTGCCGTAAGGTGTTTGTACGGGACGTTGGGCAATGCCTTTGGTACCCACACCGATGGTATAGACCCTAATGCCAAATGTCTTTGCTATCTCGGCTGCTGTTAATGGTGCTATCTCCCCACGGTTATTTACACCATCCGTTAAAAGGATAATAACCTTGGATTTAGCCTCACTGTCCTTAATTCTGTTCACTGCGGTTGCCAAACCAAGTCCGATAGCGGTACCGTCTTCCACCATATGCGTTTTTATGTCCTGCATCATATTTACCAACACCGTTTTGTCGGTGGTTAGGGGGCATTGCGTAAAGCTCTCTCCGGCAAAAATAACCATCCCGATCTTATCGTTTTCACGAGCAGATATAAACTCCGAGGCCACATCTTTTGCCGCTTCCAGCCTGTTTGGTGTAAAATCCAGCGCTTCCATACTCGAAGAGATATCCATCGTCATAACTATGTCGATTCCTTCGGTAACAACGTCTCTGGAGCTATTTGAAGACTGCGGGCGAGCCAGAACCACCACAATCATGGCAATGGCAAATGCTCTTAAAACGATAGGTAAGTGTCGCAGGTATACTTTCCATGACGTTGGAGCCGCGCTAAAACCCTTTAAAGTGGATATTTGCAACGAAGCCTGGGCACTTTTATGTTTCCAGATATACCAGCCTATCATGGGCACCAATACCAGCAAAAGGTAAAAATAATCCGGATGTAAAAATTTAATGTTGTTCATTATATTATTGTTATGCAATAACCTGTATTACTTTTCTATGGAATCTTCCTGTTGCACACCCTTGGCCAACATTTGTACTTTTTCTTCTTCCAGTGTTTTAATTTCTTCTTTTTTGGTTTGATTCACAAAAAAGTAGGCATTCAACAAGGTCAACCCGTTTTCATCTGCCAACGGCTGAAACTTCGCGAACTTAACCAAATCGGCCAATTCCAGCACCTGGGTAAGTTGCTCCATCGATTTGTTATCGATATCCAAAGATTTTAAGGAATCGAAAATTTCAATGGATGTTTGTTCCAGGGCAGACTGCTCGTATCTTTGCTCGATATACGCACGGATAGTATTGGACACCTGGGTATAGAACTCTTTGACCTTATTGTGTTCCCAAAGCTTTGAATCCTTGATTTTATCCAACTCCCTTAGCGCAATAATATGTGCCGGTTCCTGCGGTTTTGCTTTGACAAACGACAATCCACCTTCGGTTCGGTTTTTGCGCAGGTATAAAAATAACCATATCAGTAATCCCAGAGCCAGCGCTATTCCACCATATAGATATATAAAATCGAGTACCTCGGCAATTTTAAATGGAGCATCTTGTGGTCCTTTTATATCTGTAACCCCTTTTTCAGGATCTACTTCTTTAAAAGGGTTCACCACCATCAGACTTAACGCGTTGGATGCTGCTATATTTCTTACCTGGTTTTGAATCACTTCAAATTCGATAGGAGGAATGTAATGCAAGCCACTATCAAACGAGGTAATCCTGAAAAGTTGGGATAGAACCAATCGGTCGTTCCCCAATCTTAAACTGTCTACCTGTCCTCTTTCAACGATTTCAACGTTTTTTGTGATGGTATCAGTAAAATGCGGGAAGTTGACCATCACACCGGAGGGTTGACTCACCTCGAGTTTAAGGTCAATTTGTCCTCCAATCAATATCATGGTAGAATCCAACGTAGCGGTAACATTTACTTGTTGAGCATTTGCAGAAAAACTTGCAAATGCAATTAAAACTGCAAGTAAGGATTCTTTTATGTTGATTTTTTTAATCCTATTTACAAGTGTAATATGGTTCATTACATTCGTTTTTTAAATAAGTACATTAAAGACTTAACGTAGTCTTCATCGGTTCTGATGGAGGTATTATCGATCCCACACTTTCTGAAAATGGCTTTAGTATTTTCATCGTTCTCTCTCCACCATTTGTTAAAAGCTTCCCTGACTTTGATATTTGAGGTATCAATCCACGAATATTGACCAGTTTCGGCATCTTTCATTTTCACCAAACCCACCGAGGGCATCTCTGTTTCGCGCTTGTCGTAAATTTTCAAGGCCACCACATCGTGCTTTTGATTGGCTATCTTCAGCGGATTCTCAAATTCTTCATCGATAAAATCGGAAATGACAAAAGCCGTACATCGTTTTTTAATGGCATTGGTCATATATCGCAAGGCCTCACCAATATTGGTGGTCTTATTTTCCGGCGTAAACGAAATCAGCTGGCGTATGATATGCAATATGTGCTTTCTTCCTTTTTGCGGTGTTATAAACTTTTCTATCTTATCGGAAAAGAAAATAACACCGATCTTATCGTTGTTTTGAATGGCCGAAAAAGCCAATACGGCAGCAATTTCGGTGATGATATTTTTTTTGTATTTGTAAGATGTACCAAACTCCCTTGAGCCTGAGACATCAATTAGAAGCATCACGGTGAGTTCCCTTTCTTCCTCAAAAACCTTAACATAGGGATGATTAAAACGTGCCGTTACATTCCAGTCGATATTGCGGATGTCGTCACCATATTGGTATTCGCGAACCTCGCTAAAAGTCATCCCTCTGCCTTTAAAGGCGGAATGGTACTCGCCCGCAAAAATATTGTTGGAAAGCCCCCTCGACTTAATCTCTATCTGTCGAACCCGTTTTAAAAGCTCTGCTGTTTCCATAGTGTTTGTTGTTTTAATGATGCCTTATGTATTCCGATACGATAAAGCATTTTATAAACTTTATAACTCTCACCTCTTATTCTAAAGTCTACTATGGTACCTCTATTGTATTTAATATATCATTAATCACATCTATCGACGTAATGTTGTTGGCTTCTGCCTCGTACGAAAGTCCAATTCTATGGCGCATCACATCGTGGCAAACCGCACGAACATCCTCAGGGATCACATAACCTCTGCGCTTGATAAAAGCATACGCTTTTGCAGCCATAGATAGACTGATACTTGCACGTGGTGAACAACCGTACGAAATCATTTCTTCGTATTTATCCAGGTTGTATTGAGCCGGGAAACGTGTTGCAAATACGATGTCGACGATATACTTTTCGATTTTTTCGTCCATATAAACATCTTTCACCACCTCGCGGGCACGGATGATATCATCGGGCTTTAGGATCGTTGATGCTTTAGGGAATGATTGGGCCAGGTTATGACGGATAATCATTTGTTCCTCTTCCTTTTTAGGATAGTCGATAACAATTTTAAGCATAAAACGGTCGACTTGCGCTTCAGGAAGCGGGTAGGTACCTTCTTGCTCGATGGGGTTTTGCGTTGCCATCACCAGGAAAGGTTCCTGCAGTTTATGCGTGGTTTCTCCAATGGTTACCTGGCGCTCCTGCATGGCTTCCAATAAAGCACTCTGAACCTTTGCCGGAGCACGGTTAATCTCATCGGCCAAAACAAAGTTGGTGAAGATAGGCCCTTTTTTTATGATAAACTCTTCATTTTTTTGGCTATAGATCATAGTACCAATAAGGTCGGCGGGCAAAAGATCAGGAGTAAACTGTATTCTGCTGAAATCTGCATCTACAACATTGGCCAGTGTCGTAATGGCTAAAGTTTTTGCCAATCCGGGAACCCCTTCCAAAAGGATGTGTCCATCACTTAATAATCCAATTAGCAAGCCTTCCACCAAATGCTTTTGACCTACGATAACTTTGTTCATTTCGATGGTTAGCAAATCCACGAACGAACTCTCGTTTTTTATTCTCTCGTTTAATTCTCTTATATCAACAGATTGCTCCATGATTTTAATATTATATTTAATTGATTTCAATTTTTATTGTGGCTTCCAAAATTAGTTTTTTAATGAGCAGTCAAAAATCTAAGGTTGTTAAAAAACGTTAATCAATTATTTGAACTAAGCATAAATACACTAATTTAACAGTTCCTTAACTTTTTATATGGGATGCTTTAACGGATTGAACCAAATAAGTAGCGGTTGGTTTTAAGTATTCAATAATTTAAGATAATAGAGGAGCGATGTAATATGAGTATAGCGTTATTCATAAGCATTTGTATTGTAACAAATCATTTTAAAAGAGAAAAATAATGAGCAAATTTGGGGATAGAGACTTTGTATGTAAACATATGATGCTAAGAAAACAGGACTTGGTAAAAGTGATTCACGAAAAAGATTTGAAAACAGTAGAGGATATTCAGGACGAAACTAATGCGGCCACTATTTGTGGTTCGTGTTATGATGATTTGGAGGAGATATTGCAAGAAGAACTGAAGAAGGTGAAAGGTTAGTGTTTTTATTACGAAGGCACAAAAGCCATAAAGAAATACCGAGGAATTATTTTTTGTGAATCCTGGAGTACAAAGTGCTTTAGTGATATTGGAATTACCAAACTATACTATTTATGTAGAACCATGTGGTCAATTAAAACGAAGTTAGACAACCTAACTGAATTAGTACAATATTGAAATTTCTATAACTTCCGTAATTGATTTTAACTTAAACTTATAGTTATGGAAAACTACCATCATACCCTTTGGTGCAATTTCCAATGGAGATACTAAAAACTATACTGAGGAAGGTAAAATTAGGGTTGACTTGACATTTGGAATTTTCTATGAATCAAATATTAAAAAAGCTAAATAATGATTGTTGAATATTAGGAATAGCCACCCTGAGTTTCTGCAAAACACGGCTCCATTCGTAGGCGTTAGCGAGTTGGCAGATAGTTCCGTTAATTTAGCGGTTAGACCTCATTCAACACCACAAGACTATTGGGAAGTTTATTTTGATGTATATGAACAAGGGAAAATTGCCCTTGATGAAGGAGGTATAACTATACCATTCCCGTCAGTAGATGTTCCTTTCGATAAAAAATCGGGGAGGCGTCTAAACAAGATTTGAAAATGTGTATTCAGGTAAAGGTCTGAAGGACCAACCTGTAAAAACCTAGGCCGTTAGGCCTAGGTTGTGGTGGGACATGCTTTAAAGGCTGAACACCAAACAATATTGTATTTGCTTTAACCGTTATACTACTTGGGCACTCCCAATTTGGATAATATATCGGTCATTAAACACCATTTGGTGATGGATGATTGTAGCAAGTTCAAACCTACAAATCCGGTAAAAAATAACCAGTTTATATTTACATATATAGCTAATAGAATACTAATTAAAATAAAAGTTCCTGCTACTGCTCTTACTATTCTTTCTTGCATGATTATTGGGTTTTAATAGTTACAATGCGTTTTCAATATTTAATATATAAGCCTGAATATTACAATTAGAAATTTCTGCTTTGCAACGGTTCAGGTCAATGAGGATGTTTTCAGCTTGTTCGTCTTGTACTATGGTGAAAAAAGCAATGTTATCGGTTGATATTGCATTGCTACCAAAAAACCAATTCCCGGCTCTGTGAGGCGCCTTGTCTGGCTTTTTTATGCCTGTAACATCAAAGTGATTGTATGAAGTGATCTTCTGATTGCTGAAAAACTCCTCCAGTTTCTCACGGTATTCGGCTACCGTTACGGCTAATAATAGTTTCATTTCTTTAAATTTTAGATTAGAGATTAATAGAAAAGAGATAAAAGACTACGAACACCCAGACAGAGGCGCGTTTTTTTCTTTTCAATCATTCTCCTGTGTGTTTGTTTCTAATAAACATGGGTATATCTCCCAAATATTAAGTATTGAAATAATTAATTTAATAAAGCTTTAGTAAATTGAGTTTTAAACCTATTCCAAAGCTCAAAACTTTGGAATAGGTAAACTCAAACTCAATCATTAACTATGCTTCTGAATGATTCTTTTCAGTTTCTTCATTTTTATTTTCCGAGACCTCTATTGCTGTTGCTATATGTTTTTTTCGTTCAACCAAATAATAAATCAATGGCACGATCAACAATGTTAGAAATGTGGATGCAATGGTTCCTCCCATCAGGGAAATGGCCAATCCCTGGAATATGGGGTCGAACAAAATAACCACGGCTCCAATGACAACAGTTCCTGCAGTTAGCAGTATTGGGGTTGTACGAACGGCTCCTGCCTCGATAACGGCTTCTTTCAAGGGCGCTCCCTCGGCGAGTCGAATATTGACAAAGTCAATGAGCAGTATGGAGTTCCGAACCATAATACCGGCCAACGCAATCATACCAATCATTGAAGTTGCCGTAAAAAAGGCGTTTAACATCCAGTGACCAAGTACGATTCCGACCAACGACAATGGGATCGCCACCATCATTACAAACGGAACCTTAAGGTTCTGGAACCAACCCACAATCAGCATATAGATGATAAGCAGAACCACAGCAAATGCAGTTCCCAGATCGCGGAATACCTCGTAAGTGATTTGCCACTCACCGTCCCATTTTAAACCATAATTGTTTTCCACAAATGGTTGGCCGTTATAGAATTCTTCAATTTCATAACCCTTAGGGATTTGTATTTCATCCATCCTGTCAGAAATATCCATGATGGCATAAACCGGACTTTCCAATTTACCTGCAATATCCGCTGTCACATAAACTACCTGTTTCTGGTTTTTGCGGAAGATGCTTTTCTCTTTGACCGTTTTTTTAACGTTTACCAAATCGCCAATAGCAACCATGTTGCCTTGTTGCGACATCAGGTTGATTTTCTTTATATCCTCGATTCCAGTGCGGTTTTTCTCCGCCATACGCAAGGTGATGCCCACCTGGTCGTGGTCGTTTTCGGCATATAGATTGGTTACTTTAGCGCCTCGAAGATTCATGTTGATGGCATGAACTATCTGTTGTGAAGAAACACCTGCCAACATCGCTTTTTCCTTGTCCACATCAAATTTGTATTCATTCTGGTCATCTTCCATCATCCAATCGATATCAACCACACTCTCGGTTGTTTCAAATAGCTTTTTAACCTGAAGTGCCACATCTTTTTGCGATTCATAATCCGGACCGTAAATTTCAGCTACCATGGTTGACATAACCGGAGGTCCCGGAGGCACTTCAACGACTTTTACGTTAGCGTTGAATTTTTTACCAATCTCCTGTAAGCGAGGGCGTAACTCTTTGGCGATATCATGACTTTGTAAGTCTCTTTCTTTCTTGGAAACCAGATTCACCTGAATGTCGGCCACATTTGACCCCCTCCGTAAATCGTAGTGGCGAACCAAACCGTTAAAGTTGATAGGAGCAGAGGCACCCACATAAGTCTGGTAATTGGTAACCAGTTCGTGGTTTCTAAGATAGGCAGCCAGTTCCTTGGTTACATTGGCCGTTTGTTCCAATGTTGTTCCCTCAGGCATGTCGACCACTACCTGGAACTCGTTTTTGTTATCGAATGGTAATATCTTAACCGTTACCGCCTTAAATAAGAACAAGCTTGCAGAACCAAACAACAATAGTGTTACTGTTCCGATAAATACCCAGCGCTTCACCTTGTTGTCAATCATTGGACGCATGGTTTTGTCGTACAGCTTATAAATTAATGTCTTTTCTAACGAATAATCTTTCTCGTCTTCTTTCTCGTCTTCATGATTTAGCAGGCGGTACGCTAACCAAGGTGTAATCATTAAGGCTACCAATAGCGAGAATATCATGGCTATGGAAGCTCCAATTGGCATTGGGCTCATGTAAGGCCCCATCATACCCGAAACGAAAACCATAGGTATAACCGCCGCAATAACGGTAAATGTTGCCAAAATGGTCGGGTTACCCACCTCGTCGATGGATTTTAACGCCGCCTGGAAAAATGGCAGTTGCTTCATCTTAAAATGACGGTGCATGTTTTCGGCGATAATAATGGAGTCATCTACCACAATACCCGTCACAAAAACCAGGGCAAAAAGCGTAATACGATTGAGTGTATAGTCCATAAAATAGTAGCTAAACATGGTCAGTGCAAAGGTGATAGGTACCGAAATAAACACCACCAAACCGCCACGCCAGCCCATGGCCAACATCACCACGAAAGTTACTGCTACAATGGCACCCAACAAGTGCATCAAAAGTTCCGATACCTTTTCTGAAGCAGTTTCTCCATAGTTACGTGTTACCTCCACATGAATATCTTCAGGTAGTAATTCACCTTGCAATAATTCAATTTTATGCTCAATCTGTTCCGCCAATCGCATGGCATCGGCACCGCGTCTTTTAGCAATCGAAATGGTTACGGCACTGTACTCTCCCGGGTGAACTTCTTTGTTATCGCTGGCTTTCCCGTAACCGAACGAAATATAGGTGCTTGGTAAAGCAGGCCCATCTTCAACAGTTGCCACCTGGTGCAGGTAAACCGGACTGTTTTGATTTACTCCAATTACCAGGTTGCTTACTTCTTCGGCTGTTTGCAAAAACTTGCCTGTCGTGACCAGGTATTCATCGTTATTCTGATTAAAGGAGCCTGACGAAAATTGCGTGTTAGACGCTTTTAATTGTTGCGCAATCATTAGCGGGTCCACCTGGAAAGCCGTCATTTTGTCCCTGTCCAGAACCACTTGAATCTCACGGTTTCTTCCGCCTATTATTTTGGTTTCTGAAATATCGGTAATCTTTTCAATTTCAGAATTTAACTCTTGGGCAACTCTTTTCAGCTGATAGTCATCGTACGTATCGCTCCACAACGTTAGTCCCATGGCAGGAACGTCATCAATAGACCTTGTTTTAACCAAAGGAAGTGTAATTCCTTCTGGCATTTGGTCCATGTTTTTCATGATTTCGTTGTACAACTTCACCAAACTACGCTCGATATCTTCGCCTACATAAAATTGAACGATCAGCATAGCTTGTTCCGGCATGGATTGAGAATAAACATACTCAACGCCTTTTACGTTGGAAATAACTTTCTCTATAGGTTTTACGATTCTCGATTCAACCTCTTTAGGGCTTGCCCCCGGATATCCTACGAAGATATCGGCAATAGGAACATCGATCTGTGGCTCCTCTTCCCGAGGAGTAAGGTATGAACTGTACATCCCAATGATCACAAAGGCAACCATCAATAGGGGAGTCAGTTTTGATTTTATAAACATTCGGGCCAATGACCCTGCGAATCCTGTTTTCATATTCTCAAACAATTAGTTTGGTTAGTAATTAAAGTTCTAAAGCCATCCCGTCGTACAACCTCTCGTCACATTTTACAATCAGTTGGTCCCCTTCCAAAAGTCCCGAGAGAATCTCAACCTGATTTGCATTGCTTTTACCCAGACGCACCCAACGCAACAGTGCGGCTTTAGATTCGCCAACGGTCCATATGCCGGTTAACTGGCCTCTGTTGACAATTAAATCTTTAGATACCATTATTTTTTTATTGCTTCCCTTGGTTAATTTCACCTGGGCAAACATGCCGCTTCTCA
The DNA here is from genome assembly GCF_052400645.1 of Saccharicrinis sp. GN24d3. Classification (NCBI taxonomy): domain Bacteria; kingdom Pseudomonadati; phylum Bacteroidota; class Bacteroidia; order Marinilabiliales; family Marinilabiliaceae; genus Saccharicrinis; species Saccharicrinis sp. GN24d3. The sequence goes on from NZ_JBQTGI010000013.1 coordinate 28,180, forward strand.
AAGCATCTTTTTGCTTTTCGTTTGGCAGTAATGAAACTCGGGTTTCGAACTGGGCACCGGATAACATACTTGAAGTACTGACCCTGGAAATAACGCCCATAACATCTTCGTCGCAGTTTTTTAAGGCTACATAAACGGTATCGTCTTTGGCAACCAAATCGATCTCCGATTCTGGAACACGGGTAATCACCTCGAACTGTCCCGGTGCTTCAACTGCCAGCAAGGGCATTCCCGGATTGGCCATATCGCCCGCATCCACAAAACTGTTGGTAACCACACCTGAATAAGGTGCGCGGATATTGGCATACATCATCATGGCTTCCACTTCGGCCTTTGCCTTGCTGGCGGCCTCCAATCGGGCTTTCATCATATTAAAATGAGTGGTGATATCGTCCAATTCCTTTTTAGTTGCACTTTTCTTTTCGTACAAGTTACTGATTCTGTTGAAATCGGTTTCTGCATTTTTGTAGGCTGCTTTCACTTCTAGTATGTTGGCTTCAACCTGACTTTTTTTAGCCATGATATCGTTACTTCGGATAGCCAGTAATAGCTGTCCTTTTTCGACTTTATCGCCCTCATGCACATAAACCTTGTTTATTTGCCCCATGATGCGGGTGCTCAAGGTCGATTTTTTTACCGAAGCAACAGTTCCCGGATATTGATAGGATTTAGGTACCTCCGATGCCTTAATGGCAATAGTTTGTACAGGCACACCTGCTTTCTGGGTTTCCTCTTTTTCGCGACTGCCGCAACTTTGTAGCAACATTCCCGCAGCTATTACAAGCATGAATAATTTTGAAAGATTCATAGTTATTTTGAGTTTTTTATTATTTACTAATTGAGATTTTATTTAGAAGCTGATTCTGATGAGAGCAGCTCGTATTTGAACACTGAGATATTATAGTTGTAAATTGCATTTAAATGCTTTAATTCGTTTTCGGCCGATGTGGCTTCCGCCATTAATAGGTCCGATGTTCTTTCCATTCCTTCCTCATAGCGGTTCGTTCTAATCCTTAACGACTCTTGTGCTTGTTCTGCAGCCATTTTATAAGTTAACAGCTGACTTTCGTTAACCGCAATATCTCTTTTGGCCTGCATCAGTTCCATATTTCCTTTGTCGAGATATTCCTGATATTCTATTTCCGATTTATGGAATTCTGCCTTCGACTTATTCAGTTTGCCCAGGTTTTTTCCTCCGTTAAACAATTTCCACTGAAGGTTGATTCCTAACATATAGCTGTCCGCATCGAAACCTCCTAGATCGGCATCGTACATATTGTACATGCCAAAGGCGTTAATCCTGGGAGCAAAACTGAACGCACTGCTTTTCTTCATCAGCTTTCTGGCTTCCATGCCATATTGCATCGCCACTACATCGGCTCTGTTGATTACCGTATTCAATCCCGAAAAAGAGAAGTTTACTTTATGAATGGAGTCTGCCACTTCCAATGGAAGGTTAATATCTCGTCCTATTAAAAAGTTAAGTGACTCTTTGATGGATTTTTCTTGATTTACGGCGGCTTTCATTTGAGCGTCCAATTCAAGGGCTCTAACCTTAATAGCCAGCAGATCGGCCTCTTTCATATAACCTTGTTCCAGGTTATCCTCGGCCATTTGTAAATAAGCCGCAGAAGCTTTGTGCGCCTTTTCAATAACCAATTTTCTACCTTTGGCCAGTTGCAGGGCATAATAGGTTTGTTTTAATAGGTAATGAATATGTGATTTTGTATATTCACTTTTTAGTTCAACGGCTTTCACTTTCTTTGTGGCGGCACTTTTTCCCATCCAGGCATCCACATTAATTAATGGTTGCTCTATTTTTATCTGAGTATGGAAATTGTTGATACTGCCTGGGTCGTTTAATAGACTTGGGGTAAAATCGTCCCCTGTTACAATGGCTTGCTGTAATTTAAAACCAAAAGCATTGAGCGGGTCTGTCGTGGAATAATATGTGCCTGAAAGTTCAACAGATGGCAAAAAACCTGCGTTTGCCTGTTGATTATCGGCTTTGGCGCTTTTAGCATCCGCCAGGCTCTTAAGAATCTCGCTGTTATTGCTATTAGCCATTTCCAATATTTGATTCAGGGTAAAAACATTACCTGAGTCTTGTGCTTTTGCAGGCCATAAAACACCTAAACAAATGCTTAGTGTTAAGATGAATAGTTTTTTTGTATGCATAGTTATTGTCATTTTTATTCAAATTTGTTGCTTTTGAGGTTTCAAATATAAATCCATAAATGTAAATATCCAAATAAATAGATATGTATAAATGTGATATGTTAAATATAAATATCGTAATGTGTTGATAATGTGTATGTAAAGTTGTTCTTTGGAATGGTAAATGCGAAATTAAAATAAGAAACAAACTGACGTTTTGTTAGAGGATCCCTGACGATATTACTATTTTAGCTGACAAATCGACCGAAAATAGAATGACTGTTACACTTTTCCCGTTTTAAATATTACATGATTAAACTACTTTTGCATCATTAAAAGTCAATTCATGCAAAAATCAAACGGTTTTTTAAATAAACCCAAAACTATAAACTGTAATGGGAAATTACTGGATGTGAGTAGTCCTTTGGTAATGGGTATTCTTAACATCACTCCAGATTCCTTTTTTGATGGAGGTAGATACAAAGATAATAAATTCGTACTGCAAAGATTAACAAAGATGTTAAAGGAGGGAGCCGATATAATAGATATCGGAGCCTATTCCTCTCGTCCCGGTGCTCAACATATAAGTGAAAAGGAAGAGTTAAAACGGTTGCTGTCAGTTTTGGAGTTGGCAAGAAACAAGTTTCCAGACAGCATCATTTCTGTGGATACATTTCGGTCGGAAATAGCCAAACAGGTTGTAAAAACTTTTCAGGTGGATATTATTAACGATATTTCGGCAGGGGAAATGGATGACAGGATGTTTCAGACGGTAGCAGAGTTAAATGTGGCTTATATTATGATGCATATGAAGGGTACACCGCAAAATATGCAGCTAAATCCGTTTTACGAAAAAGATGTGGTTTTTGAAGTGATTGATTATTTGGCAGAAAAGAAACGAAAGTTGGGTTTGCTGGGCGTTCATGATGTAATTATTGACCCGGGTTTTGGTTTTGGAAAATCAATGGAGCACAACTACGAGCTGATGAAACGATTGAATGAATTAAAACTTTTGGAGTTACCTTTACTAATTGGAATATCGCGAAAATCGATGATATACAAATTGTTTAATGGTACACCCGAAGAGGCTTTAAACGGAACCACAGCCCTAAATATGTTGGCTTTAGAAAGAGGAGCTGAAATATTAAGGGTACACGATGTTAAAGAAGCAAGAGAGTGCGTGGGAATATATAAAAAGCTTCGTGGTTAATATATTTCATACATTTTGAGATCTCTGACGACAGGATTTTAAAACTGACCGGAGGCGGTTATAATTAACCCGCTATTATATTGTTTAAATAAGATAAATTCGTGTAATTAGCATGCACAAAAGAATAATATGACATTTTTAGATATACGATTTATTGACGTAATTGATATTACACTGGTGGCTTACCTGATGTACAGGCTCTATAAGCTTATTAGGGGTACGGTAGCTCAGAATATCTTTTTCGGATTGTTTGCATTTATTGCTTTTTGGCTTTTTATCAAGTTTTTAAATATGGAGTTGTCCACTGCCATAATAGACAATATTGTAAATGTGGGGGTGATAGCTCTAATTGTTGTATTTCAGCAGGAGATAAGGCGTTTTTTTCTGCTGATGGGTACCAAATATAACATAGCCAATCGTTTCTCATTCGAAAAAATATTTTCCACTCCCTCAACAGGTGTCATGAACATCTATAATAAACCCATTGTACGAACCTGTCAGAATCTGGCTAGAACAAAAACAGGGGCTATCATCGTGATATCTAAAAAATCGGAATTGTTGGATTATGTGCAGACGGGAGAGTTGGTGAATGCCGTAATTTCAAGTCGTTTGTTAGAAAATATTTTTTTTAAGAATAGTCCGTTGCACGATGGGGCGGTTATTGTGGCGCAAAACAAAATAAAAGCGGCAGGCTGTATATTACCTGTGTCGCAAAGTTTTGACCTGCCGAAAAAACTGGGATTAAGGCATCGGGCTGCACTCGGTGTAACAGAAGCAACCGATGCTTCGGCTATCGTGGTTTCGGAAGAGACCGGAAAGATATCGTATTTTCATGCGGGCGAGATAAACCATGGGGTAACACCAGAAGAGTTGGAGAAGCTCCTGGGGCACGAACAATCAAAGTAAAAGCTTACATATGTTAAGTCAAGGCAAGTGTAAGATTAAGAGAACGTTTCATTTTAATGTTTTGTTTTTCAATGGGAGAAAAAGAACGTAATTCATTTGGGCTTTTTAAACGTAATTACTGAAATTGCCCGGAATTGAGTTGTCAAAGTTAGGTGAAGATGTTCACAAAATGGTCTTTTGTTGGTTTTCCCTTTCGTGTGAATCGACAAATCAATCTGGTAAGAAAAGGTAAGAAGTGATATGGATTCGACATCATCGATAAATTTGAAGTTCATCAGGTATAATAACCTTTTCTCAAATAGATCGGCACCCTTATTCAGGAGTTAAGTATCGCAATACTTAGTTTGGATAAAACTTTTTCTAATTTTATGCATCGTTACAAAATATAACCAGTAATATAGTTATGAAGATTTGCTTAACCGGAGGTACAGGTTTTTTAGGTTCTAGAATTGGCCTTTTTTTTAAGGAGAATGGTTTTGAAGTGGTAAATATATCTCGTCAAGACTTTAAAGGAAGCCCCAAAACAATCGCTGATAAAATTGAAGGTGCTAATATGTTAATTAATTTAGCTGGTGCTCCTATTCTAAAAAAATGGACATCCAGCTATAAAAAAACTATTCGCGACAGCAGGGTTGAAACCACCAAGCTGCTGGTAGAAGCGATTGGGTTGGCTAAAAATAAGCCCTCCATTGTCCTCTCATCTTCGGCAGTGGGTATTTACGATGATGTTTATGAACATGATGAATTTTCGGACAGGCTGGGAGATGACTTCTTGGCCTCGGTTTGCAAGGACTGGGAATCTGCTTTAGCACCATTAACTTCCATGAATGTTAAGCTGGCGGTTATGCGCATTGGTGTGGTGTTGGATGCCAAACAAGGAGCGTTGGCCAAGATGTTGCCTTCTTTTAAAATGGGTCTGGGAGCAGTAGTCGGTGATGGCTTGCAATCGTTTCCATGCATTCACATCAACGACTTTCTTTCGGCCATCTGGTACATCCTTAAAAATCCGGAATCGAATGGAGTCTATAATTTGGTGGCCCCGGATATGGTGTCGAATCAATATTTTTCGAAAAAACTAGGCGAAAAGCTTAATAGACCGGTCCTTTTTAAAGCCAGCAAGTTCATGATGAAGATGGTGTTTGGGGATGGTGCCAGTGTGCTTCTTAAGGGACAGAAAGTAAAACCTCAACGTTTGTTGGATTTAAATTTCCCATTTCAATTCCCTACAGTGGATGCTATGCTCGATGACTTGGTAAGGAAGTAACGTTCTCCGTCAATAGTCATTGGTGCACTAGCCAGTTGTCATTTGGATTGTGATTCACGCATTGGCTTATTCAACAAACCAAAGAATTTGTTGAATATAATTTGCTATTTTTGCAATCTTACTGTTCATCTTATTTTATTGACTCGGTGAACAAAACAAACGCTACATAATTATAATAGTACAATAAAATTAAATTGAACTTTGTGTCCCTGCGACTCCGTGTTCATAAGTCCTTAACACAAAATGAAAGTAAATAAGCAATTACTCGATAAATATAATGTTCCTGTTCCTAGATATACCAGTTATCCTCCCGCAAATCATTTTACCAATGATTTTAAGGTAGATGATTTTAATCATCTTCTGGTAAAATCAAATGAGGAAGAACCACAGAATGTTGCCTTTTATATCCACATTCCCTTCTGTGCACAGATTTGCCATTACTGTGGATGCAATGCCATAAAAATGGGTAGGGCAGATGAGATCAGAAATTATATGGATGCACTGAAAAAGGAGATCTCGCTAATTATAAACAAGATTGATAGAGGACGTAAGATTTCTCAAATTCATTATGGAGGAGGAACGCCCAACGCCATTAAAGCATCCTATCTAAAAGAGATTAATGATATCCTTTTTGATGCGTTTGATTTAATCGAAAATCCGGAAATTGCGATTGAATGTAATCCAGCTCACCTGTCTTACCCTTATTTAGATGAGTTGTTCAAAGCTGGTTTTAATCGTTTTAGTTTTGGTATACAGGATTTTGACGAATGTGTTTTACAAGATGTCAACCGTAAGCCATCAGCCTTGCCGGTGGGTGATTTGGTTAAATATGTGAAGTCGGAAAATGAGAAATTTGCCGTGAACCTGGACTTTATTTACGGCTTGCCCGGTCAAACAACAAAAAGTTTTTGTGAATCTATTCAACAAGCTATTGAAATCAAGCCGGACAGGTTGGTGACATTCTCATACGCCCATGTGCCGTGGTTCAAAGAACACCAAAAGATTTTGGACGAAAAAGGATTACCCAGTGCCGATGATAAATTGGACATGTTTTTGGCTGCATATGCCATGCTTTTAAAGGCAGGTTATATATCTATCGGTCTCGACCATTACGCCTTGCCAGAGGATGAACTTTGCCAGGCACTTGAAAAACACCAATTACACCGTAACTTTCAGGGTTATTGTACCAGGCGAACAACGGGACAGGTTTATGCGGTAGGTGTTTCGTCCATTAGTCAGCTCTCTGGCGGTTATATCCAGAATACGAAAGAGGTAAAAAAATATATCGAATCGATAGAGAAAGAAATACTACCGGTTGAAAAAGGGGTTATGGTTACCAAGGAGCAAAAAATGATCAGAACCGTGATAAATGAGTTAATGTGTAATAAATTTATCGACTGGCATATCGTTGCCAAAGATTTTTCAAGCGATGCCTTAACCATCAAAAAGCTGATTGGTTATGACGAACTTGTTTTGAAACAATTTAAGGAGGATGAATTAATCGACTTTACAGATGAGCAAATCGAGATCACGGAGTTAGGTACCATGTTTATCCGGAATATTGTAGCAGCTTTTGATCCAGCTTTGCAAGGTAGTAATAAGAGATATTCAAACTCACTATAAAGATGGCGGATAATAAAGTTGACATTGTAATAGTTGGTGCGGGGCTTACCGGATTAACACTGGCTTTTTACTTAGAAAAAGCGGGTAAGAAAGTAATGCTTCTTGAAAAAAATGATAGGGTTGGCGGCGTGATCAGCACGGCGGAAGAAGAAGGATTTGTCTACGAAAAAGGCCCCAATACAGGTGTGATAGGAACCGAAGGTATTGTGCAGTTATTTGATGATTTAAAAGGGAGTTGCGAGCTGGTCACACCCAATCCTGAAGCTGATGAAAGATGGATTTTGAAAAGTGGCAAATGGGAGCCTCTTCCTTCTGGTTTGTTAAAGGCTATTTCAACGCCCCTATTTAAGTTAAAAGATAAATTTAGAATATTGGGAGAACCTTGGCGAAAGAAAGGTGCTAACCCGGATGAAACGCTGGCAGAATTGGTTAAACGACGATTAGGGCAAAGTTTTCTGGATTATGCGGTTGATCCATTTGTCTCGGGTATCTATGCCGGTGATCCTGTAAAACTGATCACCCGTTATGCCCTGCCCAAACTCTATAATTTGGAACAGAATTATGGAAGTTTTATACGCGGTGCCATCAAAAAGAAAAAAGAACCCAAAACTGAGTTGCAAAAGCGAGTGAGCCGCGAGGTGTTCTCGGCCAAAGGTGGATTGAATAAGCTGATCTCGGCATTGGAGCATAATATTTCGGACGAAGCAATTTTTTGTGGATGCCAAGCGCTTAAGATTAAAAAAACTGAAGCCGGATTTACCTCAGAATTTAAAGCGGATAACGGGGAAGCGGTATCTATAAATTCTTCTCAGATAGTAACAACATTCGGAGGGAAGGGATTGCTGGATATTTTACCATTTGTTCAGAAGGAACTATTGAAACCAATCGCTAATATTACCTATGCCAAAGTGGTTCAGGTGGTGGTCGGTTATAAACAATGGACGGGGAAAAAACTGAATGCCTTTGGAGGGTTAGTGCCTGGCATTGAAAAAAGGGATATCCTGGGTATCCTGTTTCCAAGCGCTTTGTTTGCAGGAAGAAGCCCCAAAGAAGGTGCCGTTTTATCTGTTTTTGTTGGTGGCATCAAAAAACCTGAAATGATATTGAAGTCGGACGAAGAGATTCGGGATATGGTTTTGGCAGAAATTGAGTCCACTTTATATTGTGCGGAACAACCTGATCTATTCAAAGTGTTCCGCTATCAGAATGCCATTCCCCAATACGATATTTCAACCAAAGAACGGTATGAAGCCATTGACCGGATAGAAATGGAAGTTGAGGGATTGCATTTAGCGGGAAATATAAGGGATGGCATAGGAATGGCCGATAGGGTGCAGCAAGCCTTGGAATTATCGAGGATACTTTAGTAATCAATTATTTATCTGTTTTTTTTTGCCTAAAAGTCAATTGTATACATGAAGAAAGCATTATTAATCATCAATATCGGTACACCGGATAAGCCAGAAAAGAAGGCTGTGCGCAGATTCTTGTTTGAGTTTTTAAACGATAGGTTGGTGATAGACATTCCGTGGCTTTTGCAAAAAATACTGGTTAATCTGATTATCATTCCTTTTCGGTTAAATAATTCTACCAAGTTATATCAGCGGTTATGGACTAAGGACGGTTCCCCATTAATGTTTTATCAATCCCGATTGGTTAAAAAACTCAACGACAAGCTGAAGGGCGAATATGATGTTTATTCGGCCATGCGCTACGGAAACCCATCTCTTAAGTATGTGTTGAAAGAAATTCAGAAAAACAATTATGAAGAACTGATTGTTTTGCCACACTATCCGCAATATGCAACATCCACAACCTTGTCTACCATCAACAAAGTTAATAGGGAAGTTAAAAACTGGAAAAAACTGCCCACCATCAAATATGTAGACCAGTTTTATGATCATCCGGCATTTATCGGTGCATTTGTTCATAACATCAAAAAGCACGATATTGACAGTTATGACCATGTAGTGTTTTCGTACCATGGCTTACCCGATAGACAAGTGAATAAATTACATCCCCCAATTAAAAGTCCTGAATGTTCTTGCCATGTTGCTATGCCAGATCATGGAAGGAATTGTTATAAGGCTACTTGTTATCAAACGACAAGGCTTATGGCAAAGGAACTAGGGCTGGAAAAAGAAAAATACACCGTTTCTTTCCAAAGCCGATTAAGCAAAAATTGGTTAATGCCCTTTACCGATGATGTATTAAGGGATCTTTTAAACAGGGGAAAGAAGAGAGTTTTGGTTGTATCGCCAGCGTTTGTGACTGATTGTCTGGAAACAGAAGTGGAAATAGGATTTGAATACAACGAAGAATTCCTCGAGAATGGGGGCGAAAAGCTTCAACTGGTCGAAAGCCTTAACGATTCCGAAGTGTGGGTAAATGGAATAGCAGAAATTGTTAGATCGTACTAAAAAATGCCTGTAAGAAAGCTCCTTTATTTCGAAGTCTTTGATAAGAAGGCGTCAAAGACAAAGCCTGCTCTGCCAAAGCGGAGGCTTGTTAAGCCATATAAAACAGAATCAGGCAGCTGCCGGATGAGTATTTTCTGACAAAGGTAACGCAGTAGTTGACGTTTTCATGTAAAGAGTAACTACGTACGTTCCTTAAGGTAACTTTTGTTTTTTTCCGCCAGTTCTATTTTTATACCTGTTAGCATTCCTGAATGCGATTTATCTGCATAGTCCGAACTCCGTTGAAGGTAATGGCATACATTTGATGTTTACCTTTTTTTTGTTGATGGCCTGAAAGTACGCTGTTACATTGAATTGAAGGATGTCACTGAAATCGCAGCCAATATGGATCATTTTTTCAATGCGCAAAAAGTCGGCTCTGGGTATGGTGAAAATATTTTCAGGGATATTAATATTATCATTTTTCTTAATCTGTGCAGTCTCTTCTCCTGCGTCCCGAAACTCTTTTTGCCACGAAGTGCGATCTAAACTACTCGCACCTATCATAATTGCCCATTCTTTTTATACCCTCCAAAGTTTAACTACTCGTTTTTCTTATTTCTTTAACGCCGTAATAAGTCACAACGCCAATAATTAATATATCCAGTATAAATCTGCCAATAGTAATGTAAATTTCTTCCATACAAATAATTTTAGGTTGTGATATATGATGACAGAGTATGTAAGATGATCATCATATTGAATGTAAAATTAAACTCTAATTATTGGTAAGATTACATTAAGATGACGAATTGCCATTTTTGAAGTGTGAATTAAATAAGAGGAATAATGAAATTGTTTTGCAGTAGTTAAAATTTATAGAGGCGACTTATCAAAAAGATTAGATGAAAGTGGTTTTCCATATGTTTTAATTTCCTCGAGGCCACAAGATGGCACTAGTTTCCCGTTGTACAACATGGCATCGGGGCAGGCATCACACAAATCACGTTCACCGTCAACAAATCCGGGAGGTATAGTAAAACTTAATATTTGTATTATGTTTTTTTTAAACAACAATGAGGGTTTGCAGAGTACCTTTAGAATGAGTTTTAAGATGCTGGTTCGTAAGGTTTTTACTAATAAGCTTAGGAATAACAACTCCGTAAAAGTGATCTGGTTTCTCCCATTTTTAAATACATACGAATACTTACCATATTTATAATGATATATCATGAGTATGGCTTCAATGAATTTTTTGTCGATATAATCCACAAAAACACCTCCTTTAATCATCCAACCAGCCTGTAGCCATTTTATACTTGAATTTTCAAGTTGGCTGCCCAGGTAAGAGGCATATTTCAGATTTGGGAATTCTTGATGGATGACCTGGCACATCTCTTCTAAAGTGACCCAATTACTTGTTTCAAGCACTTCAGATTTATCAAAAACAACCTGCCGGATGGGAATAAGAGTAAGAAAATCTACTACTTCGGCATTTTGTTGAGCCCAACGAATGACCTCTGTTATTTCATTCAAATTTTTATGGTTAACAACAGAGATAAAGCCGAGGTTGATATTTTTTACAGAGGATACCATTTCTGCCCATTTTTGTCGTTTGGTGTTGAGCTCGATTTCTGTATGGTTTTTTTTCTCCTCCATCAAAGAATCTAACCGAATGATTAAACCCACCATACCAGATAGTTTCAGTTTTTTAATAAGATCTACCGTAAGGAGTAATCCATTGGTATGCACGAAAGCTTGCATTCCTTGTTGGGTGATAAAATCAATTATTTCGGATAATTTAGGGTGCATTAGTGGTTCGCCACCGCTAATAGAAATAATCTTGCAATTCCTGATTTTTTCCAATTGTAAGATCTCCTCTTTGATTTTATCCAAAGGTTCGTGTTTGCCAATATTTTCCGGTCGGTTGCAACCACGATAGCAACCGGGACACTTTAAGTTGCACATGGTGGTAATTTCTATCCAACCGTTTGGATTATCGTTTTTAGAATATGGAAGGCGGTAAAGTTCTGTAATAGATGGAGCATACATAGCGCTTGTTTTAGTAATTGAATATATTTTAAGGTATAGTCATTTTACCCATCACATTCCCGAAGCCATACTTATTCCCTATTTTTCCAATCTGAAGAACGTTTTGAGGTTGTATCGGTCCAAAAGAATAGGTTTCATTGCTGTTATTAAACCCCATTATTAATGTTTCGCTGATACAAGCGTATGCCTCTCCCTGCCTTAAAGGAAATCCTTTCAATGGCATTTTATCCATAGATGGCAAAGTGACAATACCACCTTTGATTACAGTTATATCGTCATCGTTCAGCAGTTCCTGAGTGCAATTTAGTGGCACAGAAATATCGCAAATTACAGCGCCTTTTTTGAAATGTTTCGACTCAAGGAATGGTTTGGCCTCGTTGGTGGCAACAATTATTAAGTCGCATTGGTTACAATGATCCAGATTGTCTATAATTTTTACGGGATTCTCGTCTTCCAGTTCATCTTGCAATAGGTTCCATAATTTATTGCTTTCTGGCATATTAGAATTTGCGATAATTTTTTGATAAAGTTGGCTGTTGAAAATTTTTTCTTCCAATTTGGAGTTGTACTGGTGTCCGCTGAAAAGGTGTTTCATTATGTGCCACAACAAATTATTTCCATGTTCTTTTGCCTTATTGCCTAATTTACCATGATTACCCATCAAAAGTATCTCACTACAACGATTCGTCAGAAATCCGGAAATGGAAGAAGCTATGTTACCACCAGCACCAATAACTGCCATCTTTATATTGGTCAGGTTCAAATTTTCGATGTGTTTTATAATATTTTGAACAGCGGTGTAAACCGTGTAGCTATTGCCTGTAGTTATATTTACATTCGAATTCAGTACAAGTTTTCCATTTTTTAATAATATTGAGGTAAACTGCCCTAAGCCAATTATTGAAATGTCAAATTCGCCATTCAAAATTTGAATGGCGTTATTGCAAAGCCTCCTGTAACAACTTAGCGACTCGCCTGGTTCAGCAAAGGCATCTTTGACCATTTGCGAGGTAAATGATAAGCCGGAAAATGTTATGGAAACAACATCTCCATGATCATTTCTTATATTTTTTCGGCCCAATATTAGCGGACAGGCCATGGGCAAAAGATTATGTAACAACTTCATTAGGGTATCATCATCCAATAATTTTAATGATGGATCAGCAGCTTTCACGGTGTTTAAATCAATATAATGGACTAAAAAGCCAACCTTGTTCATTGCCATATCACTATCTTCAAAAACAATCTTTCCATGTCTGTAATCCTGTATCCCCCTTAAACTTTGCCATTTGGGAGCAAGCATAAAATCTATCAATTTATACAAGTCTTCATAATAAAGGAAACCACATAACTCTTGTAAGGAATTAATGAAGTGTTCAATTTCCGCACCGGTAACCGAAAAACTTGGATGGATCCGTATTGTGGTAGTGTTAGAGAGTGGGACAGAAACACGTATGTTTTTTCGATTCAACAGCCAGGCCGAAATCACATAGCCCAAATAACCACTTCGAGACAGCAGTTGGAAACCATAACTCTGACTGAAACTAAAGTCTTTGAATTCAATACCTATCATTAACCCTTCACCTCTAATGTCGGTTATAATTTCAGGATACTCCTTTTTTAGGTCAAACAGTTTTTCTTTAATGATATTCCCTTTGGTAATGATGTCTTCCTTTTTGTGACCTGCTATTTCTAGGCTTTTAATGGCTAAAAGCGATGACAATTCGTCCTCTGCAAAAGTTGAAGTATGGTTCAGGCCAAATTCTGAGATATATTGCTCACGTTCCACTACCAAAGCACTTATTTTAACCATTGCGCCTCCCAAGGCTTTACCTAAAATATAGTAGTCGGCATATACGTCCGCCTTAAAGGATGATAGAAAAGTTCCGGTTCTAAAGCATCCAGATTGTACTTCGTCGAATATTAGAGGGATATGATTGACTGCTGTTATTTCTCGCAAAAACTTAAGAAATGGATGGGGTACAGGTAAAACACCGCCTTCGCCTAAGATAGGTTCAATTATTAATCCTGCAATTCTGTTTATTTCAAATTCTTTAATCGTTATATATCCATCTTTTTTCAATACCGGAACAACCAGTTTAAATTGGTTTTCATCAACAAGTTTTTTAACGTCTTTTTCGTCCCAATCAAAGAAAAGGTTATTGGTTTGATTGTCGGATAAAAAAGGGCGTCTGTATTGCTCGCGATAGGTAACGGAAAGTGCAGCCAGTGTTTTGCCATGATAGGAATTCCTAGAAGCCAGGATCAAAGGTGGGCTATTCTTGATACATTTTTCGTTATGTTTGATTATTGCGTTTTTGAAATCCTCAAATGTTGAGTAGGATAGATGATTAAAGGTAATCTTGAAAGGGCGATTCTGGCCGTGCACTTTAATATTCAACAGAGTTGATTCAACCTTTTTAATTATGCCGGATAATTTGTTGTTGTAGTTTAAATAAGCATGTTTAATCGCAGCTTCAACAGCCTCTGAACCGGAGTTGGCCAGTGTTGTTATATATTCTTTGTTGCTTTTGTGTGCAATCAGGTCATTTATTTTCTTAGCCAGTAAAGCGGTTCCTTTTTTTATGGACAGTTGAGTGTGAACAGGGATTTTCCTTTCCTGCAACTGGTGAAGGTATTTGAGTAAATCGGGATGGTTGTGCCCTAGTAAGGCACAACCATAGCCGTTGATAAAATCCAGTACTTTAATTTCAGCTTCCCCTTCTGTATAATAAAGATAGTTCTGCTCCGCTTTAATATATTCTTTATCCAACTTTAGCGCTTCCATTAGTCTGACAGGCAGTGGTCTTGCATATGCTTTATATAAGGAATGGATATATTCTTTCATAAAACTATAAATGAGAATGTTTATTAATTATATTGATTAAACAGCCAGGCATTGATAACCAGCTCTATTTTCAATTCGTCTTTCTAACCTATACGGGTAACCTTTGGGTAATATAATTTGATCCGCACACGCCGGTTAAAAGATATTTGGAGCATCGCCATTTTTAATATATCTGCGATAGTGTAAATTGACAACGAAAGCAAACAAGTACATGAATGGTCGGTTAAAAAATCGCTTATGAAAAATTGTCCTTTTTAAAATGTTAGGGATGGTATATACTTTGTTGTAAAGCCACCAATAGCGGTTCTCCAATTTTTCGGGAGTGATTTTTTCGGGAACATGAACACAATTTGTTGCTGTATATCTCGAATAATTTTCGTGAATTAACCTTCCCTGTTCCTTATATTCAGCATACAAATCGGAACCGGGCATGGGTGTCATGATATAAAATTTCGGGACCGGGATTTTAGTTTTCATGATAAATTCAAAAGTGGCTTTTATTGATTGGACTGTATCGCCGTCCGTTCCTATGATCATTTCTGTTGCAGGGAGTATGCCGGCATCAGCTATTCTTCCCAATAATTCTTCGTGCTCATGGGTTATCACCCATTTTTTGTTGAGTTTATCCAATCCTTCCTGGCTAAGACTTTCTATGCCCAGGCTAAGTATCCTACACCCAGATTCTGCAACGAGCTTTAATAATTCCGGTTTTTTTGCCAATTGTATGGAGCATTGACTGGCCCATGTCATGCGAAGCGGTTTAATCTTTTGGCACAGTTTTTCCAAATAAGTTGGGTTCCCGGCTATATTGTCATCTATCAAATAAAACCTTTTAAAACCCAATTCCTTTACTCGATAAATATCATTCATCACCTCGTCGATAGGTCTGGTAATATATTTACCTTTGTACAGGCAAGCGATTGAACAATAGCTACATAAGTTAGGGCAACCTCTTCCTGCCTGTACAGGTAGCATATAGCCAATTTTTTTGTTTATTAATATATCATAGTCGGGAAGAGGAAGGTTCTTTAATTCTTTGATGGGGTAATCGTAAACTTCATCTATTGTACCATTTAATTCATAATCCTTCAGTAGCTTCGGGTACGCAATTTCTGCATCACCAATGACAACGCTGTCGCAATAATCTTTGACAAACCAGGGCACCATGGATGGCATATAACCGCCCATAACCACTGTTTTACCTTTGGCTTTAAATGCCTTGGCCAAATCTATAGCCCTGAAGATAGCGTGGCCCATGGCGCCGATTCCCACAATATCTGCATCCGTATCCAGGTTAACATCTTCAACAATATCAATAATAACCTCTACATCCCAATGTTTAGGAGTAATAGAGGCTAACAAAGGAAAAGCAAGGCCTGGCAGGTAAACCCTTTTTTGTTTACAAGGTTTTTTGTTCTTGGCGCTGTACTGAGTCGGTTGAATAAATAGTATTTTTGGCATAATGTGAACCCTCCATAATCTTTTTCCTATATTGCTTGCGAATTTTTATTAGCCCCTTGATGATTTTATATTGCATAAGAGGTGAATACTTAATGTATCCCCATAAATGTTTGGGTTTGAAGATAACACGTTGATATAATTTGATGATGTTATTATAATATTCGCTCACGGTCATGTGATGTGGTTTTACCATGATATGTGCCAAATCCCATTTGGAGAAATCACTTCGGTCAATAATCAATGTATCTTCGTCTATGTAAAGTCCGGTCCCCTTTAATGGGGTGAGAGGTTGTAGGTTGATAAATTTCAATCCAAGTTCAACCATAATATCAGCAGCACGGTTGAAATCTTCCTGACTCCATGTGGGAGATAAAATAACCGCTGCGTAACAATCTACATTGCTTTCACTTAGTACCTTAAGAGCCAGTTTGTTGGTGCTTTCGCTGGTTTGTTTTTTATAACCGGATAATTCATCATTATTAAAGGATTCGAGACCAACAAGAACTGTTCTAAGCCCAATTGACTTAAACTCATGGATAATGTTTGGATTATTTGCAATAAAATCCGCTCTTCCAAAAACAAGATAGTTTTTGTTTATCCCGTTTGATTTAACCAATCGAATAAACTCTTTAAGCCTGCCTTTTTCCAATAAAAAATCATCATCAATGATATATATTTCTTTTTCTTTTATTGTTTTTAACTCTTTTATTACAATATCGATTGGCCGTGCAAAGTATTTTCCTCCCGTAATTATACGGCAATAACAGAAATTGCATTTATAGGGGCAACCAAAAGATGTTTTAAGCAGAGCTACCTTATTGTGGAACACATAAAAATACTTTTTGCGATATTTTGAGGTAAGTGTTCTGTCGGGTATTATCGTATAGAAATCATATTCTGGCAGTAAAGCCTCGTCCAGAATTTCCCCTTGCGATAAAACACCATTCGGCAAGTCGGCATTTCCTTTGATATGATCGATTAATTTGGGAAATGTAATGGTGGCATTACGGACCACTCTAAAATCAACATATTCATGATCAATATCTTCCGGAAATTTCTCAATGTGAATACCTCCGGTTACCGTAACGGTTTTGGGATTTATCTCTTTAGCAATACGGCAATACGCTGCCATAATGGCTGTATGTGTAATATAGCCGGTAATACAAAATACATCCGGATCATATTTGTGGATAAAATAAGAAATCGGTTTTTTCTCATGAATCATATCTATAACGGTCACTTGATTGTCAGCCTTGATTAAAGTAGCCAGAATTTCAAGTTCCAACGGTTCAACAACCATAATGTGTTGCAGGCCGATTGTTTCGGGCGATGGCTTTGGTCGTACAAATAATACATTTAAAGACCTTTCCATAATATTCAAGTTTAGTTATTGTTACTAAATACTTTTGTTTTTTTAGAAATGTGATTGTAGGATATCTGTTTTTGGAATATCCTTAGCAAACCCATAATTACTTTTTTGTTATGGTACAAAAACATATGTCTCTCATCTATTTCTCCACCTAATCTCATTTTGGGGATCTCTGCGGTCTGACCCAAATCGATAAGCTCACATTTATTGGTGAAACATGACTTTAATATGCTTATGAGATTGTTATGGTATGCCTGGTATTTATTTCTTAGTTCATAATTCAATCCTCCAAAAAAGAAAAATCCTCTGTTGTTATCGAAGCAGATTATGTTCCAGCAGAGTAAACATCCTGCAGCATAATGACTGGTAAGCTGAAAATTATCCGGTAAATTCCTGAAAAAATCAAAAGTCAATGTTTCTAGCTTTGTTTTTGTACGTTCCAGGATTTGCAGGTACAATTCATGATGCTCTTCGGTATAATCGGAGCATAAATTAACAAAGCACTCTACCCCTGAGAATTTTTGAAGGATATTGTTTAGGCGTCTTCTGTATTTCGATCTGATTAGTCCCTGATATTCTTCCCAGTTATTGATATTTTTCTTGAAAACAACAGAAGGTAATGTCCTCATATTTATTGCACTATCCTGGGTGAATCCGTTAATGAGATTGAGAGCAAGTATGAATCCTTTTTCCTTTTTCAGGATATATTCCGAAAGATATGTAAACTCGCATGTTTCTCCTATCAACCCACTTGCCGAAACGGATACAGGCAGGCCAATAATGTGAACTGTAGTTTGGTTGGTGAATTTGGAAAAAGTGAGCAAGTCCATCTTGATGGAATATACCACGGCCCCGGCTTTAAGACATTCGTCGATGTAAAGCTCATAATAACGCTGGTTACAGGGATTGTATTTTTGTAAATGAAGAAGGAAATCTTTTTTTTGAAAATAGCAAGATGTTAAATCATCCCAATATTTATTGAGCTTATTTACTGAAGTTGCCCTTCTTATACTTCGTTCCATAAAGCGATTAAGTTAACTGATTCTTACTATTATTCTTGTTGGAAAATTAATTGCTGATTCTTTATAATTTAATGAGCATATCGGGTTTTGGCAATAGTTTTAATGGTACAGGTTATTTTATAATGCCTTGTTGGACATGTTTTTCAAAAATGAGAATGATCAAAGTTTGAAAAGCGCCCAGATTATTATCCATTGCTAAATTATTATTTGCACCAATAGCACCGGTTTCATATATTTATAGAAGGTAAGTGTTGTATTTTAACAGCTTAGCGTAATTAATACAAACTATGCATATAAAAATAAAAGAGGTGATCAACCTAAAGGATCTAAAGAGTTTTGTTCAGTTTCCAGAATGGCTTTATAGGAATAATCCTTATCGGGTGCCTCCTTTATTTGTGAATGAATATAGTATTCTTAACCGTGACAAGAATCCCGCATTTGAGCATTGCGAGGCTAAATATTGGTTAGCCTATGATAGGGATCAAGTTGTGGGACGCGTAGCAGCCATTATAAATCATGCTCATATCAAAAAATGGAACCAGCGGTACTTACGGTTTGGTTGGATTGATTTTATTGATGATAAAGCTGTGTTTTTAGCTTTAATGGAAAAGGTAGAACAATGGGCATTACAAGAAGGGCTGGAAGCTGTGCATGGTCCATTGGGCTTTACCGACCATGATCCGGTAGGAATGCTCGTTGAAGGATTTGACGAGATTAGTACACAAGCTGCCACTTATAATTATCCTTATTACACAAATCATTTCGAAAAAGCCGGATACACAAAAGATACCGATTGGGTTGAATATGAAATAGAAATTCCTGATGTTACAAACGAAAAAATAGAACGGATCGCAAATATGGCCATGCAACGTTATGGACTTAAGCTGTTGGCAGTAAACAACAAAAAAGAACTATTGCCTTATGCCAGCGATTTATTTCAATTAATTGAAGATTCGCACCAACATTTATACGGTGTAGTGCCATTAACCAAAAAGCAGATACAAAAATATATTGAGCAATATTATGACATTATAATTCCTGAATTTCTTCCCGTTGTCATGGATAGGAACAACCGTGTTATTGCTTTTGGATTTGCGATCCCGTTTATAGGTAAGGCATTACAAAAGGCAAAAGGCAAGTTGTATCCTTTGGGTTTTATGTATCTTTTTAAGGCCCTCAAGAAGAATGATCGGGCAGAGTTGTGTTTAATTGCCGTAAAACCGGAGTACCAGAGAAAAGGGGTCAATGCGATATTGATTCATAACATGGTTCAAGTATTTAATTCAAAAGGAATATTAAAAGTTGAATCCAATCCTGAGCTTGAATCAAATAAGCTTGTTCAGGGCCAATGGAAATATTTCGATAAGAGACAGCATAAAAGAAGAAGGTGTTACATTAAGCACTTAAAGGTTTAATTATTAAAAGAGGAATAATTATTACTGTGCCAGGATACAAACAAAATTGCACCATTGAAAAAATACATCTATTTGTCTAAAACCAACTTCTCTCAGCATGTCGGAATATTCAGACATAGATAATAATTGCATTACATTTTTTAGGCTGTTCTTCTTTGAATTTATTTCGTCGGGTGAGAAATGTCTTAATTTCCAGTTTTCGTGTACCTGTCGGAAAAAACTATTTGATTCGTCATTCGGAAAGGACATTTTCTCGCATAAAATAAAATAACCATTAGGCATGATTGAATCTTTAATTTTATTCAATACGTCCCTTCTCTTGGGTATTTCGACAAATTGCAAGGTAAAAGCGGATACTATTAAATTGGATGGCAGATAATCAAACGTTTCAATTTTCTCATTTCGGAATGTTACATTGTTAATAACCTGGCATTTTTTTTTGGCCATATTGAGCATATGGTCGGATTGATCAATTCCAACAAAAGACAATTCCTTAGAGTGGTTAATGGCCTCAATGTTAAAGATAACTTCTCCGGTTGCGGTACCCAGGTCATAAACAAAGGCATGATCCGGTAGGATTTGTCGTGAAATCAAGGCAATAAGTCGTTGTACGTCATCATAACAGGGAATCGATTTCCTGACATGATCGTCGAATATTTTTGACACATGCTTATCAAAGGTCCAGTTTCCAACCCTGGATAAGATCATTTTTTCTAATGTAATATTATCCATATATTTTTCAGCTCAAGAATCCTAAAGCCACCTTCGAGTTTTATTTTTATAATCTTCGTATTCATCACCATGCATCCATGCTAAATGTTCTTCCTCAATTCTAATTCTAACCGTAAAGATCATGAACACCAGATTAAGTATACAAAATGTTATTACGTTGGGTAATGTCATAAACAGGCCTAACGCATTTAAAACCATTCCCAAAGCAATAGGGTTTCTTGATCTTCGATAAATTCCCGTAGTTATTAGGTCGGTTCTTTTTCCGGACCGGTCAATACCTATTCTCCAGGAACTTTTTAATTGAAGTTGCGAAACTCTCACCAAAACAAGGGATCCGACCATAATCGTGGCACCTGAGATACGGACAATTCCGATTTCCAGATAAGGTATTGGAACAAGGATATGGTAACTATTTGGGAATGCCGAGTACATCAAAATGGCCATTAATATAAAGACAAAGATGATTTGGCGGTAGACCTGAAAAATATACATCAATTTATCTTTTGGGGTGACCACTTCGGGATCAATACCATATTTCTTTTTGAAAGAAGAAATATTTTCTATGTACAACACCAATATGTAAACAATAATGTACGAGGGGAGGAAAATTCTGAAAAACAGTTCCATACTATTTCTGAAAGAAGGTGATTGCTTCCATCATATCATTAAAAGAAGGGTTTGCTTCTTCGAACACCTTTTTGTTTTTGGTACTTATGTCTGTCTCAATGTTTTCTTTAAGCACCAGGCTCGCATGTGGAACTTTTAATTTCTTAGGGATTTTAAAGAATGTAAACCGGTCTGGAGGTGTAACTTTTTTCAGGTTGAGAATTCCTTGAATATCTGCCGTATGATCAAATTCTGAGTGCGCAGCAAAAACACGTTTGGGAAATGGATCTTTGTCATCATATTCATCGAGTAAATCATCTGTTTCCTTAATCAGCCGAACCAGTTCACGGGCACCATCTTTATCAATTCTGGCATAGCGATAAGGATTTTCTCCAATAAGAGGTTTCTTTCCATCAATCCTATCAAGCCATTCCGTAACGCCTGTACGAAGAAGTCTTTCAATGATTTCCCCAAAAACGCCCAAAGGCCCCCCTGCCAAATCAAGCGCAGCAGAGAACAAGTAAAGATCGCCATTGATTTTAGGACTGATACAAGCCATATAAAAGCTTAAAGTTCCTCCTGTAGACAAACCTCCAATTGAAACTTGGTTAACTTTTGATGCAGCGGATTTAATGGCGAATCGCACGTTCGCTTTCCACTCTCTTAAATCTACACCTTCCATTCCCTTCGGTTCTTTAAGACCATGAAAATGGAGTAGGGGCAGGTAAACATTATATCCAAGGTTATGATGAAAATGATAGGCAATCGCACCCATAAAGTAGGGGGAGTCGGTAAGTCCGTGAACCAACACAATGGCTTTATCTGCACCTTCGTGTTCCATCATCGTGGGGTAGCATCCTTCTCTGATTTTGTCATGAGAGAAATAATCGAATTTTTGGTAGTAATCAAACCATTCGTTATTAACCTTGTTTTCTGGTGAATTCATGATCGTATGTTTTTGGAAGGTAATGTTTTAAGCTAATTCTTGAGTCAGATTATGGTGTCTGAAGGATACTTTGTTTTTGCATCACTCACAAAGTGCTTGAAATGATGCATCTATAGGGAGCAAAAGGCACTGCTCCGCCATGGTCAATTCCAACGGAAAGGCCTGTGTAAAACATTTATACTCAAGTTACGATATGTTTTAGTAAAAATCCATACCATTTAATAGGGGAATAAATGAAATGTATTGGAGAATAATAATGCTAGTTAATACTCTAATGGTTGTTTGTAAGCTTATATGCATAGGAATATAAGCTTACATTAATATCCCAATCCCCCTCCCTACGACTGCACCGCAGTACTCTTATTTTAAGGGAAGAACCGATGTTGCTTATGTGGAACGGGTATTGATTAAATAAATATACTAGTCGATAATCTTCGTTTAGATATAATTACGGAGCATTATACGCTCGATTCACTATACTTAAAAATCGGTATAAATGCTTCTGATGGATGTTCTAACGGCAAACCAAACCATTTGGGTGTTTTTCGTTTCCTGGTCATTTGATTCTTTTCTGATTCTAAGTCCCGCAGCAATATTAAAATTGTTTCGTGGATTAATCAAATAACTCATATTACCATCCAGATAAGTCAGATTGGTTCTTAAACCCTGACCGATAGAATTTCCATAATCTTCAGGTCGGTAATCATTGTCTCTAAAGATATTTTGGCCAAAGCTGGGAGCATCTTCATCGTCAGAAAGGTCTTTGCCATACATGGCAAACATCAATTCAGCATTAAAAACAAATCGTCTGTATTGATACTTTACTTTGGTAACGCTTTCCCTGAAGTTGGCACCGAGGGGATGGGCCAGCTCCTGATTGTAATGGGCGTAATTTGTTATGGTTTCGCGGTGCGAGTAAGTATATGGCCTTACCTGGTTATATTCGGTAAGGAAATCAAGCTTGTTGATGCCGAAAAGGTTATAGCTTTTAAAACCCAGTTGAAAACCTTGTTTGTTGGCCCACCATTTGTTGCCGGAAAACACTTCGTCGAATTTAAATTCACCTAACACAAACTGTCCATATAAGGCACTGTTGTTGCCGACGATATATTTGGTGGTTAATCCCATGGTCATATTATCGGGCGATCCCAAAGAGTATTCTAATGGGCGAAAGAAGATTATAGGGTTAAGGTAGGAAAGGTCGAAGTTGCGTTGTCCCCTGTTATCTTGCCCAGCCCAAACAACGCTTTCGAATAGTCCCATCGATAAGCGGTTGCCGACATTGATGGTCAAATAGTGCGACGCTGAATATTTATCCAGATATCTGGAATCATTGCTTTCCTGTTCTTCAGTTATGTTGTTTAAGTCTCGATGTTGTGCCCACAACACATGATAATGAACCTTATTAAATTCAGCCGAAAACTTTAGGTAAGGATAACTAAACGAATTGTCGGAAAGTAACAACGAGCGATATCCATCGCCAATAAAATGTTTGCCCTGACCCAATTGCACATTAAACCACTTTGCAGGATTAAACGAAATAAAGCCTGTAGATTGAGCGTAGTCGTGCGCATTATCGCCATAGCTTTTGCTTTTTCCCTGTCCCGGTACTACTTTTCTTAGGTCAACAAATTCGTCCATATAATTCGGGAATACGCTTTGGTTCTCCACGAAATCGGTATAGAAATAAAAATTCTTGCCAAAGGTCCCTTCAATAAAAAGCCCTCGTGTATTATTCCAGGTGCCTTTTCCTTCATCCGTTTCGTTTCCCACACCAAAATCGAACAGAGGATTAATTTTAATGGTGACTTCCTCATTTTCCCATTTCAATAAATCATCATGGAAAATACGTTGCCAAAAATTCAATTTTCCTGATGGTACTTTTAATCCATCATATAACAAAGAATCTATATTTGTTATCGCATTGATCTTATCCAATTGGTAGGTACGAACAGAAGTATGAATGTTTAATCCGGGACGATAAATTATGCGTTCAAATGGATTGAATTTATCGTTGTTATAATGACTTATTTCCTGTGCCGACAGGTTAGTTGCTATTAATACTACTGTGGCAAATATTAATTTTTGACTAATTTTCATATGCTTTTATTTTCTTTCCATGGTCATATGGAACTCCCATGCAAATTCAATCATTCCTTTGCGTATAAATTAAATGATTGAATTTGTATGTTCTTTTCATTTTTTGCGAACTAACTGCTTTTATCACTACATATTGAGTGCCTATCAAGGCAAGATCCCGTTAAAACCATTATTCGTCTCAGCCGTGCCAATTATTCGCTTCGGCCGTGTCGACTTTTTGCGAATTGAGGCAATTTAGATACATTTTTCCATATCAAAGAAAATAGATTACCTACTTTGTTTTCTTTTAGAGCACGTATGTCTTCCCTGGTTTTCAAAAGTATGTTCTTTATGTTTTTGTTGCTGGCACCGCCCACTCTCATGCGGGTAATTACCATGGGAACATATGTAGCACTGTAGTTAGGATTTGAGAATAATCGAAGAATAAAATCGTAATCGGCCGCAATTTTATAATTCAGGTTAAACAATCCGATTTCGTCGTAAACCTGTTTTTTCAAAAACAACGTGGGGTGCGGGGGCATCCAGCCTGCTTTTAACAGTGATGGTTTAAATGGTTTACTTTTCCAATACCTTACCACCTTGGTTGGATCGTTAACCTGAACATATTCCAGATCGCCATAAATGGCATCCGTGTTCTTGTTTTTTAATACGTTTAGCATTGTTTCAATGGTTGAATCGTCATCCAAAAGATCATCGGCATGTAAAAATCCGATGATGTCGCCCGTGGCCATGCTGATTCCTTTGTTCAACGCATCATAAATCCCATTGTCCGGCTCGGAAACATACCGGTGGATAAAAGGACGATACTTGTCAACCAGGCCTATGGTTTCATCTTTTGATCCTCCATCAACAACAATATATTCAATGTGTGGATAGGTTTGATTGATTACCGATGTTATCGCACTTTCAAGGGTTTTCCCTGCATTATAGGTAGCAGTTATTATAGAAACGGTCATTATAAAGGTTTAAATATCGAGCGCAAAAATGAGGGCTTTAATTAATATTTACAAATCATTTGTAAAAGTTGTGTATAAATAATTACGGAACAGTTTTTATTTTGTTATGTTATAAATATGTTTATTTGTAATAACGTGAGTTCGAATTAAAAAAAAGCAATGTGGAACTCTGGTAAATAACCTTTACTATATATGACGCTTGTATTTATCTTATACCTAATCTTGTTGATTGGAATAGTTGCCTGGTCTTCCAACAAATCTAAAACCAACACCGATTTTGTTATCGGCGGAAACAAACTATCCGGTTATTCGCTCGCACTTTCCGAAAGGGCCACAGGAGAGTCGGCATGGCTGTTGCTTGGTCTTACCGGCCACGCCTATGCCGAAGGAATAACATCCGTATGGGTGGCTATTGGTTGTATGCTAGGGATCTTCTTTTTATGGATCTTTATGGCCAATCCACTTCAGCGAGTTCAGCAAAAATATGGAGCCGTAACCGTGAGTGCCCTGTTTGTAAACAAATTTCCCAAACACACAAGACCTATCACCATAGTTACTTCTACCGTAATTATTTTCTTTTTTATGCTTTATATTGCCTCGCAATTTTCTGGTGCCGGAAAAATATTCAACAATACTTTCGGTATCGATCCTTTATGGGGAATGATTCTCGGGTCGTTATTGGTAACATTTTATACCATGTTGGGAGGATTTATTACCGTTGTTGCCACCGATGCTTTTCAGGCTATTTTAATGGTGGTTACCTGTGTGGTATTGCCGATCATAGCTTATTTTGTTGCGGTTAATAATGGTATAGATCTCTCATCCATTGTATCAACTGTGCCGGATGAGATAGGTAATGCCGATCACAAAAGTGTTTTTTCTTTTCTGCTCATCCTAAACGGTCTCAGCTGGTCCGTAGGTTATACTGGACAGCCACAGTTATTAACTCGCCTGATGGCATTAAGAAACGATAGGGAAACAAAACAAGCAAGGGTAGTGGCGGTTATTTGGACCATGTTAGCTTATGTGGGTGCCTTTGCCATTGGTTTAATCGGATATAAGTTGGTACAATCCGGAGTTTTAGGTGATGTGGCCCTGACATTAGCCCTAGATGCCGAAAAGATTATGCCAACACTTGTGATGCTTCTATTGAACCCGTTATTGGCAGGAGTTTTATTGTCAGGGGCTGTTAGTGCTATGATGTCTACAGCTTCGTCGCAATTGATGGTGGCTTCGACGGCAGTAAGTGAAGATTTAATTGAAAGCAGCCGGAAACATCATTTTTCAGAGAAAAGAAAGTTGCAGATCAACAAGATCTTGATAGTTGTTGTGGGCTTGTTTGCGTTTGCATTGGCAATTTTAATGAAAGAAACAGTATATGGTTTGGTATCTTATGCATGGTCGGGTATAGGTGCTTCATTTGGACCGGCTATCTTACTGTTGCTTTTCTGGAGAAGGTTTTCTGTGGCTGGCTTGTATGGCTCTTTGCTTGGGGGATCAATTTCAACCATTATCTGGAAAACATGGTTGGCCGATATCACGGGCATATCAGAAAGATTGGTGAGTTATCTGGTAGCTTTTAGTTTGGCAGTAATCCTGTCGTATTTAATACCAAACAATGTAAATCAAACTAAACCCAATGGGGATTCATGATGGAAACCATTTTTGTATGAAAAGAATGACTTGAAACTTGCTTTGTTGATCTCCCCAAAGCTCACCAAACTATTTTCCCGGGCATTATATGGTAGGTTCCCGGGTTTCAAAGTTATTATAATCAATCCCAAAGCGAGGCTCAAAACCTTCTCGTAATCTATATCAAAATAGTTTAACCCGGATTATGCATTAGAACTTCGTCGTGAACATTGAAAGTGCAATCTTACTAGGTTTTCATCGTTATGGTGAGTTGAAGTGAAGCAGCGGAGTGTCTTGTTTTGAAACAATTTCAATGTGTAATAGATTTTCTAATGCATATTGCGGGTTTAAGGACGTTTTATTTAGGCCATACCTCCATCCATACACCAAATGCTGCTTGTTCGTTTGCGGGAGTCATATTAATAAAACCGCTGGATATCTTATTAAAAGCGCTAGTTATAAGTGGCTTAGTTTTTTTATTTGATTCTATAAATTTGTTCCATTCACCTTTCCGGAATGACGACACTTTCCAAAATCCAATAGCGTTTTCATCCACAAATTTAGGCAGCGAGATATTGACAATACCCATGTTGTATCGCCAGTTTATATCAACACAAGGATGAATTTTTAAATTTCCTTTAATATCCTTATATAGGATGGCATCCACACCAATAGGGCCTTCGTAATAATCATGCGGGGAAACTGTTTTTAAAGCTTCAATTAGAATCAAGGATACATTTTTAAGTAAATCAACTTGCAGAAAATTACTAATTTCATTTATTTGGTGAGGCCAATTTATATTTCCACCAACAAAGTGTCCCTTTTCGTCATTTATAAAATATGAGATACCTAAAAAGTCAATTTCTCCATCTTGCTTGATCTCCAATTGAAAGGAGAAATCAAAAACTTTATCCAACAAAGGTTCTGCTGTTAAGAACCCTTGTTGTTTTATGGCTCCCTTTATCCAAGGGTAATTCGCATGAAGATTTTTATGCGGTGCAATAACGTGAATTCCTCTTCCCGAGGAACTCCATGGCATTTTTAAAATAGCCGTTTTTTGCTTGCTCATCCACGAATTGAAATCTTCCAATGAAGTAAGTGAAATAGCTGGAGATGGTATATTAATGATTGGATTTATCACATCTGATTCGTGAATATACTTTTGGACTTTGTTCGTGGTATCCCTGCTAAAAAATGCCATACTGCTATCTTTCCAGCTAAAATTAGGCGACGTTTTAAAATCATCTGAAGTATTCGCTTTCAAATGTTTGGTTTTATGATGTATGGCGGGATTCCAACTCCAGGGTCTGATATAATTTAAGTTGCTGTTTGTTTGTTTCAATGAGCTTAAATAACGAATCTTTACAAGTCCTAAGGCATACCATTGTTCTAAAAAAGCGGGGTTCGGAAGATTGGGGGTGAGGATTATATCGCCTTTCGATGCAAAAAAGGAGGGCAGAAAAGCTAAATCACTTTCAAAATGCCTTAGGTTTTTAGGAGGCATATAACTGACCATGCCATTGGCGATTGCCATTTCGCCCGTGGGGTTATAGATGAAAATATCTGTCATTTATGTATTAACTGAAAAAAATATCGGGTGTGCTTTGTGAAAAATGCACTTATAAGTGCAATAGCCATCCCAACTATAGGGTTTCTGATTAATTTGACGATTTTTGTAAATAATTACCATGATTTTAAACAGCTTTTTTGCCTGACAATATTCATAGTGCATAAACAAAGTAATTTCTTAATTTGAAATGACAAAACTATTCAATAAATATTTTAAAGTTTAGAGCAATGATTATAGGTGTTCCTAAGGAAATTAAACCTTCCGAAAATAGGGTTGGTATGACTCCGGCCGGAGTATTAGAGTGTGTTAAGGCTGGTCACACTGTATATGTACAATCTACCGCAGGCGAAGGTACCGATTTTTTCGACGAGAATTACGTAAAGGTTGGTGCCAAAATTTTACCCACCATTGAAGAGGTATATGCTATTGCTGAAATGATTGTGAAGGTAAAAGAACCTATTGAGCCGGAATATAAATTGATTAAAGAAAATCAGTTATTGTTCACTTATTTTCATTTTGCATCTTGTGAGCCATTAACCAAGGCCATGATTGAGCAAAAAGCAATTTGTTTAAGTTACGAAACCGTGGAAACCCCCGACAAAAAGCTTCCGTTATTGGTTCCAATGTCGGAGGTAGCTGGTAGAATGGCTACGCAGGAAGGCGCAAAGTATTTAGAAAGAACGTACAAAGGACGCGGAGTGTTGTTAGGAGGCGTTCCTGGGGTTCGTCCTGCTAAAGTATTAGTGATCGGTGGTGGTGTTGTAGGTACCCAGGCCGCAAAAATGGCGGCAGGAATGGGTGCCAATGTAACTATCATGGACAAAAGTTTAGAGCGCTTACGTTATTTGGATGATATTATGCCTGCCAACGTAAGTACTTTGGCAGCCAATGAGATGCGCATCCGGGAAGAAGTTCGTAAAATGGACTTAATCATTGGTGCTGTATTGATTCCCGGAGCCAAAGCACCCAAATTGATAACGCGCGATATGCTGCCTACCATGAAACAAGGATGCGTATTGGTTGATGTTGCTATTGACCAAGGTGGTTGTTTCGAGACTTCTAAACCAACCACACATGAAGATCCTACATATATTATTGATGATGTTATCCATTATACAGTTGCAAATATGCCTGGTGCAGTACCTTTTACATCAACAATGGCATTAACTAACGCTACTTTGCCGTATGCATTGGAGCTGGCAAAAAAGGGGTGGAAAAAAGCATGTCAGGACAATTCAGCTTTAAAGTTAGGGCTAAATATTGTGAAAGGTGATGTGGTTTACGAAGGTGTTTCTACTGCTTTTGATTTGCCATACGTACCCGTGGAAAACATATTATAACAGAATATATATTTCACAGATGTAATTTGAAGGCCAATTTGTTCCAACACAAATTGGCCTTTTGCAATAGAATGTGTTCATGCCGATTCGTCAACCTACAAGATTTTAATTTTCGACAGCTTGGTTTATATCAAGGGCAATGTTATTAACGCCGTAGTACTTCTTCCTAGTTCCGATGTAAATTCTAATTTCCCATTGTGTTCCTGAATTATCTTGTAGGTGATGGATAATCCCAGACCGGATCCCTCCCCGGGATCCTTGGTTGTGAAGAATGGGTCGGTAATTTTATCGAGATTATCGTTGTTTATTCCTTCCCCCGTGTCAAATATTTTAATGATTAAAGACTGCTCCAGGATATTTGTGGTAATGGTTATAATGCCCTTGCCTTTAATTGCCTGGCACGAATTGGTAAGTATATTGATAAATACTTGATGCAGTTTTCCTACATTACCCAAAACTGTTGATGATTCAGCATCGTAGTTTTTAACCAATTTAATACGGGTTTTTAATAGGTGCTTGATCATTAAAATACTGTTATCTATTATAGAGTGCAGGTCGCATTTTTCGTCAAAAGTGTTTTTGGTTCGGCTAAACTGGTTCAGTCCAGCCACAATATCCGCCGCCCTGTCAACGCCTATTTTAATGCTATCCATAAGTAACTGAACCTCTTCATCCTCAATTTCGTGTTCCCGAAAATAAAAATCAAGTCCTGTATAGCCACCCAGAATATAGTTCAACGGATTGTTTATTTCATGCGCTACGCCAGCAGTTAGAATTCCCAACGAAGCCATTTTTTCCTGCTGAACCAGGGTCGACTGGGTATCTTTTAATTTATCGATGGTTTCTTCTAGTTCGTGCGTTCGTTTTTTAACCATCGTTTCCAATTTGGTATTTTTCAGGGTCAGGTTACGATTGTACAATTTTGCGATAAGTGCTATTAAAAAAATACTTAGCAAGCAGTACAGAATATAGGCCCATTTGGTTTGATACCAGGCCGGTTTAACCAAAAACGAATAGGTGCTAATTTCACTAACCGTTCCGTAAACATTTTTAGCCTTCACTTTAAATTTTAACTTGCCATGCGGAATATTCGTGTATACGGCCGAAGCTGTCGGGGACCAAGGACTCCAATCTTTATCGAACCCCTCAATCATGTAGCTATATTGGTTTTTCTCGGAAGATTCGAGGAAATTGGCGCTGAAATTAATTCTCAAGCTGTTAAACCTATTTTCCAGAGTAGGTATGAATTCTTCGGTTTGGTTATTTATCACTTTTTTTCCTGTTGGGTTAAGAAAGGCTCCGTCAAACAGGATGGAGTCGTTGGTGGAGATAATTACCTTTCGAATAAGTACATTAAAAGGACGTGCATAGTCTTTTTTATTTTGGCTGTCAAAAGTACAAAAGGACTCGAACTGACCTAAGTTAATATACCTGTTATTTTCTACGGAAACAGAGCTTATTTGGCCTAACTTTAAAAATGGCTTAAAATTAAACTGAGCATTGCTGTCTTGTACCGTTAGTATTCCTGTTTTGTCTCCCGATATAAAATAAGAAATACTGTCAATCTGTTCTATCATACGAACGGCACACGAATCTTCGGTAAATGTTTTGCCCCAATATTTGTCATGCGTAAACCGGGTTAGCGAATCAGGGCTACCAGCCGGCGGTAATACGGCTTTATATATTCCTTTCGGAGTACTAATGTTAATTTTGTGATTAAATTTAGTTACCAAAGATTCCAGAAGTATGTTGGGCAAGCCATTTTTTTCAGAGAAATGCGAGATATGATATGATTTTAAGTCCTTGCTCATGAATCTTATCAAAAATATTCCTTCGTTTAAGGAGGCTAACCATAAGTTTCCATCGTTATCGAAAGCCATGGATCTTATCTGACTGATATTGTTGTCTTCAATACTAAGGGTATCGGTCAAAACTAAGTCTTTGTTTACCCCTGTCTCTTTAAATGTACAAATCACCACAGCGTTGTTCTGTCCAAGAGCTATTTTGTTAGGGTATTGTTTATCATGGGCAGCACAAAACACCCTAGTTAGCCCCTGATAGAAAGTTTTTGATTTATCGTTGACAATTTCTTCAACACCATACCAATTGCATAACAGTAAATGTCCGTTTACATCAATAATTTGATTGGGTGCGAACGGTTTTGCAATACTCTTAACAACATGATTGTCGTTTGATAATTTCAACTGATACGGCGGTAAATAATAAAATTTAATATCTGTTCCAATGTATTGGGTTCCGTTATGAAACTTAGAACAAACAACGTTAGCTTCGAGACCTTGCTTTTTGTAATAAAAATTAGCCGGATAACTAATGTCTATACGGGAAATGCCTTTCCTGGAAGTGGACCACAGGTTTTTTTCTGAATCAAGAAAAACACTAGAGACCAGGTCGGTGCTGAGTCCACGATTTGAATTTATCAGCTCAACAATTTCTCCCTGTTTATTAATAATAATAACGCCCCCACTGGACGTACCTATGGCAATCGTACCGTTTTCCAGGTCTGCAGTGCTAAACTGATAGTTTTCGGCCAAATATTTTCTGGTAGCTTCGGGGATATGATGGTTCGTTAGGGTTTGTTTATTTAGGTTATATTTATAAAAGTGGTTTGTTTTACTAAATGAAATCAATAATTCAGTATCAGAAAATGAGTTTATAAAAAAATATCCTTGTTCGATAGTACTGAGTTCTTCACAATTTTTTAATAACACTATTTGGTTGCCATCAATTCTTGCTAAGCCGTTTGTCCTGTCCTTAATAAAAATATCGCCGTTAATTAAATAAGCACAGGGTAGTTGAAGATTAACAGGTATTACCTCAATAGTATTATTTATATATCTGAATATCCTTTTTCGAGAGAAGAAATAAACGCCCTGTTCCGAGGTGTATATCCTCCAAATGCTCTGGAAATAAGGTGCATCGTTAGGAACCAGGTGGGTCAGAGAATGATATTTTAATGTACCGATTTGATTCGGTTTAAAAAAACCAAAATCATTATTGCCTCCAATAAAAACAGTACCCAACGAATCAACAGCCAACGATCTGACAATAGAATGTTTGGGCATTGGATAATGCCTCCAGTTTGTTCCGTCAAATTCAAACAAACCCTCTGTACCGCCAAAGTACATGATTCCTCTTTGATCCTGGTCTATATCCCACAGTTGGGAATATGAATTATTGACGCTAGGATTATAGTTCTGCAAATAAGGTGATCCGTGATAATCTATGGCTTGTGATTGTATTGATATAGGGGTCAACGACAAAACCAATAACAATAATAGTTTTAATTTAACGCTCATTCCGGGTATTTGAGGACCAACTTGGAGCGATTTGATAAACTGAAAGTTGGTGTACTTGTTCATTTTTGCGAAAGATAATAAATTATTGAAGTAATGACCATCATTATTTAATCTGGCATTATCCACAATTAATTATATCTTCCAATATCTTGTTGGTTCTTGCAGCAGTAATACCGGTACTGACACAAGGTTTTCCTGCATTCAGGTGTTCCGTAACTTGCTTAATCAGGTTGTATTGAATGTTTTCCGGATTCAGATAGGGAAACTCCAAGGTTCCACTATGCGTATGTAATTGAATAGCTCGGTGTCCAAAACAGCTAAAAATGACCGTACCTTCTGTCCCAATTATTTCTATAGTATCCCTTTGGGCTTCATCTGTGGTCACAAAACTCCAGAGGCCGTTACCGACTAGCCCGTCCGTGAATTTAAAGCAGGCAGTTACCGTATCTTCAACCTGATACCAGGAGTTATTATTGGACGAAAATCCTTTAGCTTCAACTATGGGGCCAAATAAAAAGTCCAAAAAATCGAGTTGATGAGATGCCAGGTCGTAAAAAATACCTCCACCTGCAACAGACTTTTCTACCCTCCAGGCTTTGTTCTTTTCATCTTCGTTGGCTGGACGCGTCAAACGAATGTTCACCGCAAGAGGTTTGCCAATGGTATTATTGTCAACCAGTTCTTTTACTTTCAAAAAGCCTGGCAGTGTTCGCCTGTAGTAGGCCACAAACAACGGAACTCCTGTTTCTTTTGATACACGATTCATTTCCTGGCATTCCTGGTATGATGTGGCCATAGGTTTTTCAACATACACCGGTTTTCCTGCTTTCATGGCACAGATGGCATAATAGGCATGTGTAGATGGTGGTGTGGCAACATATATGGCATCAACGTTAGGAGACGATATCAGCTGAGCGGCATCGTTATAATAATATGGAACATCGTGCCTTTGTGCATAGTCCTTGGCTTTTAATAAGTTGCGCCTCATAACTGCCATTAGCTTAGAATTATCGATCTTGTTGAAAGCAGGACCACTTTTTTTCTCTGTAACATCCCCGCAACCTATGATACCCCAATTAATTATTTTTGTCATGGAAAATTTGTTTTTAAAATAAAAGCAAATGTTATACTTTTGCCCGATAACAATAATCAAATATATCGAATTTTGGAGCAGGTTAAAGGCGAAAAAAGAAATATAATTCAGGAAAAATGTTTCTACGATATAATAGGAGATGTTCATGGTAATGCCAACGAACTGGAAGAGCTGCTCTTAAAGCTGGGATATACCAAAATGTATGGCGTTTGGCGTCATGCCCACCGCAAGGCTATATTTGTGGGCGATTTTATAAACAGGGGACCAGATTCACGCAGAGTTCTGGAAACTGTGCGGGGAATGGTTAGCTATGGATTTGCACATGCTATATTAGGGAATCATGAGCTTTATGCGATCTATCATCTTACTAAAAACAAAGAGGGGAAACCCTTCAAAAAACTTTCCTACTCAAATAAAAAACTGGTCGAACAAGTAAGGCAAGAGTTTTACGGCGAAGAGAAACTCCTGAAAGGTTATGTGAAATGGTTAAGGACCTTGCCCATTCATCTCGATTTCGGGGATATTAAAGTGGTGCATGCTTATTGGAACGATGAATATGCCAACATAATCGAAGATTACAGGGAAGATGGCCGCTTTCGAAAAACAACTTTAGAATATATGGTGGATACCGGTCATGTGTTAGGAAATGCAGTTGCAAAATCCACCAAAGGAATTGAGTTTAACTTACCGAATGATTTAATTATCAAGGATTCAAACAACAACAGAAGAAACAATTTCAGAATTAAGTGGTGGGAGGAAGCGGACAACAAAACCTTTTATGAGCTGAGCTACGGTAATAAGTTCCGATTGCCCGATTATACGATTCCAAAACAATTGCTCTTTCCGTATAAACATTATTCCGAGGATGAATCAATTGTGTTTTTTGGTCATTACTGTATGGACAAAGAAAACATGTCACCCAAGAAAAATGTTTGTTGCGTTGATTCCTGCATTGCTAGCGGAGGAGTTCTGGCGGCCTACAGGTGGAAAGGAGAAACCGAGGTGAACATGGAGAATATGGTTTTCGTGGAAAAAGAACTTGGCTTATTGCAAGGACTCTTTGCAAATAAAAGGTAATACTGGAAAAGATAATACCGGGCAGCAAAAATGAACCGTCATGTTATTTTACCGAAAGTGTGGTACGGTTTTAGTTGAATCCCTTAAACTTATTATATTTGTCCGATTAACCTGGGCAAGCCAATAACTTGTTTGTTTTTGGCTTGCCCAGGTTAGTATATGATACTTATTACCGTACAGTTATTTTTTATGAGAAAGATCTTTTATTCCCTTCATATACTCTTTTTGCTTGTCGTCTCGGCCAATAGCCATGCACAAATAGATACAGACAGGGTGCTGATTATTGGCAGGAATTCGTTGTATTACGAAGACTATGTGTTGGCTATTTCCTACTTCAACAAGGTAATACGCGTAAAACCCTACTTGGCCGATCCATACTATTTTAGAGCGTATGCCAAGTTTAGTCTGGACGATCTAAAAGGAGCCGAAAAAGATATGGACAAGGCGATCGGGATCAATCCGTTTCATGCTAGTTATTATAGGTTCAGGGGCGATATACGAAGCAAATTCGGATCCTATCAAAAAGCACTGGAAGATTATGGCAAGGGACTGGAACTCAGTCCGCAGGACGAAGGAATTTATTTTAACAGAGGTTTGGTATATATGAATACCAAAGATTACCAAAAAAGTATCGACGATTTTACTTCAGTGTTAAAAATCGATATTGCACAGTACGGTGCCTATATAAACAGGGCCATATCCAAGCTTAATTTAAAGGATACCATCGGAGCTGTTCGGGATATGGACGAAGCAATTCAAGTAAATCCCTTAGTGGCAGATGCATATCGCTTTAGTGCATTTATTTACTATGATATCAATGATTTTGAGAAAGCGATTGCCCGTATCGACGAAGCGATTAAATTGGATAGGCACGAGCCATCTTATTACATGATGCGGGGTGTAATCCGTTATCAGATGGATAATCTGGAAGGCACCATGCAGGACTTTGATAAGGTGATCGAGTTGGAGCCTAAAAATGCCATGGCTTATGCCAACCGGGGAATATTAAAGGTTGAAATAGGGGATGTGAACAATGCTATCGATGATTTTTCCAGAGTATTGGCTTTAAACCCTGACGATATGCTAACGCTCTTCAACAGGTCTTTACTTTATATCCGGGTTGGACAATTCCGTGATGCCATATCTGATTTAAACCTTATTATAGATCGTTATCCGGAATATCCCGATGCATACATGGCAAGAGCACAGGCATATAGCGGCATAAACAACAGTTCTGCGGCAGGTAAAGATTACAATATGGCTTACAAGCTGGAGCAGGATAGCCGTAAAAAAGCGGAAAGAAATACAGCTGCCAATAATGCAAAACCCAAAGAAACACGAAGCGAGAAAGATGACGATATCAGTAATCACGACAAGATAGCAGTATTAGACGATTTCGGCATTGAGGAAAGCGAAGTGGAGGAAATTGAGAATCTAAGGGGTAAGATTCAAAACCGCAATATCATCATCGATCTTGAAACGGTTTACGGATTGACTTTCTTTTCGGTAGACTCTTTAATCAATAGAACGAGATATTTTAAACCTGAGGTGACACAATTCAACCAGCGAAAGAAGTTTGGCAGACCACTTATATTCTCCAATAGAGAGGCGGAAACCGATGACAACAAAGCATTGGAGTACTTTACTAACATTAAGCAAATAGGAAATGAGCTTGAAAAAACACCTGAAAATAACGACCTGCGTTTTATCAGGGGAATTTTGTACGGCGTTGTGCTGAATTACACAAGTGCCATAGCGGAATACGATTATATTATAGAAAACACCGGCGGGAACAACTTAAACTTATTACCATATTTTAACAGAGCTTACATACGCTATAAGATGGTTGAAATGATGAAGACTTTTAAGGAGGAAGAACTTCCCGTGAATTTGTTATCAAAAAATACGGCTGCCGGATTTAAAAAGGATGACGTAGTAAAAGACGATGGTGTAGTGAAGCAAATGCTCGACTATCAGTTGATTGAAAGCGACTTGAGAAAAGTTCTTGAAATAGATCCTAAATTTGAATTTGCTTATTATAACCTGGGTATTTTGCAATGTATACGAAAAGACTATGAAGGTGCCATTATTAATTTTAATAAGGCAATTGAGCTCAATCCATTTTTCGCCGAAGCTTATTTTAATCGAGGTCTTACCCAAATTTATCTGAAAAACGATGAACAAGGAACCCTGGACCTAAGTAAAGCAGGAGAACTTGGTTTATACAAAGCCTATAACGTAATTAAACGGTACGGTATGCAACGCGTATTAAAGGACACGGAAGTAAATAAAGAGGAGAAACATTAGTAAATGGAGGAGTGGCTCGAACATATCGATACAGACAATAACGAATTTCAGGATGCCCTAAAACTTGTTCAATATACAAACCGGTCCGTTTTTTTAACGGGGAAAGCCGGTACAGGAAAAAGTACGTTTTTAAAATATATTTGTACCCAAACACACAAAAAACATGTGGTCGTGGCACCAACCGGTATCGCAGCCATAAATGCAGGGGGTCAAACCATGCACTCCTTCTTTAAAATTCCGTTCCGACCAATTTTACCCGACGATCCTGATTTAAGTACAAAAGACGGCCGTATTTACGATTTCTTAAAATATCGGAAAAATCACCAAAAGCTTATTAAAGAAATGGAGCTGTTGATTATCGACGAGGTTTCCATGCTTCGCGTGGATATTCTTGACTTTATCGATCGTGTACTGAGAGTTTTTTCAGGCAATATGCAAGTGCCTTTCGGAGGGAAACAGCTTTTGATGGTGGGCGATGTGTTTCAGCTGGAACCGGTAGTAAAAAGAGAAGAATGGGCCATTTTAAAGAGGTTCTACCAAACGCCATTCTTTTTTTCGGCCAGGGCGTTTCGTAACCTGCCCTTGGTACAAATAGAGCTTAAAAAGGTATATCGTCAGAGTAACCCGGAGTTTGTGAATTTACTGGATAGAGTCCGGGTCAATGCCGTTAAGCAAGATGATATCAAAACCATCAACCAGCGCTTTCAGCCTACCTACAACGCTCCGTTGGATGAGCTTTTTATTACCCTGGCTACGCGCAGGGATACCGTGGATTATATTAACGACCATAAACTGGAGGAATTGGAAGAGGAAGAAATCACTTTTGAAGGTTATATTTCAGGTGAATTTCCCGAATCGGCTTTGCCCACCCCACGGCAGCTAATATTAAAGGAAAACGCCCAGGTTATGTTTATTAAAAATGATTCCCCTGATCGCAGATGGTTTAACGGTAGCCTTGGGCGGATAGATGAAATCAATGAGGAAGGTATATATGTCCGGCTGGAGAATGAGGAGATCCACCTCGTTGAGAAAGAAGTATGGCGGAATGTTCGATATAAATACGACGAAAAAAACAACCGAATCATTGAAGAAGAAATAGGATCGTATCAACAATATCCGGTAAAACTGGCGTGGGCTATTACGGTTCACAAGAGCCAGGGTTTAACATTTGATAAAGTGATGATCGATTTCACCGGTGGCGCTTTTGCAGGAGGTCAACTGTATGTCGCACTGAGTCGTTGCCGCTCTTTGCAGGGAATCATCATGAAATCGCAGATCACCCCCCGTGATGTCATCGTAAAAAGGGAGTGTGTCGATTTTTCGAGAAAGAGCAACAACAAACTTCAAATAAAAGAAAGTCTCGATTCTGCCCGGGCCGACGACGGTTACAAAAAAGCCTTAACAGCCTTTCGGAAAAAAGATTTCAGGACTTCCATGGAGGAATTAGGGCAGGCGGTAGCTAAAAGAAACGATCTGACCAAGCCTGTCGTACTTCGTTTTATTTCCCGTCAGTTGAATGTGATTCAAAAATTAAGCAAGAAGGTAAAACAACTGGAAAGCAGAGAAAAAAGACGAAACAAACAGCTTGCAGAGTTTGCCCGGGAATATTTTTTGATGGCCAACGAGTGTTTGGTGAAAGCCAACGACAAAAGTGCTGCAATAGCCAATTTAAACAAAGCCATAGTGTTAAACCCGGATTTCTTTGAGGCCATATTCAAAAGAGCGGGACTGAAAGTAGAGATCAACGATTTGGATGGGGCAGAGGCCGATTATTCCTTAGCTCGAAAAATAAAACCACGTACCTTTAAAGTCTATTATAATAGAGGTCGGACACGTATTTTGCTACGCAACCTAAATGGTGCATACAATGATTTAAAACAAGCTGTTAAGCTGAAGGAAGATCATGCGGATTCTTATTATTATTTGGCCCAGGTATGCGATAAATTGGGTGAGAAGGATGAAGCGGAACGATTCAGGAATATATCAGGCAACCTTGGATTTGAAGATGAAGGTTAGTCAGCAGTCGTCAGTGAACAGTCAATAGTCGGATTATCCAACATGAATGACAAACGGTTGTACTGCTGACTGTAAACTGAAACATTATTTCATTTGCGTTTTAATATATTCTGCTACCTGGGTATGTCCCTTCGAGTTCGCAAAATCCAAGGAAGACTCACCGTCGACGTCTACCATTTTTAAATCAGCACCATGGGCAACCAAAGTTTTAACCACCTCAAGCTGACCTTCTGCTGCGGCCATCATTACGGCGGTCCAATTCTCCTCATTATCCATCAAGTTGGGTTGGGCACCATTTTGCAATAAGGCCAGTACGGTGGGTGCAAATGGGCCAGTGGATGCATACATTAATGCGGTCCTGTTAATATTGTCCATTAAGTTGACATCGGCGCCATGATTTATCAATAACAAAACTATTTCGGTATGTCCGTTAAAAGCAGCCATCATTAATGGCGTACGTTTGTTGACATCGGTGGAGTTGGCATCAAAACCATTTTCCAAAGCTCCTTTTATTGTCCCTATCTTGCCATCTAATGCACTTTGAATTATTAAGTCACGATCGAATATTTTTTCCGAAGCAGGGGTTGCCGTTTTTTCCGTGGTTGGTTTTTTGGTTTCTCCCTTTTTGCTTGTTGTTGAGTTACAACTGAATGCCAAAAATACGGTGAAAGTTATTGTAGTAATCAATATTAGTTTGTTCATGCTTGTTTTTGTTTCTAATGAACGCCAAAAGTAATACTTCTATATTAAAATAGGGATTTATCAATGATAAATTGTCAAAATGTTTAGCCATCTTATTTGTTGCTATTGCTTTATCTGGTTGAACAGGCTACAATTCTTGATTAATGCCTTGGAAAATTAGACTAAATCTATCACTAAATATGAAAACGCACGTACAATCAATATCTAATTTTAATTAAATTAATTCCAGCTAATATGAATGAGTTGATTCTTTTTACTGTGATTGTATCTTCAATGTTGCCCATTGGATATTTGGGACTAAAGATTGTTTTTAAAAAATCAATTATTTTTTCGCTTTCCTGGTTAAATCTGATCATTGTTTATTTTTCATCACTCATTTATTTTACGGTTGGAAGATTGGGATTGATTCATTTGG
The DNA here is from genome assembly GCF_052400645.1 of Saccharicrinis sp. GN24d3. NCBI lineage: Bacteria > Pseudomonadati > Bacteroidota > Bacteroidia > Marinilabiliales > Marinilabiliaceae > Saccharicrinis > Saccharicrinis sp. GN24d3. The sequence continues at coordinate 68,715 of NZ_JBQTGI010000013.1, forward strand.
TTTGGGCTATTCCTGTTGCCTGTATGATAACAGGTGGGTTTTATTTGCGAATAAAAGCAAAAGTCCAAAAACCTTTATTGGATACCATAAGTCATCTGAATAAAATTGCCGAAGGCGATTTGCAAATCGAAAATGTAAAAGGGATTGAACATCAGGACAATGAATTAGGTATGATTACGAATAACATTCAAAAGTTGGTATTTGTGCTGAGACACTTGGTAAAAGAGATGAACAAGGGTTCCCGAAAATTATCGAAATCAAGTTCTTTACTGGCCAATAATATCCATAATTTGGCCAGGGATTCCGCTCAGCAAGCCAACTCAAGCGAATATATAGCCAATACAATGGAATCTATAGCTAAAAGTGTGGGGGAGAATACAAGTTATGCACGGGAGAGCAATGAACTGTCCCAGGAAAATATGGCTAGCTTGAGAGAGCTTTTTGAAATATCCGCTAAAATTACGGGTATGGTAGAAGCCATATCAAGTGGGACAAAAGAAATAGATGACATTGCCAAGGGAACCAATATATTGGCCTTAAATGCGGCTATAGAGGCGGCTAAGTCAGGTGCTGCAGGTAAAGGGTTTACCGTGGTTGCCCATGAAATCAGGAAACTGGCCGAGCGAAGTAAAGATACGGTTTCGCAAATCACAAAGCTTTCTATAGATAGCAAAAAGCTGGTAGAGAGATCGTCGGGTTTGTTTGATCATATGTTGCCCCAGATCGAAAAAACATCGGAGATGGTCGCGGAAATATCAAACGCAAGTGTAAAACAGCAAGTGAGCGTGGAACAGGTTAATTCTTCTATAAAAGAACTCCATGAAATAGCGCAAAATAACGTGGAAGCTTCGGAAGAAATTGCATTTACCTCGGAGCAGTTAAAAGATTTGTCTGATAGCCTGAAAGATTCGCTTCACTTCTTCAAAACATCCAATCCTGCCGCAAAAGAACGTATGGAAAATGTCAAAATGGCTAAGGAAAAACAAAAAATGAAGAACAATATCCTCGAAAAGAAACAGTCTGCGTAACATATCCTGTCTGATAATCTAACGATTCATCAGTATTCTTTGCAGAACAAACAGTATTCAATACTGTTAGTTAATACACGTGCAATAACATTTCAATAAGCAATTATTATGGTTTGTCATAAAATTGATGGCTAGTTGTGGTTGTATTATTTAAAATTGTATTGAAATTGTAGGAAATGGATAAAAATGGAGAAGCAAATATAAACAAAGTGGTGAATTGTAATTTCTGTTCGCTGCCTTTCGAAAAATCTCTGAGTTTTGAATATCTTATTCAGGAAATAGAAAAAATCAGCAGACATAAAGAATTTTTACTAAGTGAATCTGCCTTCAGAATGCTCGAAAAGCTGGAGGACGTACCGGAATTGAAAAAAAAGATTACAGATTTAACCATCCTCGACAAACACGAAGGTTTGGTTAAGCAGTTGATGATGTTTGTTTTTAACCCGCTGAATTGTAACGAGGAAATAACGGCAGCTTTTATACCATTCGAAAAAAAGCCGTTTTACAGTTCCCAAAAATATAAGGATACCATTGGCGGGGGGAATAAAAAAATCGAAATCATCGGTAAAGAAGTTGAAGACAAAGACCTGGTCTCTTTTATTTATCAGGCCTATTTTATCATACTGGATAAGGTATACAACTTTAAACTGCCGATTGACATTCCGTTTACTTTTAAGCTGTTAGACCACCAAAACGAATCGGTTAAATACTACAACAAAAACATGGACATAAGTTACATGAATGTAAAACCGATTGGCAAACTCAAAAAGTTGAAGCACTCGGAAATTATGGCTCTTTTTGACAGAGACCATGATTTGGATTATTGGAACCAGGTGATACCTTTGGATAATTTTGAGATTACGGGATTTATGCGCTTCAAATACAATAATATCACGCGTGAACATGTAATTTCGGAACTCAAATCGGATCTGCTGAACAAAAATACCATTCTTTCTTATGATGGATACCACCGTATACAGGAAAAAATCCGATCGTTAATGGACAATCCGTTGGTCAGGTTCGGATTGGCGTCTATGTCGGAAACCAATAATCACGAGGAGCATAAAAATTTTCTGTGGAAGCCTATTATCCCTCATGATGACTTTAAGCACAAGGATTATGAGGGATCGATGTATGAACAAGCCTATATCGAACGCAGAATTATTCTAACCAGTGACCTCAAAGAGGTTAAGCAGACCAGGCTCACAAAAACTTTATTGGATAACGGAATTAGCAGTTACGCAGTAGTTCCCTTGGTTATAGAAAAAAAAGTGGTGGGAATGCTGGAGTTTGGTTGTGCCTTGCCAGGTGCTTTAAGCATGATACAGTTAAAAATGCTGTATGATCTGTTTCCTGTTTTTGCGCTGGCTATTCAGCGTTCGCAAGAAGAATGGGACGATAAGGTACGGGCTTTTATACAGGAAGAGTTTACGGCCATTCATCCAACGGTCGAATGGCGTTTTAGGGAAGCAGCCTCGAAAATATTAAACAGTACCGACGGGAATACAAGTGTTGATCCTATCCTGTTTTCGGATATTGTACCCATATTTGGTGCTTCGGATATCCGGGGATCCTCCCTTGAACGTAACAATGCCATACAGGCCGATTTGAGCGAACAGCTGGAATGGGCATATGATGTGTTGCAAATAGAGAAACAGGTGCGCGAAATTCCTTTGCTGAGTGACATCAGTTATAAAATACGCACCCATCTCAAAACCATCCGGCAAGGACTAAAAGCAGGCGATGAAGTTAGTATCGTAGAGTTTCTGAAACATGAAATAGATCCATTCCTGTTGCTAATCAAAGAACGTGATCCGGAATTGACAGGGCCTATCGACAAATATTTTAATATGCTCGACCCGGAGCTGGGTGTTCTCTACAAAAAACGAAAGGCTTTTGAAGACAGCTTAACACTGATCAACGACAACGTAACCGAGATTATCGATAAGGAACAGGAAAAAGCACAGGATGTGTTTCCGCATTATTTCGAAAAATACCGTACCGACGGTGTCGAGTATAACGGTTACCTGGGCCAGTCGTTGGTTAAAAACCTTACATACAACGACATGTATCTTAAGAATATCCGTTTGTGGCAGTTGTTGGTTAAGGTGAAGATAGCGAGGCGTATACGCGAAATACAGCCTGAATTGAAAATCAAATTGGATATCACACAACTGGTATTGGTACATTCAAACCCGTTAAGTATAGCCTTTAGGCAAGACGAGAAAAAGTTTGACGTGGCCGGTGCCTACAATATCCGATATGAGATAATCAAAAAACGTATCGATAAGGCTATGGTTAAGGGTAGCAACGAAAGGTTGACTCAAGTGGGAAAAATAGCTATTATATATTCGCATGCCGATGAAATCGCCGAATATAAGAGATATATAGAATATATGATGGCGCAAGGTTACCTGAAAGGCGTAGTTGAAGAATTGGAACTTGAAGACCTTAAAGGAGCATCAGGCCTAAGAGCTTTAAGGGTAGAAGTGAATTTTAATCCAGCGCAAAGCTGTAAAATTGACCAGAAAGTACTGGAAAAAGCTGTGGAATAACCTTGTTGTGCATGATACTATGGTCAATCAATGCTGTTGAAAAATAGTACACGCGTTTATTGAAATTGGAGAATGGGAGGCTTTGGATTCTGTAAAAAAATTGCTTAATTCACTATTGAACAACGAAACTTAATATGAAATATATCGACCGTGACCTGAGTTGGTTATCTTTTAATGCCCGTATCCTTCAGGAAGTGGAAAACAAAAACGTGCCTTTAATGGAAAGGTTAAAATTTGTGGCCATTTATTCCTCAAACCTTGAGGAGTTTTATAAAGTGAGGGTGGCGGGACACAGATTTGAACAAAAATACAAAGGGGATAAAAAAAACAAGTTTGGCTTTCGCCCTTCTTATGTGCTTCAGCAAATTAATAGTATTGTTAGTAAACAGCAAGAGTATTTGGGGCAGTTGTTTTATACCGAAATTATCCCGGCTATGGCGGCAGAGGGGATCCACTTTCTACACAAATATTTAGGAGCAAGGGACAAGGAACTGGTTTCAGAATACTATGATGAACATCTAAAGGGTAATTTTACCCTGAAGAATATTACAGATGAAAAAAGTGTAGACTTGACCCACCAAACCGTATATCTGTATTTCATTTCAACAAAAGGTAAGTATATTTTAGAACTGGACTACGATCGGTGGGGTAGGTTTGTCACTATTTCTAGGGATGGTAACGAGACACGGATTATTCAACTCGATGATATTTTCAGGTATAATGTGGCGAAATATCTGTGTGACGAAACTGAAGTATATGCCGTTAAGATATCCAGGGATGCCGAATTATACATTGATGAAGAACAGGAAGACAACATTGTACGTAAAATAAAACGGAGCCTTAAAAAAAGGGAAACAGGTCTTCCCAGTCGCCTGCTGTTTAACGAAGACATTCCTTTTAAGCACATTGACTATCTAAGAAAAAAGATCGATGTGGATATGACGGGTCTGTTGCCAGGAGGGAGGTATCACAATTATTACGATTTCTTTAAATTCCCATTTTTCACCAACAAGCCGCACCTTTACAATGAGGATTATCAAACGATACCTTGTGAGAAACTAGAACAAGCAAGGGACTGTTTTGAAGAGATTCGGAATGGGAATGTTTTTTTGAGCTATCCATATCAGGAATTTTCGTATGTTTCACGGGTGTTACACACGGCAGCGTACGACCGCGATGTGGAAGAAATAAACATCACGCTTTATCGTGTAAACAAGACTTCTGAAATTTGTAGGGCAGCAGAAATCGCGGCGCAACAAGGCAAACGAGTGTTCGTATTAACCGAAGTGTTGGCACGTTTTGATGAAGAGTCAAACATATACTGGGGAGAAAGACTGGAAAAAGCCGGGGCAACAGTTAAATATGGCGTGAAAGATTTAAAAGTTCATGCCAAGATATTTACCATTAAACGAAAAGAAAAAGATTCAACGATAACATATGCCTACCTGGGTACCGGTAATTTAAACGAAAAAACGGCCAGAATATATGGAGACCATGGATTGCTGACCACGGATAAAAGGTATACCAAGGATCTGGACGAAGTATTTTCTTATTTAAAGAATGAGAAATACAAACCGGAATTTGAGCATTTGCTGGTCGCTCCATTTGTTTTGCGCAAAGGCGTTTACCAGTTAATAGATGAAGAAATAGTTTGGGCGAAATCAGGTAAGAAGGCTGAAATGCTGATAAAGCTAAACAGCCTCGAAGATCCTAAGATGATTGATAAACTGAGAGAGGCTGCCGATGAAGGGGTAACTATTAATATGGTGGTCAGGGGGATTTGTTGCTATTATCCTTTAACAGAAAAGCAACAAAACAATATTAAAATCGTTAGTGTAATTGACCAATTTCTTGAACATACCAGAATCTATCATTTTAACCATGGTGGATCACCCGTAACGTATTTGGCTTCGGCCGATTGGATGACAAGGAATCTTTCCGGCAGGATTGAGGTAGCATTTCCAGTCTTTGACGACCGAACGCAACAATTCCTGGTTGATGAGATAAACTGTCAACTATCCGATTCCTTGAAAGGGCGATATGTTACGCAAGATGGTGAAAACGCATACGTGGAGGGTAACAATGATAAGCCATCACAACAAATCATGTTCGATTTAGTTAAAAATACATGTAAGATATTAGTATAAAACAATGGTAGAAACGACTTACAGCACATTGGTTAACGAATGCATAGTGATTGCATCTGACGAAATAACAGCTAACCAAAACGGAAAATTGTATCATCATAACCTGGAACATACATTAAATGTGCTTGAAGTTGTGACATTTTTTGCTGAGAACATACCCGAAATATCAGAAAAAGAAAAGGAGCTGTTGCAAATTGCCGCTCTTTTTCATGATGTTTGTTTTTGTAAAGGTGTGGTTGGGCATGAAAAAAATTCTGCCGCATTTGCCCGAAGAATTCTGAAATCAAAAAATATGAACCATATTGATATTCTTACTGTTGAGCGTATCATCATGTCAACCAAACTTGGCTATAAACCAACAGATCTTTTGGAAAAGACCATAAAAGATGCGGATATAGCACACATTGGTAAAAAAGATTATTTTAGGAACCCATTTATAAAACTATATAAGGAAATTAACAGTTTTAAGAAAAAAACGCCTCAAGAATGGATTAACGATTGTATTGTGTTTTTTGAAGAGCACCCGTTTTACACCAAGTTTGCACAGGAAAACCTAAACCCGCAAAAGGAAAAAAATAAAGAAAAACTTAAAGCTCTATCGGAAATGGAAATAAACTCAGAGGAAGAATTAATAGAACAAACAGCAAAGAAAAAGGATAAGAAAAAGAAGAAAAAAGTTGGAGGTGTCGCCGGAAAAACCGAAAAACCAGACAAGGGTATCGAAACAATGTTCAGGGTAAACCTAAGAAATCATGTGAATTTAAGCAGGATTGCCGATGACAAAGCCAATACCTTAATTAGTGTAAACGGTATTATTATTTCCATAGTTCTTTCAACACTTTTTCCTAAGCTGGACAATAACGAGTATTTAATTTGGCCAGCGCTAATTTTAGTTGCTTTTAGTATTGTAACCATTATTATTGCTATTATTTCAACTATACCGCGTACCACGCACGGATTCATTTCTAAAGAGGATATAAGTCATAAACGGGGTAACCTGACTTTTTTTGGCAACTTCCACCGGATGGAACTGGAGGATTTTGAATGGGGTATAGGCGAATTAATGAAGGATAGGGATTACTTGTACAACAGCATGAGTCGTGACCTTTACTTTTTAGGAAAAGTACTTAATAAAAAATATGCCTATTTAAGGTGGGGCTATATTGTTTTTGTCACGGGTCTGGTATTTTCCATCCTTTTCTTTGTAATCGGAATCATGAACTATCAACAATAATAAACCCGCAAGCTATTGTTTATTTAGCTGGCGGGTTATTCTTAATTACGCGTGTCAGTATTTTATTATCTAACCGTTAAATTTACATCTAATGTAAAATCGTCATAAATAACTTTGTCACCTAAATTATCAAAGAATGATTTGGAACCGTATCTCACATCGTATTTGGCACGGTCCACGATAAGTGTGGTTGTGTATTTGTTTCCACTTTTGGTAACTTCAAATTCGATAGGGTGAGTGTTTTCTTTAATGGTCAAATCACCTGTTACCTTGGCAACGTTATTTTTAAAGGTAGTACTGCCAGTTATTTTTAATTGGGCTGTTGGAAATTTCTCTACACCAAAAAAATCATCCGACTTTAAATGGCCAATGAGTTTTTTTCTGTACTCGTCGCTCTCAATATCCGCATTGGTAATCGTGCTCATGTCTATCAAAAAAGTTCCGGCAGTAATTTGGTTTCCTTGGACGGTAAATGAACCCTCTTTCAGTTTAATATCTCCGTTATGGGTGCCTCCTATTTTTTTTCCTTCCCATTTGATACTGGTTCTGCTGGCATCTACCTGATACGTCTGCGCAAAAGTTGAAGAGGCTACTAATAAAGCCGTAACTGCAAATAATAATTTCATTGCTTTCATAATTCTTAGTTTTTGTATTTGTTATTGTTTTAATTTTCAGATGTTAAATATAAGGTGGTGGCATTTGTGTTTTTACCCATGCGCTCATGTCTTACTTCGTATCACTTAGGGCTCTCTTCTACATGCTTCTGACCCCTTGGCTACTATTGTCAAACAATCTATTATAACTTAATAGTTCATTGGAATTTCTATTAACAACAAACTACTGTTGCTTTGGGTTTCCAATTCTATTTTTTGTATTTCAGTAATGCCGATGGCATCCCGTTTGTTAAGTGTTTCTCCTGCAATTTGGATACTACCTTCTATAACCATAAGGTATATGCCATTGTTTGGTTGATGTATCTGATAGTTCACTTTTATCCCCTTATCAAAATCACCCATGTTAAACCAGGCATCCTGATATATCCATACGCCCTGGTCATTTTTATTAGGGCTCAAGACTTGAATAAAATCATTTTTCTTTTTTAGTTTTTTCAGGTTGATTTGATCATATCTGGGTTTAACATTTTTCGTATGTGGAAACAACCAAATTTGAAATAACCTCAGCTCTTCCTCCTCACTGTTATTAAATTCACTGTGGAATATTCCTGAACCTGCGCTCATCACCTGGATTTCTCCTGCATGGATAACTGATGCATTACCCATACTGTCTTTGTGGGCAATGGATCCTGACAAAGGGATTGTAATTATTTCCATATTATCGTGCGGATGTTCCGGGAATCCCGCACCTGGCGCAACGGTGTCATCATTTAATACCCGTAAAGCACCAAAGTGAACCTTTTGAGGGTCGTAGTAATTCGCAAAGCTAAACGAATGCTTTGCATCTAACCAACCATGATTTGCATGCCCCCTCTCGTCTGATCTGTGCAGTACTGTATTCATAGCTTAATTTTTTAGTTTAACCCGCCATATTGCATTAGGAATCCTGTTACACACCTCTAATATATCATCCGGGTTTAATACAAACATACAGCAAATTTTAAGGCGAGGGGTTGCGAAAATTAGTTGAGGTATTGCAATAATCAGATTTATGGATATTTTACTCTTTTAATAATGATCGAACTTCTAAAAGATATTTGATCTTAATAGTAAAAATTTAAAGGGTTACCACAATCTAACAATACTGTGGGATGATTGAATATAATTGAGAACAGTGGCTGATCCGAGGGTGAATATTTCGCTCGCAATTATTTAGTCTCTAACGTTTTTCTCAATATCGAATGCCAGGGCTATTTTCTACTCTCTAATCTAAATGTGCCAGGGGTTTGGCTGGTTAGTTTTTTAAAGAAATTGCTGAAATGTGCGGGCTCCTCAAAGCCTAAATGGTATGCCAACGTTTTGTTGCTTTCTTCGGTGAACAATAGCATTCTTTTGGCTTCTACAATAATCTTTTCCTGTATATATTCCTTAGCCGATTTATTGGTCTGCGATTTTACGTACTTATTCAGGTAGTCCCCGCTAACGGATAGTTCTTTCGCATATTCCGATACTTTATGCCATTGTTTATAATGTTGTTCGATCAATTTTTTAAAATTAACGAATAAATTGTTCACTCCATTGCTATGAACCGATTCTACCTTTGGAACAGAGCACAACGAGCTTACCTGGATGAAAAACAGCTTTAAAACAGCTCCAAGGGCTTCATATTTATAGGGTGTATCATTATTGCTGTAGAATTGAAACTGCCGGATGATGTTTTTAAAACGGTCAAACTCATGGCGGTTTAATTGAAGGGGAGGAGAATCACCAAACGTATTATATAGGTATACCTGATTAATAAGTTCTTGCATAATATGATTTTTTAGCAGAAACTCCCTGGTAAAGTTCATGACCCAACCGGTTGGCCTCTCGGGATTGAAAACATTATGTACCTGACCCGGATAAACAAAGTGTACGGAAAGATCGGATATTGCAAACTCTTTAAAGTCAATCATGTGTGTCCCGCCGCCATTCTCATTGACAATGATGGTATAGTAATCGTGTCTGTGCGGCGAATCGCTGATCCCATTGTTTTGGTCGAAGATTGCCCCTGTATCTTTGATGATAAAATCGACCCGTTCGCCTTCGGGATTGGTGAGCCCGTATGTGACAATATCTTGCATTCGCTTTACTTTTTTACCTGTTTAGTATCTATAAATACCTTAAGAATCAGTGCCAATTTCATGGACGTTCTTTTGTGCCCAATTGTTTGTTCCGACCATGTTGGTTACAAGCTGTAAAATAGTTTAAAAAGCGCACAAAAAAAAGGCCGGCAACGTATCTTATACGCTCCGGCCTTACCATATCCCACACTTCAGTTAAGAAGTACCTTTAATCCCCAGCTGTCGTAACTCCCCAGTATTGACAGCTGGCGTTTCTTTATTCATTATTTTTCGCAGTACCAATTTACCCACCAGCTCTGCTTCTTTTTTGCTGGCAAAATGTTTGTTTCCTGCCATGGCCGGTATACAATCCTGATGAATGTATACCTTGTTGTTTACCTTTATCTCGTAGCCCCAATTCCCGTTTTCATGGAATGTTTCCAGATACGCCTTTTGATTGGAGGACTGGCAAGAAACAAGGCTTGTGAAAACAATGAGTATGGCAACATATTTAATCCTTGCTTTCATATTCATCATCCGGGCTTAATTTCCAAACGTCGTCAAAAGAGTAGCTTCCATTTCCTCCAGTGGCTACATACCCTTCGTTGTTAATTGTAAAAGCAACCGCTCCGTTTCGTGAAGTACCTTCAAAATCGGTTTTTTCTTCCCAACGGTCTGTACTTGGTTCATATTCCCATGTTTCAACGTTGTTACCTCCTCTTATTCCTGTAGTTACGTACGCTTTACCGTCCATAACAAAAGTAACACCACTATATCTGTCAATCGTGTAATCGTCATCGTAACTATCATCTTCATAATCACTGATATGTCCTAGTTCAGTCCAGTTATTTTCCTGGGAATTGTATTTGTACATATCGTCCAGGTATTCGTTATCATAGCCACCTAAAACATAAGCCTCTCCATTTATTACAAAGCTCATGGCATCCCTTCGTTTGGAACCGTTAAAAGTGGCTATCTCTTGCCAAGTGTCTGCCTCAATATCATAACTCCAAAAATCTTTATTGGTAGCACTAATTTCTTCAGAGTTAACCTCTATATCACAATAACCAGTTCCCACATGACCTTTACCATTGATATAAAATGCTGTTGCTCCATATCGGGCATCACCTCCAAAATCATTTTTCTGTGTCCAGGTATTGGTGGTTGGGTTATATTCGTAGAAATCTTTTAGTTTGTCATCTCCATCATAACCGGTGCCTACGTAACCTTTTGTGCTCGAACTAAATGCGATAGCTCCATTTCGGCCAACGCCAGGTAATTCTGCAATTTGTTTCCAATAGCCATTATCGGTATTGTAGGACCAAAAATCCTTTAAGCGAATTTCTTCCTCCGTATAGTACCCCGTGCCTATATAAGCTGTATTCTCAATCGTAAAGCAAACAGCTTCCGTTCTTGGCACTCCGCCAAAGTCTCCCATTTCGACCCAGTTACCCAAATAATCGTCATCGTCGTTGCTACAGCTCACAAATGAAATACTAGTGATAAAAATAGCCGATAGTATAAATAGTGAATGTTTAATCATCTTCTTTAGTAATTGTTTATTGTTTTTGATAATTAATAACCCTGCAAACATACGTTACCGTGTTGCACGATGTGGCATAGCTTAGACACTAGATGGGATTTTATCGACGAATATTGCCTTTTCTTCTACGAATTGGCGCTTAACAGGATTTTTTACTGGAAACCAGTTAGGCACTGGTAGTGTAAGATGCAGATTAACTATGGCAAACGGGATTGGCTATTATAAAACTATTTTAGCAAAAAAATAAATAAACGATAAAATCGCCTATTTCGTCGATAAATAAGTCCAGTTAGCCTTACTTGTTCGTGTTTTAAGTTGAGTATCCTTTTTTTTGCATTTTAAAATTAATTGAAATGTATAAAATATTATTGCTATTAACAATAACTGTTGGATTAGTGCTCTACTCATGCGACGACATGAGTGTCGATGAACTTAAGATGGGACAAGAATACATCAACGATGAATCGGGTATCATGCTTATTGACACATTTTCTTTAGAACTAAGCACTGTTGTCATTGATTCTATCCAAACATCGGGGAGGTCGTCTGTATTGGTGGGAGATTATACAGATGAAACATTTGGTGAAATAATTTCAGAACCGGTATTTAGGTTAGGAATACCTAGCACAAGTAACTTTGATGATGATGATGTTTTCGATTCGCTTACTATTTGCATGTATTACAACAATTATTACTTAGGTGATACAACTGATGTTTTTAATATGAATGTCATGGAATTGGCCACCAATTGGGATGATTTGGACCAAACAACTTTCTATAATATTACTGAGGTGGATGTTAAAGAGGAAAGCCTGGGACAAATAGAATTTTTACCACACCCATATAAGGGTAAGGAGATGGAACAACGGTTAAACGACGCTTTTGGACAGAAGATATTCGATTTATTTATTGAAGATGCCGATGAAATTCTGACAGCTGATGATTTCCAGGATTATTTTTATGGATTGGTGCTTCAAGGCAACCCAGAAAACGGGACGGCCCTCGGTTTTGCGTATAGCGATACCTCACTGTGTTTGAAAATGTATTACCATAGAACGGATCTTGAGAAAGAGGAGCTGGAAGCAACTTTTAGCATCGACAATGCATCGTATATGTTTAACAAAGTGAAAGCGGATAGAAGTGAAACACGGTTTGCGCCATTGGTACAGCAAAAGGAACATATAAGATCCACAGAAACAAATGATGAAACACTGGTACAGGGAAGTTCAGGCCTGATGACCAAGATAAGGTTTCCCGGTTTGAATAATATTTTACAACTTGTTGAGCTCGACCAGATTATAAAAGTGGAACTGGTTTTGATGCCAACGGATAAAGCAGAGGATATTAATGATTTGCCTTCAGAACTTATGCTGTACGAATCTAACCGAATAAACAGTCTGGTTTCGTATTATACCGATAATTCAGGTAATACTGTTAATTTGGTAATCAATGATGCTGTCGACAATTATGAAAGTAATCCGTACTACAGTGCTGATATTACCGACTATATCATCAAAAATTTATTAACCGGGGAGTTTAATTCTGAATATTCCGATCAATGTATTTTGGTTGGGTTGCCAACGGATTATGAGCGGGAAACGTTTACTACCGTTTTATTGGGAGGCGAAAAGAACAAGGACTATGAGCCTAAATTAAACATCTATACCTATTACTATTAAACCTGGATTAACGTAGCAAGCAATTAATTGTACAAGCTAATTGGTTTAAAGGGTTTTAATAAATATTCAACGCATGAAACAAAGCATAATACACTTATTTACAATAGTTATCATAGTTCTGTTATTCACAGAAACGATTGCAGCCCAAAATGGAGCCCCTTCAGCCTACACAAACTTTGGGGTTGGCAGAATAGAAAGCGCTGCCACGGTTAAATATCAGGGCATGGGTGGTGCAGGCATTGCTTTGCCATCGCAATATTCGGTTAATTCATTAAATCCGGCTTCGCTAAGCAGCATAAAATCTGAGCAGATGCTGATTGATTTCGGAATACGGTCGAGTTACACCAACTATGAGCATGACACAGAGTCGGGCAACGGACTCTCGGGCGGATTAAACAATATTAACCTGGCTTTTAGGTCAGGTAAGCGATGGGTGACTTCATTTAATATTTCACAGTATTCATCGGTGGGCTACAATATTTTATCGACTGATTACATTGAGGGTACCACAATGCAAATATCGAAAAGCTACGAAGGATCCGGGGGGCTGAACAAACTGGCCATGAGTAATTCGTTGACGTTGGGAAAAAACCTTTCGCTGGGATTGGAGTTGTCCTATATTTTCGGGAAACTGACAAAGCAGGAAAACTATTACTCAAGCGTTATTGGAGGTGAATTGGATATAGAATATGCCGATTTCTTACAGCAGATATACCTAGAAGCAGGTTTTCAGTACAAAATTCCTTTGGCGAAAAGCAATGTGTTTGTTGGCGCCACATACAGTCCCGAGGCAAACTTTAAAACCAGCCGCGAGGTAGTGACTTCCAGCACCAGTGGAGCAGGTATCTACGAAGATTTAGATCGGGAAAGTTTTAAAATACCCGCTACCTACGGAGGTGGACTGGGATGGATGAATCATCACGGTATACAGGTTGCCGTAGATTATCGGTTTCAGAATTGGGCCAATATAGATTATGGCAATTCGCTGGCAAATTATAAGGATAGTCATCGGTTCAGTGGCGGTTTGGAGTACCAAAGACGGAAAAGCAGAAGGGCAAACCCATACACCTGGCGGTTAGGGGGGTATTACGAAGATTCCTATATAGAAGTTAAAGGGAAAACTATTCTGGACAGAGGGATTACCGCAGGTATCGGAATTCCGATGCGTTCTAAAAATTCATATTTAAATATGAGCATCAATTATGGGCAAAGAGGTACCGCCAATAATACGCTTATCACCGAAAATTATTATGGAATTAGTGTCAGTATGTCGATGCTGGAAGGCTGGTTCCGGAAAAGACAGTTTGAGTAAGCTTTAGAATAAAATTCATCCTGAACAAATTAGTGTTATTAAAGGTTAAACAACAAACCTTGAGATGATGCGAAAAATTAAAAAAGAAGATGTTAAACAGGAGGTGTTTGACTTATACGATGCCTATGCCCATAATAAATTAGATAGAAGGCAGTTTGTTGAAAAACTGGCTGTTTATGCGGTAGGTGGTGTGACCGTATCTGCGCTGCTCAGTTTTATAATGCCCAACTATGTTAAGGCCATTCAAATAAAACCTGATGATGCCAGATTAGATTCAAAAACTATAAGCTATGAATCGACTTTAGGCGGTGGACAGATAAAGGGGTTATTGTCCAAGCCTTCCAGCCCCAAAATAAAATTGCCGGGCATTATTGTGGTGCACGAAAACAGGGGGCTTAACCCGCACATAGAGGATGTAGGAAGAAGAGCCGCCCTCGCCGGATTTATTTCGCTTGCACCTGATGCGCTTTCTCCATTGGGAGGTTATCCGGGAAATGATGACGATGGCAGAACGATGCAGCGCAAACGGGACCGCAACGAAATGTTGGAGGATTTTATCGCTGCGTATGAATATTTGAGAGCGCATAAGGACTGTAACGGAAAAGTAGGGGTTGTCGGATTTTGTTTTGGTGGATGGATTTCGAATATGATGGCGGTTAAAGTTCCTGGTTTGTCTGCGGCCGTGCCGTTTTATGGCGGTCAGCCGGATACAAAATTGGTGCCTCAAATAAAAGCGCCCTTATTGCTTCATTTTGCCAGTCTCGACAATAGGGTGAACGAAGGGTGGCCGGCCTATGAAGAAGCGCTTAAAAAACATGGCAAAGAATATACAGCTTATATTTATCCCAATGTAAACCACGGTTTCCATAATGATACCACACCACGTTACGATAAAAAAGCTGCTCAACTTGCCTGGAGCAGAACCGTTGCTTTTTTTAAGGAAAAGCTAAAATAATTCAATAACTTATAGCAATTAGCTAATAATATTCGGCTAATTGTTATATTTTCCTTTCCACAACCTTTTTAACCTTTCCAAAATTTTATTCTCTTGCGCATTGTTTTGGGGTTGGTACAACCTGGCATTCTTAATTTCATCGGGCATAAAATCCTGTTCTACAAAATTTTCCGGATAGTCGTGCGAATATTTGTATTCCTTACCGTAGCCCAGGTCCTTCATCAATTTGGTTGGCGCATTGCGTAAATGCAAGGGTACCGGCAAGTTACCGGTTCTTCTAACCAATTCCTGTGCTTTTTTAATAGCCAGGTAAGATGCATTACTCTTAGGGCTTGTTGCCAGATAAATAGTGGTTTGGGACAGAATTATCCTTCCTTCCGGCCACCCCACCATCTTGATAGCTTCAAAGCATTGGTTAGCCAACAATAAGGCATTGGGATTGGCCATACCGATGTCTTCCGCCGCTGAAATAACCAATCTACGGGCAATAAATTTGGGATCTTCACCACCCTCCACCATGCGAGCCAGCCAGTACACTGCAGCATCCGGATCGCTGCCTCGGATAGACTTGATAAAGGCCGAGATGATATCATAATGAATCTCTCCGTTTTTATCGTAGGCAGCCGGGTTCGATTGCAGGCACTTGGTGACGCTCTCATTGGTGACTTCAATCTTGTCGCCGTCATTGGCATTCACAACCAACTCTATAATATTAAGCAGTTTACGCGCATCACCCCCGGAAAAACGGAACAGTGCCTCTTCCTCTTTAATGTCGACTTCTTTATTTTTCAGGAGTTCATCCGTGTTCAGGGCTTTTTTTACCAATTCCCGTAAATCTTCAACCTCCAATGATTTAAGCACATACACCTGACTTCGAGATAGGAGGGGAGATATCACTTCAAAAGAAGGGTTTTCGGTAGTAGCTCCAATCAAAGTAACGATTCCTTGTTCCACAGCTCCTAAAAGTGAGTCCTGCTGCGATTTGCTAAAACGATGAATCTCGTCGATAAACAGAATAGGATTGGGGCTATTGAAAAACTTGCTTTTCTTTGCTTTTTCAATCACCTCCCTAACATCCTTTACACCGGAGTTAATAGCTGAGAGGTTATAGAAGGGGCGGTTGAGTTGTTGCGAGATAATTTTTGCCAAGGTGGTTTTTCCTACCCCCGGAGGTCCCCACAAAATAATGGACGATATCACACCCGAGTCAATCATCTTGCGCAAAACAGCATCCTTGCCAACAAGGTGCTTCTGTCCTATATATTGATCCAAAGATGTTGGGCGTTGGCGTTCTGCCAAGGGAGGATATCCGTTACTCATATTTTTGTTTTTAATGCAACAAATTTAATATTTGTCAACGGATTTACCCTGTGTAATGTTATTATAAGTTTTATATTCATCCGATGAGTTTTGTAATAATTGAGTGTAATTAGTGGACGGTGAACCCTTCTGGATAAATATTGTTTCATCTTTAACAATGAAAGCTTATTATTGTACTCCTTTATGTGCATGGTAGGCTTATTAAAGAAGAGGGAAATGAAGGGACTATTTTTAATTTCGATAGTATTATTTTTATTTATGAGTTCAGAAGCAAAAAATAAAGAAAAGGCCACGCTGGGAGCGGGCTGTTTTTGGTGTGTGGAAGCTATTTACGACCAATTGGAAGGCGTTATCTCCGTGGAATCCGGATATTCCGGGGGACACGAGGCAAGTCCTACTTATAAGGAGGTGTGCACCGGTAGCACAGGGCATGCCGAGGTTTGCCAAATAACCTATGACGCCGATGTAATATCCTTTGGCGAATTACTGACCGTGTTTTGGTCCGTCCACGACCCCACGACCCTAAACCGACAAGGAGCCGACGTGGGCACACAATACCGATCTGCCATCTTTTACCATAACCAGGAACAAAAGCGAATAGCCGAGGAGCAGATAAAAGTGGTTAACGCACAAAAATTGTATGATGACCCCATTGTAACAGAAGTAACCGCTTTTACTAAGTTTTACCAGGCCGAGGATTATCATCAGGAATACTTTGCCAACAATCCCAATCAGGGTTATTGCCGAATGGTGGTTGGTCCCAAGGTGGAAAAATTTCAAAAGTTGTTTAAGGATCAGTTGAAGAAATAATCTGATATATATCCTGGAACTTACATAATATGAGAGCAATATGGTCATACGAAGCATGGCTTTAGCAGTCTTTCAATTGATTGGATAGCCTCCCTGACTATAAAAATCCCATCATTCATCTATGAACAAAAATTGTTATCTCTGGTTTTCTAATTGTTAATTTATAAAGACAAAAAAATGAAATCGACTACTAAAATTTTTAGCGTACTTATCTTGACAATTGCACTTGTTAGTGTTTCAAACAAGGTTAAGGCGCACTGCGAAATACCTTGCGGAATTTATGGGGATTCTACCCGTGTTGCACTTTTGTATGAGCATATAGAAACCATTGAAAAATCTATCAATCAGATTGTTAAGTTATCAGAAGAGGATGAGAAAGATTACAATCAGATGGTACGTTGGGTGGTTAACAAAGAGGAGCACGCCACTAAAATTCAGGACATTGCCAGCCAGTATTTTATGCATCAACGAATCAAGGTGAAAGATCCCTCAGAAACGGAGGCTTATGCCAAATATATCAAGCAGCTAACGCTAATGCACAAAATACAGGTATATGCCATGAAGGCCAAACAAGGAACCGATTTAAAGTATATCAAATTGCTTCGGGAAACGCTCCATGATTTTGAGCATGCTTATTTTGGTGGACATTAGCGATTGTAAATTAAGTCGATCAATTATGACAACATAAATGCCGGTTAAGACGAATTATTCTTAATCGGCATTTTCGTTTTGTAAGCGACAGAAGGTATTGGGTATGATACGCTCATTTTAGAATCAGTCATCTTCGATTAGTGCACTTGTTTATTTTCATAAAAAATCAAAAGACTCAGCTAACAAGGAGCTGGCTTTGTATTTGACGTTTTCTTAACAAAAGACATAAGAAAAGTTTCTTTCCTTGCAAACACAAACTAAAGAAAAATGAATTTTTAAAGCTTTTTTAACAGTCTTTTTGCACGGGCTGCAAAAGCAACCGTATTGTTAGGAATTTGTTCTTGGATAACAAGTTTCAGTTCTGGCTTTAGTTCCGGAAATTTTGTTGAAATATTATATACCAGTTGCATCGCATGAACCTTTACTGCGACCGGAATTGTTTGTGAAGTAAGCATATCAAAGCAGATATTAACAAAACTACCATCGACTTTGTCTGTTATATCGTTAAACGACAATAATTTGCCAACAATTCTCTGGATGCTGCCTGATTTTGTAGTTTGGAAAAGTTCGATCATTGGGTCCATGTATGGCAGGAGCAATTCAGGACTTTCCTCAAAAACATGATCCAGTACCCATGCCGCAAGCCAGTATTTTTTGTTTTTGTAGTTCCGCATTAAAACGAAAAGTTCCTCTATAAATACCGGATTTTTAACAATAAAGGAGGAAAGCAGCAGAGCGTCCTGTTTCGACCTGCAATTGAGTACCTTCTCCCTTATTTCTTTCTGGTCCATAAACCAAACGTGCATTTCATTTAAAAAGGCCGGTAATAATGATTTACCGACCCAAAAAAAAATTATATCAAATAGTTGAATAAAGGTGGTCACCCAGGCAGTTCATCTCCAGGATGGTCCAAGGCTACCGATATATGCGATTGTACAATTTTCCATTCGCCATTATTCTTTACCATTACCCCGCTGTGCCTGAATCCCTCCAGCCTGAATGGGTCTCCTTTGGTTTCGATACTGGTATCAATCAGTTGCGTATACCAAGCAGTATCACCAATATCCGATATTTGTATACGGGTGTTGTCCGACATTATTTTTAGGCCTTTCCGCCTATCGACCATATGCTTCATGTGATTCATGAAATTGGACCTGCTTTCCCAATACTCATCCAGGTCTGTACCAATGTGAACCACATCTTCTTGGTTTGCAAAACAACTTGAAAAAAGAGCGAAATCCCCTTTTTCCTGAGACAATAGCAGTGAATCTAATACCAATGCCACATCCTTTTTTTGCTGTGATTTCATAACCTCTTTTGTATTCATTACGTATGTTTATAAGGTTTCTTGATTTAATAGGCGCTTTGTTTGTGAATCCTGTTGTAAGCTATAAAATTACGACACAAACGAGAACTTGTCAAGATACAAGATGCAAACAAATTAAGGGGCTTAGAGAAATATATGTTGATAATATAAATATGTTCGATTATTGAATTGATTTGCACATTTGTCTTATTTTTGCTTGAACAAACTATAATATGGAATCGCTAGTAAACCGAATTATACCAAAATATATAAAGTTTTTGGGATTAATAGCTGTATTAACCCTGTCGTTGATGGCAGATGCCCAGAATTTATCTACCCAATCAAAAAAAGCAGCTACACTTTACAAAAAGGGATTGTCCTTTTACAAATCGCATAAATATGAATTAGCAGAGAGGCCTTTGGTCCAAGCTATAAATAAAGACCCTCAGTTTATCGAAGCTCACCTGTTACTGTCAGAGGTGAGTTTCGAAAAAAAAGACTATTCATCACAAATAGATTACCTGGAGAAAGTGGTTGGCTTGGATTCTACCTTTTTTATTTTTAGTTATTATAATTTGGGAGTAGCCAATTTTAAGATCAAAGAATTTGAAAAGGCCGAGGGTTGGTTTAAGAAGTATTCTGCCAAAACAAAGGATGATGAGCAGAAGAAGAAAGCAGAAGATTGGTTGGCAAGGGTTAGGTTTGCACAAAAAACGATAGAAAAACAGTTGGTCATTGAAGCTGAAAATTTGGGCCCTGCCGTTAACAGCAAAAATAACGAGTATTGGCCAAGTATTACGGCCGATGGGCAAACATTGGTATATACGGTCATGGTGGAACGCGATTCCCTGGTTACAAAAATGCCTTATGCAAATGCCATGGCCAATCGTTATCATGAGGATTTCTTTAGGTCGGTAAAAGATGAATCAGGGGAATGGAGTAACAGGACACAGCTGTCGGCACCCTTAAACAGCATGAGTAACGAAGGCGCCCAAACCTTGTCGTCGGATGGTAACTGGATGTTTTTCACGGCCTGCGGAAGAAGTGATAGTAAAGGGTCTTGCGATATTTATTTTAGCCAAAGAACCGCAACAGGCTGGAGTTCGCCTAAAAATATAGGTGCCCCTGTGAATACACCGTATTGGGAATCGCAACCTTCGTTTGCGTCGGACGGTAAAACCCTGTATTATACCAGCAGCCGGCCCGGAGGCAAGGGGGGCAATGATATTTGGCGGGCATCGTTATTGGGCATAAAGTCGGACGGTACGCCATTCTTTGGAAAGCCGGAAAACCTGGGCGATAAAGTCAATACCCCTTCAAACGAGATATCTCCTTTTATCCACCCCGATAACAAGACTCTGTATTTTGCGTCGGAAGGCTGGCCGGGCATGGGCAAGGCCGATTTGTTTATGTCCCGGATGAAAGATGATAAAATCGATTCAGATCCCATTAATTTGGGAGTTCCCATAAATACCGAGGGCGATGAAGTGGGATTGATCGTAACAGCCAGTGGTGATAAAGCTTATTTTTCATCGGACAGGTTAGGCGAATCTTTTGGTGGAAAGGATATTTATAGTTTCGATATGCCTAAAGAAATCAGACCGTTGTCAGTGTCGTATGTGAAGGGACGGGTGTTCGATATCCGAACCGGGGAAAAGCTGAAAGCATCTTTTGAACTGAAGGACCTTAGCAACGGAAAAATGGTGGTGCAGGCATTGTCTAACGGGTTTTCTGGTGAGTTCCTGGTTTGTTTGCCTGCTGACGGATCCTATGCTTTAAACGTTTCTAAAAAGGGCTATCTGTTTTATTCCGATAATTTTCGGATGGATTCGACGGCCACGGCCAACGATCCCCAAATACTCGATATATATCTAAAACCGTTGGAAGTGGGTGAACAAATAGTGCTCAACAATATCTTCTTCGAGACTGATTCCTATGAACTGAAGCCTGAATCGGAAGTGGAACTAAAAAAGTTGTTGTTGTTCTTGAAGGAAAATGCTCAAACAAATTTTCAATTATTGGGGTATACCGATAATGTGGGCTCTGCGGCCTATAACCAAAAGTTGAGCATGCAAAGGGCGCAACAGGTTTACCAATACCTTGTGGATGCCGGCGTTGATACAAGTAGGTTGTCGTTTAAAGGCGAAGGCATGAACAACCCCGTAGAAAGTAACGAAACCGAGCAGGGTAGGGCTAAAAACCGCAGGACCGAAATGAAGATTGTAGAATAGTCCGATACTCAATTTCCATGAATAAAATACAGCCCATAAAATTTGATTCTATCGAAGATTTTATGGGCTTCCTTCCTGAAGATGAATTAAGGATTGTTCGTTTTTTGTAGGATCTTATTTTTAGTTGTATGCCTTACTGCACGTAAAATTGACTTATAGCGTGCCTTATTTTTATATCCGCAAACGAGTAGTTTTTATCTGGCCGTCGTCGGTACCTGGGGGGAGGGTTGATAAGGATGCTGTGAGAATCGGTTTTTGCAGGGGTAACTTGATTCCCGATGAAATAGTTTTTTGGGAAAAAGGTTATCGCGGGCAAATAAATTCCCAAAAGTACTTTTCGATAAATGATATTGAGTTGATCTTTTGAAAGCTTACTTTTTTTAGCGCCGTCGAAATTGATAAAAAGCATGGTTAGCGGATTCCAAGATATGGCATAAATAATCGCGATTATTATATTCCGAAAACAAACAGTACATCTACAAGATGTTCATTTG
This sequence comes from Saccharicrinis sp. GN24d3, assembly GCF_052400645.1. Classification (NCBI taxonomy): domain Bacteria; kingdom Pseudomonadati; phylum Bacteroidota; class Bacteroidia; order Marinilabiliales; family Marinilabiliaceae; genus Saccharicrinis; species Saccharicrinis sp. GN24d3. The sequence continues at coordinate 90,696 of NZ_JBQTGI010000013.1, forward strand.
TATTTTTATAGTCTTAAAAATCAAGGTTTTTAAGACCCTAATTTTGTCGACATACTGTGGTTAAGGAATAAACAAAACGATTGGATGAATATAAATGTTTTAAACCAAACAAATCCTGCCTTACGATGAAATTTAACTTATTAAGGATACAGAAAAGCATACTATCCAAAAGATATTTCAGAATTTCAGAACCATTTTTACAATTGCTTGTTTATGTATCGAATAACCTAAACAAAATGTTATATGATAACCAAGAGTGTTTGATTATTCCTTCAATATTTAAACAAAACACATTACTTTTTTAGATTCGGTTCAAATAAAAACTGTAGATTTTTGACCGATTCTTATTTAGAACAAATATAAATAAAACAATATGTCAACATTTGAAATTCTTATGCCCAAGATGGGCGAGAGCGTTGAGGAAGCAACAATTACAAAGTGGTTCGTGTCGGTTGGAGATAAAATAGAGGAAGATGATGTGCTGTTGGAAATAGCCACGGACAAAGTAGATTCCGAGATACCATCCCCGGTGTCCGGGATTGTAAAAGAATTATTTTACGAAACAGATGCGCTGGTACCTGTGGGCAAAGCCGTAGCCATTATCGAACTGGAGGGCACGGAATCCGCAGGTGAAGCAAAATCGGAGACGGTTGAAGTGAAGGCTGTAGAGGAAGTAAAAGAACAACCTTCAAGTGCACCTGCGTCATCAATGTCAACATTCGAAATCCTTATGCCCAAAATGGGCGAGAGCGTCGAGGAAGCAACCATCACAAAATGGTTCGTGTCCGTGGGCGACAAAATAGAAGAGGATGATGTGCTGTTGGAAATAGCCACGGACAAAGTGGATTCCGAGATACCTTCTCCCGTAGCCGGAACCGTCCATGAAATCTTGTTCGAAACCGATGCATTGGTTCCGGTTGGAAAAGCAGTGGCAATTATAGCGTTAGAAGGATCTGAAGGAGCCGCAAACAGTTCCTCGTCTGAACCCAAAGAGGCGAAAGAAATAGAGAAAAGCGTTGTGGCTGCGTCGCAAGTATCTGGCGAACATGACTTTAGTGTATCGGATAAGTTTTATTCCCCGCTTGTTAAAAGTATTGCCAAAGAAGAAGGGGTATCTGTACAAGAACTTGATTCGATGAAAGGTACTGGGCAAAACAACCGGGTTACCAAAGCAGATATATTAAACTATATTAAAACCAGAGGAGCGAGTACTCCTGCTCAGGCAGCAAGTAAACCGTCGCCTTCCGCTTCCGCACCTAAAGCTAAGGCTCCTGTTCAAAGTCCCCCTGTTTCGGTCAATGCCGAAGATGAGATTGTTGAAATGGACCGCATGCGGAAGATGATCGCCGATCATATGGTCATGTCAAAACAGGTTTCGCCTCATGTTACTGCTGTTGTGGAAGTGGACATGACGAATATTGTATTGTGGCGCAACAAAAACAAGGCTGCCTATCAGGAGAAATATGGTGAGAAGATTACATTCACACCCATATTCTTTGAGGCAACTGCACGGGCACTTCGCGACTTCCCTGGAGTGAATGCATCAGTGGACGGACATAACATTATTTACCGCAAAAACGTGAATATCGGAATGGCGGTCGCACTCCCTAGTGGCAACTTGATCGTTCCGGTAATCAAGCAGGCCGACCATAAAAACCTGGCCGGACTGACCTCTGACGTAAACCGGTTGGCAGGCCTGGCCCGGGACAACAAACTTTCCCCTGACGATATTCAGGGAGGAACATTCACCATAACCAACTTTGGCTCTTTCAAAAATATCATAGGTACCCCAATAATAAACCAACCTCAGGTGGCTATCCTGGCAGTAGGCTCAATCGAAAAGAAACCTGCCGTCATTGAAACTCCAACGGGTGATATGATCGGTATCCGACACAAGATGTTCTTGTCCCTTTCCTACGACCACCGCATAGTGGATGGAGCTCTGGGAGGGAACTTCCTTCGTAGGATTGGTGATTACCTGGAACAATTTGATATCAATAGAGCAATTTAAAACCTGGACAGACGTATAACAAAAACTAAATCAGTATGAAATCAGAAGTAACAGAAACATATAAGATAAAAACCGCAGAAAAGGATACGCTTTTAAAATGGTACTACCTATTGAAGCTAGGTAGGAGTCTCGACGAACGCGCTCCCAACTATTTGAAACAAGCCATAGGTTGGTCGTACCATGCACCCGCCGCAGGGCACGACGCAATACAATTGGCTATCGGGCAGAATTTTGATAGGAGCAAGGACCACCTTTTTCCGTATTACAGAGATTTACAGACTTGTGTTTCAGCAGGAATGACGGCGGAGGAAATCATTTACAACGGTATATCCAAAGACGCGGATGTTGCCGGTGGTGGCCGCCATATGTCTAACCACTTTGCCAAACCTGAATGGAACATTCATAACGTGTCCTCATGTACCGGCAACCATACCTTGCATGCAACGGGAATAGCCAGGGCCATCAAGACCTATAAGTCAAAAGGGGTAGCTATCAGTTCACAAGGAGAATCTTCTGTGTCGGAGGGGTATGTGTATGAGGCCATAAACGGAGCTTCCAATGAGCAGTTGCCGGTAGTCTTTGTGTTCCAGGACAATGGGTATGGTATCTCGGTGCCCAAGAAAGATCAAACCGCAAACCGAAAAGTCGCCAAGAATTTTGAGGGGCTAAAGCACCTTAGGATATTATATTGCAACGGAAAAGATGTATTCGATTCCATGAACACCATGGCAGAGGCCGTAAAATGGGCCGAGGAAGAACAAAAACCGGTCATCGTGCATGCCAACTGTGTTCGTATTCATTCGCATTCGAATTCCGACAGGCACGAATTATACCGTGATAAAGCAGAATTAAACTACGTACAGGAATACGACCCGATTGCGAAGTTCAGAAGATTGCTGACCCGTTACGAACGTGCGACCGAAGAAGAGCTGAACGAGATTGACGAAAAAGTAAAGGCCGAGGTGAAAGCCGCCCATAAAGCCGGTCTCGCCGCTCCGCATCCGACACCGGAAAGCATCCATGACTTTGTGTTTGCACCGGCTTATGTTCCGAAAAAATATCCCGATGGTTTACATAACGAACAAGGAGAACCCAAAAAACTGATTGAAGCGTTAAACGGGACACTGAAAGAAGAGTTCAGGAAAAACCCGGATACCTATATCTGGGGCCAGGATATGGCCAACAAGGACAAAGGAGGTATCTTTAACGTTTCTAAGGGGATGCAACAAGAGTTTGGCCATCAACGTGTTTTCAATGCACCAATAGCTGAGGATTATATTATGGGAACGGCCAACGGTATGTCCCGTTTTAACAAGAAAATCCGCATAGTTGTGGAAGGGGCCGAATTCGCTGACTATTTTTGGCCGGCCATGGAACAGTTTGTTGAAACTACCCATGAGTACTGGCGGACAAAGGGGCAGTATTCTCCAAATATTACGGTAAGGCTGGCTTCTGGGGGATATATCGGTGGAGGTCTTTATCACTCCCAAAATATTGAAGGCGCCTTAACCACGTTCCCCGGCGTACGGGTGGTATATCCTTCATATGCGGATGATGCAGCTGGCCTGTTACGCACAGCCATGCGTTCCGAAGGGATGACCTTGTTTTTGGAACCCAAGGCCTTATACAATTCTCCTAAGGCCGCAACACCTATTCCCGATGAATTTGAGGTCCCGTATGGAAAAGCCCGTATCAGACGAGAGGGAGCAGATTTGACCATTATTACCTACGGAAACACAACGCATATGTGTGTGGAAGCAGCCGATGCACTGAATGAGGAAGGTAAGGGCAACATAGAGGTGATCGACCTGAGATCCTTAATTCCGTTGGACAAGGAAACGATATTGGAATCTGTCAAAAAAACATCTAAATTGCTTGTTGTGCATGAGGATAAGGTTTTTAGTGGTTTTGGCGGAGAGGTAGTCGCAACAATAGCCGAAATAGGCTTTCAGTACCTGGACGCACCCATCAAACGAGTGGGTTCCACATTTACGCCAGTCGGATTTAACAGAACCTTAGAGGCGGCAACCTTGCCTAACACCCAGAAAATAAAGGATGCAGCGGCAGAATTATTGGCTTATTAATCAAACAGACTACTTATGAAGAAAATAGGATTATTTTACAGTTTTAATTCAGTTAAAACCAGACAGCAGGCTCAAAAAATGAGTAAAGCTTTGGGTGAAAATAATATTGAAGAAGTTAATGTGGAAGAAGCTACACAGAAACAGTTTATGGGCTTCTCAAATTACATATTGGCCGTACCAACGTGGTTCGACGGAGAGCTGCCTAATTATTGGGACGAGTTTTTACCTTCGGTAGAGGATGATTCGTTGGAAGGAAAAACATTTGCCCTTTTTGGAGGCGGAGATCAAAAAGGCTATCCTGAAAATTTTGTGGATGGAATTGGTATCATGGCCGACTTTCTCGAAGCAAGAGGAGGAAAGGTGGTTGGTTTTACATCGACCGAAGGATACGAGTTCGAAAGTTCAAGGGCTCAACGCGGGGACCAGTTTGTGGGACTGGCATTGGATATTGAAAACCAGGCAGCACTTTCTGATGAAAGAATAGAAAAATGGGCGGAAGTACTCAAAAAAGAGTTCAAGTAATAATATTGCTAAAATCTAGTTGAAAGGTCTTGTTTATCACAAGGCCTTTTTTTTGCTTCTTGTTCTAAAATAAACTTAACATAACGAATACGGTGAGAGTCTTTTGTAAAATGATCTGTTTGTCACAGGTTCATAATATAGAACTTAAGCATTAAGTCAAATGCTGTATGACATTATGTATAATATATGGAGAATAAGTATAATTTCGACAGATAATAATAAAGTCTTTACAAAAGTATACTATTTAAGACTGTAACTTGTCACAGACAAAGACATTAGTAGCCAAGAGAAAGAACAGGTAACAGAATACGTTACTACCTGAACAACTAGCTTTGTCTTAATGATTCAGAATTCCAGAATATAGTTACATATGTAACATTCAATGAATTCAGGAATATTAAATATGTTGTATCGAAAAGTTACATATGTAATCTATACTTTTACGAAAATCATCGATGTGATCGTTTCCTGAGTTACATCAAATAACCTTTCATATATTTAAGCGACTATTCAAAAAGGGGAGGGATGTGTTATTGTAAACAATTATGCAACCTTAAAATTTACTGTCCCAATAAGCTGACTTTATGCTTTAGTATTTTTATACAATATACATAATATACTGTATTACAGTCATATATAATGTTTATACAAATTTATACATTAATAAATATAGGCAACAGATGGATAAAGTCCGTTATAAATGTGTATTTGATCGCTCGTAAAACATATAATACCCTGTATACCATTCGTATATGAGGTTTAATTAAACATATGGTTTACAGAACACAAAAAACGTACTTTATTGCATAATAATCAGTGCAATAGATAGGAAAAGCCAGTATAAGCAGAAGCTTTAAAAATGCTTTTAATAACTGGTTAATTTTGGTAAAACTAAATGTTATGTATCTTTTATTGTGCTATTTATGGTATTCGTTTAAAGCTTTAGTTTAATATATTATTAATGAAACATATAGATAGTCTGAAGTTTAGGTATAGAAGTATTTGTACACGACTAATATCATAGGTGTAATAGAATTTTTATGCACATATTAATTTTACAATTTGTAAATTGTTGTTACATTTGTATAGAGATTATTGGAGATTGATATTTACACATGTACGCACCTGCTTTAAATTAAATATTGCAATTAATGTTTACAATGGTCACATATACATTTGTAACACACACAGGTTTTCAATCTAACGTATCGCACATTTGGCAAAAGCCAGTCCCAAACTTGAATCAGGAATTAAATATTCTCGGGAGTTCGGTGCTGGCAACGAATGTCGGGACAGGTAATGACCGTTGAAAGAAAAATACACATATGAAACAAAGACTACAGACATTATTGGCTACAGAAAAGCTCGCATCGTCCAAGTTTGCCGACATTGTGGGCGTAAACAGATCCAGCATATCCCATCTTTTATCGGGAAGAAACAATCCTAGCCTGGAGTTTTTGCAGAAAGTGTTGGTTAAATTCCCCCATATTAATCCAGATTGGCTGCTGCTGGGACAGGGCGCGATGTACAGGAACAGCACGAACAATAATTCCATACCGGTTCCCGATCCTACCTTATTCGAGGAGAAAAAGCCTGAGAAGGAAGTGACGAAAGAAGAAATAAAGCCGATTAAGCAACAAAAAAATAATAATACAGAACAGGCCAAAGAACCCGAAGAAAGGGCACCATATCTATCGCAAAAGGAGCCTAAGGTAATTTCTCCATTAAATTCACGCAAACAACTGGATCATATCGTGTTTTTTTATAACGATGGAACTTTCGATACCTACAGGCCTAATAAAGGTGAGTGACCGGAACGTATGGATTACTTTTTTAATTTTTGAAACTCCAATAGGCCGTAAAACCTTAAATAAAGGGCTTCCTTATGCTGGTACCCCCGGGTGTCCCGCTAAAGGATGGGTGAGTTTACATATGTAACACTTACAATTAGTGCAATGTTTTACATTAAAAATGGTTTAAACAGTCCGATTAAAAAATTGATGTTTCATTAAAAATACCTGAGAAATCTTCCGGTGGTTTTTGGGTACCATTCGATATTGGTTACAATAAAAGACCTTCTTTGGATATCATCCGTAATTACTTACCTTTGTGCGATTTTTAAATAATTGAGCAATGTACAAATATCTTATCCGACCCATTTTTTTCAAATTCGACCCAGAAAAGGTACATCACTTTATAGTAGCTACAATAAAAGTAACCTTTAATTTGCCAGGTATAGGTTTCCTAATTAGAAGATTATATCGATTAGAGGATAAAAGGCTGGAGAAGGTGGTCATGGGATTAAAATTTAAAAACCCTGTTGGTTTAGCTGCCGGTTTAGATAAAAACGCCGAAGTATATAACGAACTTGCAGATTTGGGCTTTGGTTTTATAGAAATTGGAACAGTTACTCCCAACGCTCAAGATGGAAACCCTAAAAAACGTTTATTTAGATTGATTGAAGATGAAGCCATTATAAATAGGATGGGATTTAATAATGATGGTGTTCAAAAAGCGGTTGAGCAATTAAAGAAAAATAAAGGAAAAGTTGTAATTGGAGGCAACATCGGCAAAAATACGGGTATTCCGGAACAACAAATCACCAGCGATTATCTTACATGTTTTAGGGAGTTACATGATTATGTAGATTATTTTGTTGTAAACGTTAGCTGCCCCAATGTTGGGGTTACTGCTAAATTACAGGATAAATCATATTTGATAGAATTATTAAATACATTGCAAAATGATAGCCTACAAAGTACAAAACGTAAACCAATTGTTTTAAAAATTTCCCCAGATCTCAATAATAATCAACTTGATGAAATAATTGAGGTGGTTCAGGAAACAAAAATCGATGGTGTAATAGCTAGTAATACATCCGTAAACAGAACCAATTTAACTACCCCTAGCCAGATGTTAAACAATATTGGAAACGGGGGATTGAGCGGTAGGCCAATTGCCGACAGAAGTAATCATGTGATTAAATACCTGGCTGAACGCTCCGCTAAGTCATTTGCTATCATAGGCGTGGGCGGAATTCACAGTGAGGAAGATGCCAAAAGAAAAATTGAGGCAGGTGCTGATTTAATACAGATTTATACTGGTTTTATATATGAAGGTCCTGGACTCATCAAAAGAATCAATAGATCTTTACTAAACCAATAAAATCAAAATAAATTATTCCCGGATTCGCTTTGGGATTGCAATAACCGGATAATATGATGGGTTGTTACATATGTAATCCAATCTCAAGTGTCCACTTGATGATTGTTGTGTAATGTTATAACCTGAGTTATTGTTTTGCAGATAAACGCCTTGTTTAATACAGTGATAGATGACCAACAGTCTTGGCTGCTCATTTCTGCAAGCAGTCCATGAATCGCTCACCGAACAATCAATTTTATCATATTACTATGGTTGCCTAAGGACACCTTTTTACATCCAACTCCTGGATTGATTGTTAGTGCGAGAGGTCACGTTGATAATGGACTTAAAATTATTTCTGATAAAGCCCCATTTGTTGGGGTATTTCTCAAAGAGGAGGTTGATACGTTCCTTGTTTTTGCCAACATAGTCCGATATAGCCGCTGCTGTTATCGGTTTATCTTCCATGGCGTTACCTATATTTGTCCCTGTAAGGTTAAGTTCCATGCGATCCACCTTGAGACCGGCCGTTTCTAGTCGGTCCAAAAATTCATATACACGTTGCAATCGTAACGAAAGATGTGTTGTCTCATGTAAACCACCTTTGTTTATGGTGTAATTCACATCTGTAACATATTCAATATATTCAGCTTGCACCTTCTTGTTTACTCCTGTAACTATCAATTTTGTATATTCGATGGCTTCTTTTATTGCTTTTTGTAATGATGAGAATTCTCCTTTAAATTCTTTTATCTTATTAATGGCTTCTCTTGAGTAAACATAATTAACGCCATCAGAATTGCTACAATTGAGCAGGTATTGGTCAGCCCAGGAGAAAATGATGGCTTCTAGCTCTTCTTTTCTCGCATCACCTTTATTCACAGAACGTTGTTGTTCTAATATCCTGCTTGTTTTTTGGGTAAAAAGGTTAAACTTTTCTTTTTCCTGCCAAAAAAGCTTGCAATATGAATGAACCGATCCGGAAAGTAAATGCCCGATGATGGATTTGTTGTCCGTGCTCAAAGATGATTTTTGGTGTTGCACACCAAAGGCATTGATATCGTCTTTGAAGTAAATCAACAATATATCTTTTTCTTGTCTTATAGCTCCCGGAATTGTAACGAGTAATATCAGGTGGTTCAACTCATCAAATATGTTCAACTGCGATTTCGCCTCGTAATGCGTGTCAAATGGTACCTGGGAATTATCTATCCACCTGTATTTATTGTTTTCGTGTCTGAGGCCGTGAAGTTGGTCTTCTATACCTGAAAAGTTCAGTTCATGCTCCTGCAACCGGTTGTTCCGGTATTGTAAAGTAATACCGCGTACGTCTTCTGTTTCGGGATGTGTGTATATTCCGGTTATCTTTTCCACACCTACCACCATTTCCGAGATATGGTTGATTATGGAAAAAATCAAGTCTTCCGACAGTATGTGCAGGTTCCCGGACATAATAAGACGATTAAGTACAAAGATAAGGTTTTTAAGTTAATATTAAGTTTATAATTAAGTTTAAATTAAGCTGTTAGGTTCGGCTTTATTTGAGCTTACATACAGCTTAAACTGCTTAAAAAACTATGTATCAGTTTATAGCGTTCTTATCTTTGTGAGATGAAATTTTAATCGTCTTAAATTATTAAGTTATGATAGCAATAAAATTAAGTATGGAAGAAGTCCTTATTAAGTGGGCCGAATTTTGTGTAGATTGGTTTATGAACCTGTTTGCCGATCCCGAATATTACTGGGTTGAAGAAACTTATCCTGGTAAAAACGTTTCAACCAATAATGAGGTAGTACATGAGAGTGGGACAAAAACTAAGATCGTTCTTGCTATTAAAGCTATAAAAGAGGCCATTGACCGGGTTCAGGGAATAACTGCGCATACAGGAAACACATTCCATCTGGTGCCGTCAACCTTGCGCGTTAAGTGGAATGTACCCAAAGTGTTCGCCCTTAAAAATTCATGGTTAAAGTATACTGTCATTAATATTTAGTTTTTTTTCCTGAGCTATTCAATTTGTCTATATTTGAGACAAATTGAATATGATGACAAGAATTGTATGTCTGTACGTATTTGTGACGTTTATCGCGCTAAATATTGATGCCCAAAGAATACTGTCGCAGCAATCAAAAATATCTGTCTTGACCTGTTCCCAGGGCGACGAATTATATGCCGCTTTCGGGCATACGGCCCTGCGGGTTAGCGATGCTGAAAACAATATCGACTGGGTTTTTAACTATGGTACTTTTGATTTTAACACGCCTAATTTTTACTTAAAATTTGCCAACGGGAAACTCAATTACATCCTCAGCATAAGCAAATTCGAGCATTTTTTGCCCGAGTATTTCAGGAACAACCGAACCGTTACCGAGCAGATATTAAACTTACCGCTCGAAGACAGGCAAAGCATATTTAATGCCTTGATGGTCAACTACCGTCCCGAAAACCGTAAGTATAAATACGACTTTTTCTACGATAATTGTGCTACGCGTATTGTGGATATGGTTGCAGATAACATCAAAGGTGAGCTTGTCCTTGAAACAGAAAAATCAAAGGAGTTATCGTTTAGGGAATATCTGCATCATTACCTTGTTTATTCACCTTGGATTGAAACCGGTTTAAACCTGTTACTGGGATTGCCTGCCGATAAAAAGGCTTCCCTAAGAGAGTCGACTTATCTACCTGATTTTTTAATGGAAGCTTTCGATCGTGCTACGATTAGTAAAGGCAGCGGGGTTAGCGCTTTGGTCGGCGAAAAACATCTACTGTTGGATCTGGATGCTTCAAGAAGCCAAAAAAAGACTGTTTTAAGTCCCGTACGGGTATGCTGGGCGTTCTTACTGTCAGTGTTAGTTTTAAGCATTGTAATGCAAGGTAATTCGCTGATCTATTTTGATCGTTTTTTGTTTTTAATAACCGGATTGGTGGGCATGCTCATGGCATATCTGTGGCTCTTTACCGACCATAGTGTGCCTGCGAATAACCTGAATATACTTTGGGCTGTTCCTACGTTTGTCTACCTGGCGTTTTCGAAGTTGGATTCAAAGATTTCCATGTGTTTGATATACTTTAATTTGGCCTGTTTGACGATCTTCTTGTTAGGGTGGAAATACATACCCCAATCTTTTCCGTTGGCAACAATTCCCTTGGCTTTGTTGTTAGTGTTTCGGTTGTACACAAAACTTAACGCGAATACAAAATTTATTTAGGTATGGAAAATGATGGAAAAAAGAAAAAACTTGGGGTACTTGTGGTTTTATTTTGGGTTACAGTGGTATCCTGTGCATTTTCGCAAAATAACGTCCCTAAAGTGATTGACTTCAAGCAACTGAACGAAAGAATTGATTTGGTTGGCCGGGATTCCATATTGGTCGTCAACTTTTGGGCAACATGGTGCAAGCCATGTGTTGAAGAAATGCCTGTTATTGAAAGTATTGCCACCATGCAAAAGGAAGTACCCGTTAAAGTGCTGTTGGTAAGCCTTGACTTTCCGGAGAAAATTGAAAGCAAGCTGGTTCCTTTTATTAAGAAGCGCGCGATTCTCAGCGAAGTTGTTGTTTTGGACGAGAGAAATCCCAACGATTGGATTCCAAAAATAGACGACCAATGGAGCGGCGGCATTCCCGCTTGTTTGTTTATTTATAAAAACAAAACCATTTTCCACGAGGGACAGGTTAGTCCGGAATTCATTGAAAACACATTGAACTCTTTATTGCTTTGAGTGTTTCTATGCTAGTTCTCTTTCCACATTCCATTGTTGAAGGAAAGATTTTTTTACTAACAAAAAGCAATATACATGAAAAAACTAGCATTATCCGCAATTTTTGCATTAGCTGTGCTTACCGCACAAGCACAGCTGAACATTGGCGATGTAGCACCGGGTTTTAAACTGAAAAGTACCGATAACAAAGCTGTGTCCCTGGACCAATATAATTCCCAAAAGGGTGTCGTGTTAATTTTTACCTGTAACCATTGTCCTTATGCCAAGTTGTACGAAGACAGGATTATAGCATTGGACAAGGAATATAAAGCAAAAGGATTCCCGGTTGTTGCCATCAATCCCAACAATCCAGAGGAATTCGAGGATGATTCCTTCGAAAATATGATAATCAGGGCTAAGGACAAAGGGTTTACTTTTCCGTACCTGGTGGATGACGAAGGATTATATGCCAAATATGGCGCCACCAAAACTCCGCATATTTATTTGCTTAAAAACGCGTCTGGTAAGTTTAAGGTAAGTTATATCGGTGCAATAGACGATTCTCCAAGGGATGCCTCGCGGGTTAAGGAGAAATATCTGGCACAGGCTATTGATGCTTTGCTTGCCGGTAAGGAGCCCAAAGTAAAGAATACCAAGGCAATAGGATGTAGCATCAAACCTTATTGAACATTTTTTCAGGTAAGGCTTTAAGTGGTAAATTACTACTTGAAGCCTTAAACACCTGTTATGCTGCCAGTTGAAATAACCTTTTTGACTTTTATGCGTATATAGACGTATTTAATAGAGGTTGGTAATGTTTAAGCATTGATATTTTGTGGTTTAAATTGCTTTTACCTATTTTTACCAACATTAAAGTGAATATTAGATGACATTTATATATAAAGCAAGCATCGCATTGTTGGGGGTTATTTCGCTAAGTGTCGCGAACCTAACTTTTTTCAATTCTGGCGATTCTTTTGGTGGGGACTTTGTTCCACCAGCACCTTCTGTTGCTTCACATAGAATTTCCAACGCTTTTTCCGATCAGGAGAAATTCGAGGTTATCGATTACAATATAAACCGCTTTCTCAGAAGAAATCATTTGGCCGGCGCCTCCGTGTCGGTGGTGAAAGATGGTAAGCTTGTGTTTACCAAGGGATACGGTTATGCCGACAAGGAAAAATCCATTCAGGTACAACCATATAACCTGTTCAGGATCGCCAGTGTTTCCAAATTGGTTACTGCCGTGGCGGTGATGAAACTGGTTGAAAACGGAAATTTAACATTGGATAGTAAAGTGTTTGGAAAAGACGGTATTTTAAACGACTCTATTTTCTTGGGCTATAGGGACCGAAAAGTGGAAAGAATAACTGTAAAACAGTTACTTAATCACTCTGCCGGTTTTACCAACAGGTACGGGGATCCGATGTTTATCCCAAATGTAATCGCAAAAAAAATGAAGGTCGATTACCCGGTTGAGAAAGAGGATATTATTCGTTTTATGTTGACTAAGCGCTTGCATTATCCGCCAGGGACAATGTCTTCTTACAGCAACTTGGGCTATGCCATTCTTGAAGAAGTGATAGAAAAGGCTTCAGGAATGGATTACGAACTTTATGTAAAAACCAACGTGTTGTATCCTTTGGAAATTTTCGATATGCAGATTGGCGGGAGCTATCCTTGGGAACGTTTTGACCTGGAAGTTAAATATTATGAGCCGGACGATGCTTATTTGGTAGACGACCATATGGGGAGCAAAAATATGGTGCCCAGAAGTTATGGAGGCAACGATATAAAAACCTTGGGGGCTGCCGGCGGTTGGATAGCCTCGACAACCGATTTGTTGAGATTGGTAGTTGCCATCGATGGATTCGATACCCCGAACGATATACTCTCTAGCAATAGCATTCACGAAATGAGCTCTACCGAACTTTTAGGTGGAAGCCCGCTGGGATGGCGCGGGGTCAGAAAACATTATTGGTACAGGACAGGTACGCTGGCCGGAACATCTGCATTGGTTGTTCGCCAGGACGATGGTTTGTCATATGCCATCGTGTTCAATACCAATTCCTGGAAAGGTCCTGAATTTGCGAACGATGTAAAGTGGATGATGGACCGTACTTTGGCCAAAGTGGACGAATGGCCCGATTACAACTTGTTTGATCTTAGAAACAAGGAAAAACCACAACGTAAAACTATTATTTTCTAAACATTTGTATTGACCTGATGTTAATATTGCATCAAAAAATGCATTTTAATGGCGTACATTAGGTTAAATAGGGTGATATGGTAGATATTTCAGAATTTAAGATTACAGAATTACCTTTTGGAGAAAGACGTACTAACTTTAAACCGGATATACGTATATACGAATATCTAAAAGAGGAAGGTGTACGCAAAATGATCAACGACCATTACGAACTATTGGTGAAAAGTGAGATCAAAGATATTTTTCCACCAAAGGGAGAGCTGCTTGAAGGTGCCAAAAAACGTTCGGCAGATTTTTTCGTGCAGCGTCTAGGCGGCCCTGAATACTATAAAATGACACGGGGAAATCCCATGTTGGCCAACAGACATTTGCCGTTTAAAATAACACCTAAAACACGTATTGAGTGGCTTAATTGCTACAGGCAAGTTTTATCGCGCATAGAAAATGTACCCGATGATTTAATCTTGTCGTTTTGGCGTTGGCTTGACGAGTTTTCGAACTGGATGGTGAATCAACACGATGAACCTCAGTTCAAAATAGGTTTCCGTATTCCGAAATAATATATTTTAAGCATCTTATGTCAGATGCTTTTTTTTAAGGTATGCTTGTCTTATAGTTGATATTATGTTATTTTAATATATATAAAAATATCCGGGCCAACCGACCCGGATATCTAACTAATTCCCTTCTTATAAAGTCTTAAGTTTTTCATTTACTTCATTATACTTCTCATTCATCTCGAAACGATAGTATAAAGTCTTAAGGCTTTCCAATACTGCAGCCTCTTCAGGTTTGATTTCCGTTGCTCTTTCGAAGTAAGGTAACGACTCTTTAAATGTTGCCTCTGCTATGGCTTTCTTAGTCTCAAACTTTTTAAAGTCTGTTTCCGAATTAGCGTCGTTCATTTGCTCCACACCTTTGTTAAAGTACATTACTCCAAGGTTATATAGCGCATTAAAATATTCTGAATCAATCTCCAAGCATTTCTTGTAGTCAGCTAATGCAGCATCAAAATTCTTGCTGTTATCATTCAATACAGCTCTTGCATAATAGAATGATGGATTATTCTCGTCACTTTCAATCGCTTTGTTTAAGTAATCTAAAGCCTTATCGTTTTGATTCGTTTCAAGGTAAAAGTTGATCAATTGCGTCAAAATCCTCTCGTCTTCAGGATAAGTCTCGAAACCTCTGATCAAGTTAGCTCCCATTTTTACTGAGTCACCTTTCTCGGCATACATCTGGTGCACCAACAAAATAGCATCGCCTCCACCGTATTTTACAGATATTGCTTTATCGAAATACTTTTCTGCCATTGGCCAGTTTTTGCCGTTATAGGCGGCCAAGGCTGTGTTGAAGATGATAGCAGTATCTATTTTTTCACCTTGTAACTCTACCAGATATTCGTTCTGGTTTAACTTTAATAGGCCGTCAAAAGCAGTAACTGCCGTAGCGAAGTCTTCCTTGTTAAACGCCTCAACACCTGCGTTAGTCAATTGGTTTCCAAAGAACAATAAAGCCTGACCGATTTCTTTTTTATACTTACCAATTTTCTTACCCTTAGCATCTCCTTTTTTGTCCAATTCGATAGCCTTTTGATAATACTCATAAGCTTTTATGATTCCTTGATCATCTTTTCCGTTCTGAGCCAATTTTGTATAAACTTTTGCTGCAACGATATACGTTTTAGGATTGTTCATACTTTTTTCATGTGCCATCGCTGCATCAATGGCCTCTTTCGCTTTAACCGCATCACCTTGATCCAGCAAGGTTGTAGCCGTGGTAATTTTTCCAGTTTGCGCAATAGCCGCAGAAAAGGTTAGCACAGCTGCTAAAAATAAAACTGTCTTTTTCATCATATTAATTTTTTTTGTGTGGATTTTCACCTCAAAAATAATATTTTTTTATTCTTGATCGTTGTTAATTGTTTCGTCGTTGTTATTATCTGTTTTTTCGTTCAATGGATTTCCTTTTTCTCCTTCGGTATTTTCTCCATCCTCCTTTGCCGCTTGAATCTCTTCCTCTTTAAAAGCCGAAACTTTTGCAACGGAAGCGATCTGGTCACTGTTCCTTAGATTGATTACCTTGACTCCCTGAGTGGCCCTTCCGGTGGTTCTTAATTCCGATAAGGCCAAACGAATGGTAATACCCGATTTGTTGATAATCATCAAGTCATTGTCGTCGGTCACATTTTTGATGGATATGAGTGCACCTGTTTTGTCGGTAATCTTCATGGTTTTCACACCTTTACCACCGCGGTTGGTTATTCGGTAATCTTCAATTTTAGATCTTTTACCAAACCCGTTTTCAGATACCACAAGTACATCCTCTTGCTCTATATCTTTTACACATATCATGCCAACCACTTCGTCTTTACTTGTATCTAACGCTATACCTCTAACGCCTAATCCAGTACGGCCAATGCTTCTTACCTTGGACTCGTTAAATCGGATAGCTCTACCCGATCGCGTGGCCATCAAAACTTCCGCTTCGCCATGCGTTAATCTGGCTTGGATCAGTTCATCATCTTCTTTAATGGTAATGGCGTTTACTCCATTTACACGTGGACGGGAATAATCCGCCAATAATGATTTCTTGATAATACCCTTTTTGGTACCCATTATAATATAATGGCTGTTGATATAATCTTGATCGTTTAATTTTTTTACTTTAATAAATGCTTTAACCTTGTCATCCGGTTCAATATTCAACAAATTTTGAATAGCTCTACCCTTGGTATTTTTGGCACCTTCTGGAATCTCATACACCTTTAACCAGAAACAACGTCCTTTTGCTGTAAAAAACAACATGGTATTGTGCATGGTAGCAGGATACAGGTGCTCGATAAAGTCCTCGTCGCGTGTGGTACTTCCTTTAGAACCTACTCCCCCTCTTGTTTGGGTTCTAAATTCCGCAAGAGGCGTTCTTTTGATATAACCCATATATGAAATAGTAATTACCATTTCATCATCGGCATAAAAATCTTCAGGATTGAATTCTTCTGATGAGTATACAATTTCTGTTTTTCTCTCGTCACCGTATTTATCCCTGATTTCGATTAATTCATCGGTGATAATTTGCATTCTGCGAGGTTCGTTCTCCAAGATTTCTTTTAAGTCCGCAATTTCCTTTAACAGGTCTTCATATTCGCTACGTAACTTATCTTGTTCCAGTCCTGTCAGCTGGCGCAGGCGCATGTCTACAATTGCCCGAGCCTGGATATCTGAAAGCTCAAAGCGCTCAATCAGTTTCTCGCGTGCTTCATCCGGACTGGATGCACCTCTGATTATCTTGATTACCTCGTCGATATTGTCACTGGCAACAATAAGTCCTTCAAGGATATGGGCACGTTTTTCTGCCTGCTCCAACTCATATTGGGTACGGCGTGTAACCACGTCGTGACGGTGCTCCACAAAATTACTGATCAAACTTTTTAGGTTAAGCATTTGCGGACGGCCTTTTACCAGCGCAATATTATTAACACTAAACGACGACTGTAATGCAGTTAATTTATATAGGTTATTTAAAACTACGTTGGCAATGGCATCGCGTTTTAAATCGACCACGATACGCATACCTTCCCTGTCCGACTCATCGTTCACATTTGAAATACCGTCGATTTTCTTCTCGTTGACAAGGTCGGCAATTTTAATAATCAGTTCAGCTTTGTTTACCAAATAGGGAATCTCGGTAATAACAATCTTGTCCCTTCCGTTCTTATCGGTTTCAACTTCTGCCTTGGCACGCACGACTACTTTGCCTCTGCCCGTTTCAAAAGCGTCTTTTACCCCTTTATAACCGTAAATAATACCTCCCGTTGGAAAATCAGGAGCTTTTACATACTCCAGTAATCCATCAATATCTATATCATTGTTCTCGATATAGGCAATTGTAGCATTGATGATCTCCGTTAAGTTATGTGGTGGCATATTGGTGGCCATACCAACCGCAATACCGGAAGCACCGTTTACCAATAGGTTGGGTATCCTGGTAGGTAAAACTGTGGGTTCCTTCATAGAGTCGTCAAAGTTCAACTGAAAATCGACGGTTCTCTTGTCAATGTCAACCAGCGTTTCTTCCGCTATTTTATTCAAGCGAGCCTCGGTATAACGCATTGCGGCAGGGCTGTCGCCATCTACGGAACCAAAGTTCCCTTGTCCATCGACCAGCGGGTAACGCAACGACCAATCCTGTGCCATACGCACCATCGCAAGATAAACCGATGAATCACCGTGTGGGTGGTACTTACCCAGCACCTCCCCTACAATTCTCGCTGATTTCTTATATGGCTTGGTGGAAGTAACTCCTAAATCGCTCATTCCATAAAGAACACGCCTATGTACCGGTTTAAAGCCGTCCCTAACATCAGGCAATGCCCTGGAAACAATCACCGACATCGAATAATCGATGTAGGCCGATTTCATTTCTTCCTCAATATTTATCTTTATTATTTTCTCTCCTTCAGCCATTTAATATTAAATTATGAATTAGAATATACAAACGAAAACAGGCCTTTCACAGCCTGTTTTTTGGACGGCCTAATTTAGTCATTTATGTGCTAATATTAAAGGGAAAAAGTACACAATTTATTAACAAGCAATAAACATTCTGGAATCCGCATAATTATTACTATTTTTATGCTTTATTGCATGGGAAATTTAAAATAAATTGTACTTTTAAATTAACAATGCATTACATTATTGGCATGAATAACGGAAGATTTGACATAATCAGTAAGTCAGTCTGTTGAAATGTCAGCATTGAACTTAATTGTACGGTAATTGTAATAGAAACTAGAAAAGATGTATCCAATGAATTTGAATTTTTCTCAAAGGATTAATGATGTGATAGGTTTTTCCAAAGAAGAAGCCGAGCGTTTGGGCAACCCTTATATTTCACCGGAACACCTTTTACTTGGCCTTTTAAGGGAAGGTGAAGGTACGGCCATAGAAATACTGGAACAATTGCAGGTTGATCTGGATAACCTAAAAAGAAGCATCGAATCAAAGCTGAAAACAAATGTTGTATTAGAACATACTGAACATATTCCCCTACTAAAATCATCGGAAAGAATTTTACGGTTGATTTATCTGGAGGCCCGTTCGGTAAAAAGCGAGAATATTAATACCGGGCATTTGCTTTTGGCATTATTAAAGGACAACAATGGATTTATACCTGAACTTATGGCAGAAGAAAAGATTAATTACGAAAAAGTAAAAGGATTGATGACAAACAACGAGCCTTTGGCCAAGGCAGACTTGCCGGAGGACGATGATCAAGACAGTCCTTTTTCCTCGGGAGGCGGTTCAGACGCGCCTCGTTCAACCAGTGGCTCCAAAGGGTCCGACACACCTGTGTTAGACAATTTTGGTATCGACATTACCCAGGCTGCCGAAGACGGGAAGCTGGATCCCATTGTGGGTCGCGAAGGGGAAATTGAAAGATTGGCGCAAATTTTAAGCCGACGTAAAAAGAACAACCCCATTTTAATTGGCGAGCCGGGTGTAGGTAAGTCTGCTATTGCGGAAGGATTGGCTATCCGCATCCACCAAAAGAAAGTATCACGCGTGCTATTCGATAAAAGAGTGGTGACGCTTGACCTGGCCTCGATTGTGGCTGGCACAAAATATAGAGGTCAGTTTGAGGAAAGAATGAAAGCCATATTAAATGAGCTTTCAAAAAATCCGAATATTATCTTATTTATCGACGAGATACATACCATTGTAGGCGCGGGTGGTGCAACAGGTTCTCTGGACGCCGCCAACATGCTTAAGCCTGCCCTGGCCCGCGGCGATATTCAATGTATTGGTGCAACCACTTTAGATGAGTACCGACAGCATATCG
Source organism: Saccharicrinis sp. GN24d3 (assembly GCF_052400645.1). Lineage (NCBI taxonomy): Bacteria > Pseudomonadati > Bacteroidota > Bacteroidia > Marinilabiliales > Marinilabiliaceae > Saccharicrinis > Saccharicrinis sp. GN24d3. The sequence continues at coordinate 110,208 of NZ_JBQTGI010000013.1, forward strand.
AAAAAGACGGTGCCCTGGAAAGACGTTTCCAGAAAGTAATGGTGGAACCGACAACTATTGAGGAAACGATAGAAATACTTAACAATATTAAAGAGAAATACGAAGACCATCACAACGTATCTTTTACCGAAGAGGCAATTGATGCCTGTGTAAAGCTAACTGAAAGATATATCACCGACCGTCATTTACCAGACAAAGCTATTGATGCTTTGGACGAAGCGGGCTCTCGTGTTCATATTTCTAATATCATTGTTCCTGAAACTATTTTAAAGCTGGAAGAGCAAATCGAGGAAACCAAGGAAAACAAGATTAAAGCGGTAAAAGCACAGAACTTTGAATTGGCAGCCAGCTTCAGGGATAAGGAAAAGACCTATTTGGAAGAACTGAACATTGCCAAGTCGAAATGGGAACAGGAACTTCAGCAACACCGAGAAACCGTTGATATTGAGAAAGTGGCAGAAGTGGTTGCCATGATGACAGGTATCCCGGTTCAAAGAGTGGCACAAGCAGAAGGGTTCAGGCTTCTTCAGATGGGAGATCAATTGAAGGGTAGTGTTATCGGACAGGAAGAGGCTATTCAGAAGATTGTTAAAGCCATACAACGGAACCGCGCAGGGCTTAAAGATCCGAACAGACCGATTGGCTCATTTGTGTTCCTGGGACCTACAGGGGTTGGTAAAACACATTTGGCCAAGGTGTTGGCGAAATACCTGTTCGATTCAACAGATGCGCTGATCCGTATCGACATGAGTGAATATATGGAGAAATTCTCGGTTTCCCGTTTGGTTGGAGCGCCTCCGGGGTACGTGGGTTACGAAGAAGGCGGTCAGCTGACTGAGAAGGTAAGAAGAAGGCCATACTCCGTGATTCTGCTGGACGAGATTGAAAAGGCTCACCCTGACGTTTTTAACTTGTTGCTACAAGTATTAGACGAAGGTAGATTGACAGACAGCTTGGGACGTAGGGTGGATTTTAAAAATACCATAATCATCATGACTTCCAATATCGGTAGTCGCGAATTGAAAGATTTCGGTAGAGGTGTCGGTTTTCAGCCCAGCAGTAGGGAATCCGATTCGGACCATGCCCGACATGTTATTCAAAAAGCGTTGAAAAAAGCGTTTGCCCCTGAGTTTATCAACCGTATAGATGACGTTGTTGTATTCAACACGCTTGACAAAGAACATATCTTCAAAATCATTGACATCGAGCTTAAAGGTTTATATGACCGTGTAGAATCGTTAGGATATAAATTGCAACTGACGGATAAGGCGAAAGATTATATCGCGTCCAAAGGTTTTGACACTAACTTTGGTGCCCGTCCGCTGAAAAGAGCTATCCAAAAATACCTGGAAGACGAGATGGCGGAAGTAATTATTCAAGCTTCCGTCACAGAAGGTGATATCATCAAAGTAGACTTTAACGAAAAGGATGAAAAGATATTCTCGTCCATAGAAAAAAACGTTGAGGCAATTAAAGATTCGGATGCGAGTGAAAACTAGCAAGGTGTATCCTGCATGGATCGAAACCAATAAATGAAAAAAGCTGTCTCAAACATAAATGATGAGACAGCTTTTTTTGTGATTGATGGTCTGTAATTTGGTTATATTCAAATCACTCTTTAATATCTACCAATGTAATCTTAAATTTCAATACATCATCGGCTAAAGGGCTATAGGTTCCCCTGTAAGCATAACTGCTTGGAATATATAAATTTGCTTCTCCACCCTCACTCATATGCGGGATTCCAATTTGCCAACCGGTGATGAGATCTGAAAGTTTAAAGGTTACCGGATCGGCGGATGCTTCGATTAAATTATTATCAGGAATAGTGTATAAGCTATAATTAACCGTAACGCTATCGTTTATTGTCGGGTTATCGCCCGTTCCCTCCAACAAATGCTCTATATATACACCATATGGAGTTGCAATGGTATCTATTATGTTGTTGGCAATAAAATAATCCTGGATTATTTGTTCATCCCGCTCTGCATAATCAACCGATTCAAAAATATCTGAATCGTCGGAACAGCTAATAAGCCCTATGGCAACAATAATGGCAACTAAAACTTTTTTCATCATAAATTTTAATAATTTGTATTTAAATCAATGAGACAACTTAACTCAACCGGTTGCCTCCTCTCTTTAGGTTATTCCTCGTACTTTTCGGGTTTCTCTTTATCGTAGGCCTCCACGATCTTTTTCACCAAAGGATGGCGTACAATATCCCTGACATCAAAATTGATTATCTTTATACCTTTCACTTTGTTTAAGATTCGCATGGCTTGCACCAGTCCGGACATGGATTTACGGGGAAGATCTATTTGGGTTATGTCTCCCGTGACCACATATTTGGTGCTTTGACCCATGCGGGTCAGGAACATCTTTATCTGGTTTACCGTTGTGTTTTGGGCTTCGTCCAAAATCACAAATGCCTCGTTTAAAGTCCTGCCGCGCATAAAAGCCAACGGGGCAATCTGTATGGTCCCGTTCTCCATATAGTCCTTTAGTTTGGCAGCCGGAATCATGTCCTGCAAAGCATCGTACAACGGTTGCAAATATGGATCAATTTTTTCCTTCATGTCGCCAGGTAAAAAGCCGAGCTTCTCCCCTGCTTCCACTGCCGGCCGGCTTAAAATAATCCTGCGTACCTCCCTTCTCTTCAATGCCCTAACTGCCAATGCGATGGCCGTATATGTTTTGCCCGAACCTGCTGGCCCCACCGCAAAAATAAGGTCATTTTTTTCGTATTCCCGCACAAAGAGCTGTTGGTTGGTAGTTCTGCCTTTGATGGGTTTTCCATTAATCCCATATAATATAACATCATCAACCTCTTTGGTTTTTCCAACCGTGCCACTATCTATAATTTCAAATATGGAATGTTCGCTCAACACATTGTATTCGTTATAATGATCGAGTAGCAGGTGAACTTTCTCTTCAAAGAAAGCGACTTCCTCCTCTTCTCCCATTGCCTTGAGCCAATCGCCGCGCGCAATAATACGCAGCTTAGGAAATTTGCTCCTAATCAATTCGAGCTTTACGTTCTTCACGCCCAAAAACTCAATTAAATCTACAGAATCAAGGTATATCAGTTTTTCTATCATATATATATATGGGTAATAAAGAATACAAATTAACAACAAATATTAATAAAGTGGATGGATATTTTTACATTTGAACTTAATAAAATATCAATTCCAAAATAAAACTGATGCAAGAAAAATTAACTGCTTTTGAAGAGTTATTAATAATAATGGACGAACTCAGGGAAAAATGCCCCTGGGACAAACAACAGACCAATGAAACACTCAGGACCCTTACCATTGAAGAAACCTACGAATTGGCGGATGCCATCATAAAAAACGATGCGACCCTGATAAAGAAAGAATTAGGCGACTTATTACTGCATATAGTGTTTTATGCGAAAATTGGTGAGGAAAAACAACAGTTCACCATTAAAGATGTCATCAAATCATTGAACGAAAAACTGGTTTACCGGCACCCCCATATCTTTGGCGACACCAAGGTAAATGATGCCAAAGAGGTTGAAGAAAACTGGGAGCGTTTAAAGTTAAAGGAAAAAGGAGGCAACAAATCCGTTTTGGAAGGAGTTCCGGATTCGTTGCCTGCCTTGGTTAAAGCCAACAGGATACAGGACAAAGCCCGCGGCGTTGGTTTTGACTGGGAAAACCGCGAACAAGTTTGGGACAAGGTTCAAGAAGAACTGCAGGAAGTAAAAGAAGAAATTGCTAGAGGAGACCAAGATAAGATTGAAGCTGAATTTGGTGATTTGTTATTTTCCATTATTAACACCGCTCGATTATATGGTGTAAACCCCGAAAACGCGTTAGAAAGAACCAACCGTAAGTTTATTCAACGCTTTAATTATTTGGAAGACAAAACCATAAAACAAGGATTGGATTTAAAAGCAATGTCGTTGGAAGAAATGGACAAGATTTGGGAAGAAGCAAAAAAAGAGAGTATGTAGTAGGTAGCTGTTTAATTAAAGTAATGTATTCGGGCAAAATAAAAGAGGTTTTTTGATTTAAGCATGCTAAATAAAACAAATCTTATCCACCCGCTTAATGTTTAGTCTATATCATGTGCTATATTTCTTTCATTATCCTTCCAATTCATTTTTTTGTGGACTATTCCATTATCTGTGCCTTGGAGAATATGATAATTGACAGAAAACAGATGTTAAATTTTAAATGGGATAGTGCTTTACTTTCCGAATCATTTTTTGTAAATTATTAAAATTAAATTTCTTCCTAAAACATCACATTATGAAAGCACTAAAAATCCTATTAATCTTAGCATTTGGAATACTAATAGTTACTAGCTGTAAAAACAAACCCAAAGTAGGTCTGCTGATGGACACCTTAGAACGAGAACGTTGGAAAAAAGATATGAAGCTGATTGAAGAAAAGGTTGTTGAGCTTGGCGGAACCTGTGTTGTGGCAATAGCTGATTCAGATCCAGACAAACAAGAGGACCAGGCCAAAGAGATGATCGCAAACGGAGTAGAAGTACTAATTGTTGTTCCGGTTGACTCGAAAAAAGCAGGTAACATAGTCAGATATGCGCACAAAAATTACGTGCCGGTTATTTCCTATGACCGCTTAATAAAGGATTGTAACCTAGATTATTATATATCGACCGACAATATTGCGGTTGGAGAATTGCAAGCCAATTACCTCACTAAAATAAAGCCCAAAGGCAAATACGGAATTGTGGGCGGTTCTGTAATCGACAATAACGCATACTTGCTTAACCTGGGGCAAATGAATGTATTACAGCCTCTTGTTGAAAGAGGTGATATTGAAATTGTATTTAGTAAATTTTCCGATACATGGTCGTTGCATGAGGGCTATAAAATCACCAACGATTATTTAACCAACGTTGATACTGCTTTAGATGCCGTAATTGCGGGCAATGACGCTATTGCTGCAGGTGTTATCAGTGCGCTGAAAGAACACAATATGGATGGCAGGGTGTTGGTTGCAGGTCAGGATGCCGATATTGAAGCAATACGTAATATTGCGGGCGGTATACAAACCATGACCATTTACAAACCCATTGAATCGATGGCTTTTGCCGCTGCCAACGCTGCCATAAAAATTGCCGATGGAGAAGCTCCTTCGAACATGAATCTAACCGTTAACAATGGTAAAAGGCTTGTACCTGCTATCTTGTTGCCGGCACAAATTGTGCACCGCCAAAACATTAAAATGACAGTTGTTTCGGAAGGTTTTATCGCAGCAGAGGATATCGAATAACGCGAACATACCAAGACAGTATGCCTTCATAATTTTAATAAATAGACCTTGATTGGTTTTGGCTTGCTTACCTGATCTATTCATATTTAATTACAAAAATTCATGAATTAATCAGGCTCGATAGTGATAGTTAAAAAAGGCGGGCAGTATTTTTTAAATAGTGTTTTATTTAGTAAGACTGGAATTATTAGCTCATTCGGTTTAGAATAAATTGGGATGGTTTGGGACTGCCTGTCTTTTTTAGAAAACTATTGCTATTTTAGCGATAAAATAGCAATAGTACATGTCAAAACTTAAAATATATAAGGCCTCAGCCGGTTCTGGAAAAACCTTTACGCTCACCAAAGAATTTCTGTTCCTTCTGTTTAAAAACCCAACAAACTACATACATACCCTGGCCGTTACTTTTACCAACAAGGCTACCGGCGAAATGAAAAGCCGCATACTTGAAAAACTGTATGAAATATCTACCAGCAAAACAGATGATTATGTGAGCGATCTGATTGTGGAATTTAAACTAAGCGACAAACAGGTAAGACATAGAGCGAAAGTGCTTTTGAGTTACTTGCTACATGACTTCTCTTTTTTTTCGGTAAGTACCATAGATAGTTTTTTCCAGAAAATAATACGTTCGTTTGCGCGGGAAGCCGGTTTGGAAAGTGGTTTCAAAATAGAATTAAACACGCCCAAAATTCTTCAAAAAGCCGTTGACCACCTGCTAATGAAAGTGGATCTGCCTGAAAATTCTCATCTGAAGGATTGGTTAGTACAATTCGCCGAACAAAAGCTAAACCAAGGTAAGAGCTGGAACTTAGGTAACGATTTACATAAACTGGGTTCCGAAATTTTCAATGAACTTTTTCAGTTAGAGAGCCGTGATATTTTCAACGTTATCAGCAACAAGGAACAGATGCAAGATTACCTGAACCGAATTCAGGCAATCATAAACGGTTTTGAATCAAAAATAAAAGCGCTTGGCGAAGAAGGAAGCACGGCGATAAAGAGAAGTGGGTTAAATTACGACCTGTTTACAGGCAAAAGCCGTACTCCCGTTAAATATTTCGAAAAACTTAAAATCCTGGATAAACTGGAACCGGGGTCTACCCTACTTAAAATTATTGATGAACCGGAAAAATGGGGGCGCAAGGATAATCCCCCTGCTGTTAATCAGCAGATATCGGAATTATATCCCTTACTCAACATGCTGGTAAAAAAAGCCGTTGATTTGATGGAACGGGAATATGAAAACTACGTCACGGCAAAGGTGATCAGCCAGAATTATTTTGCACTGGGTATTATTGCAGACATCTCCAATGAAGTCCAGGCTATATGTCGCGACGAAAACATGTTTTTGATTGCAGACTCGTCGCACTTTTTAAACAAGATTATTGACCAAAACGATACGCCTTTTATATACGAAAAGATCGGCACGCGCTTCCAAAATTTTATGATCGATGAGTTTCAGGATACCTCAAAACTGCAATGGCTTAACTTCAAACCTCTTGTCGACAACTCCCTGTCAAGCGGTGAAACCAGTTTAATTGTTGGCGATGTAAAACAGTCGATTTACCGATGGCGTAACTCGGACTGGAACCTGTTGGCCGGCAAAGTTGAGCACGATTTTAAACAACATGGCAGTGAGGGGCTTACCCTCAACAAAAACTGGCGAAGTCTTTCTAATATCGTTGGGTTTAATAACGCTCTGTTTGTATCGGGTGCCGGATACATCCAAAACGATTTTAACCGATTGTTTTCCGATTTTATAAAAGATGAAGAAACGATATCGGAATTTGGCTCTAAGATTTCCCGGGCATATGCCGATGCATTTCAGGAACTGCCCGAGAAACAAGAACCCGACCAAGGACATATTAAATCGAAATTTTTAGCTCCTGACAAAGAGCTGAGTTACGATGAGCGAATGCTCGCAGAAATGGTGGAAAACATCGAAACATTGGTGGAGAAAGGTTATCAATATAGTGATTTTTGTATCCTGGTACGGAAGAAAGGTGAAGGGGAAACCGTTGCCAATGCTTTGCTCTCAGGTGCTTATTCCGAAGAAGGTAGGGTCATACCTGTTATCTCCAACGAATCGTTGTTTCTGTCGGGATCTTCGGCTGTAAACTTTATGATGGCTCAAATAAAGTTCCTGCAAAACCCCAATAATCTGATCCTCAAAGCCGAAATGGTATTAAGCCGTGCGATATTAGAGAGAAAGGAAAAAACGGGTACTGTTGAAGTGGGTAAGCACTTTGATTTTGATGAGGAAATCGGGTTTGCAAAAAAAGAATTTGATTGGATTAACGAGCTGTTGACACAACGTCAGAAACCTTTACTTGAACTGGTTGAACTGTTGGCTCATAAATTACCAGGGGAGATAAAAGAAAAACAAGGCGTTTTTATTCAGGCGTTGATTAATTGCACCAACCAATTTATCAAAGATCACTACCCTGATTTAACCGCTTTTATCGATTGGTGGGACGATAAGGGCATTCGTGAGGCAGTTGCCGTACCCGACGACCAGGATGCCATTAAAATAATGACCATACACAAGTCCAAAGGCTTGGAATTTAAGGTGGTAATTGTACCTTACTGCAATTGGAAACTGGATTCCGAAATTAAAAGTAATATTATTTGGTGCAGGCCCAATAAGGCACCATTCGATCAGATAAAATTATTGCCTGTTACCTATACATCCCAGTTACGGAATACCATTTTTAAAGAAGAATATTTTCAGGAACGTTTATACCAATATGTCGATAGCTTGAATTTACTGTATGTAGCCCTAACGCGCTGTTGCGAGGTTTTGGTGACTTTTGGCAACACACCGTCGAAAAACAGCAAAGGTGAGCTTAAGAGTGTATCAGATTTAATGTATTACGCCATTAACCATCATCAAATGACAGAAAAAAATGGCTACATAGATCTGGCCGGTTCTTGGGATGGAGAAAATGGATTGTTTAGTTATGGCAAAATTCCGGAACAAGTATTAAACGATAAAAAGGAACAAGAAATACTCAGTGAAACACTTAAACCTTTTTCCAATAAGCTGTTGAGTGATGAAAACATAGCCATTAAAACAGATAGTGACGGCTATTTTTCGAGCGATGGCGGGCAAAGCAAGGTTAATTACGGAAAGGTAATGCACGAGGCCTTTGAGTTTATTCAGACCATTGATGATATTGACATTGCCTTGACCAGAATGATTTTTGAAGGCAAAATATCTAAATCGGATAAGGAAATACTAAAAGAACAAATAGCTGAATTAGTTTCAAAACCCGACACGAAAGAATGGTTTAACCCGGAACACCGAGCCAAGGCCGAAAATGCCATTTTAACAAAAAATGGTACCTATCGCCCCGATCGGGTTGTGTTTTTAAACAATGAAGTTCATATCATCGACTATAAGTTTGGTGATATTGAGGAGCCAAAATACGAAAAGCAGGTTTCGCAATATATCCGGCATGTAAAAAAGATGGGGCATCCTAATGTCAAAGGATTTATTTGGTATGTTTCGCTGGACAAGATTGTTCCTGTTTCAACTGAAGCTATTCAGGGAAGTTTATTTTAAACCCGGATTATGTATTGGGGGTTCGTCCTGAGCATTGCAAATACAATAAAACAAGGCATTTCTGAAACAAGGCATCACTTGTCCCGATTACTTTCGGGAGCATCGTTCTGGTGAGTTGAAGTGATGCAATGAAGTGCCTTGTTTTAAAGTAATTTCAATGTGTAATAGAATTTCTAATGCATATTGCGGGTTAAATATTCACCCGGGGAATCAAACCATGGCCACGTCTTTACAAATGAATAGGTTCATTAGGATAAATGGTGGTTCATACTAGCTGGATTTTAATTGACCTCTTCAATTCGTAATTTAACAGCGTAGTCTTCAGGCTTAATGTCTTCACCATATACAGGAGCAGGATTGCACTCTAGCAATACAAACTTAATGGTATCTATTATTGTATCTGTTTGAAAACCTGCATGCGTGTGTAAAATAAAATTTTGGTGGTCCTTTATTTCCAAATCAAACAAAATGGCAGCATCGCCTTCCCAAACGCATTCTACCCCAGTAGGACATCTGGAATCACTGACCACCTTAATCATCTGTAAACGGAAGTTATTAACCTGATTGTGATGCACCTGTCCATTTTTTATCACTACTTCATAGGGCAAGTTAAACTCATCTGTATTTACACAACTTAATGATGACAAGATAAGTGGTAGCAAACAAATAAAATATACCATAACTTTGTTCATAACCTTTTTTAATATGATGAATATAAATTGCTTGGGTTGCGTGTAAAGTTAGTGTTGCTTTCCGTTGGCCAAGTACGCTTTCAAAAACTCAAACTCATGTTCAAAGTTGGGTGTAAAATATCCCTTACCCAGGCCAGCATTAATCTCCTCCATAGTCCAAAACTTACCTTCACTCACCTCCGACGGGTGAGGTTTTAAAGGATAATCCGTAACCGAAACAAAAGCAAAAACCAATTCCTTTTCGATATTGCTCTCCCACTTGTATTGTTTAAAAGGCGTGGCAGAAAACTCTTGCAAGGCTATTTCCTCCATTGCTTCCCTTTTTAGTGATATATCGATTGATTCATCGACCGCAACATGTCCTCCTACGGCGGTATCCCATTTTCCGGGCTGCACCAATTTATGGTCTGCCCGCTTTTGAAGGTACAACTCGCCTTTTGAATTCAGCACTTGCAAATGCACCACGGGATGTAAAATCATAGAACCTTTGTGAGCTATACTACGGGGCATTTTACCCGATACTTTGCCATCATCGTTAACTATGGGCAGCCATTCCTCCCCTTGATATTTGTTTTGCGCCCGGCGTTTTTTATATAACTCAAAAATAAAATACCCACCAAAGAACACATAAAAACCTGGGCCACTAATACTAACCCACACCTCCTTGCTCATAGCAACAGCCGAAACAAAAACCAGGATAGTATGTACTGTAAAAATCCAGAACAAAACTTTGATACTTTGAAGCATTTCGTATTGTTGCCAGGGGTTTATTGAAATATCCTTTAAATATCGACCGCTTATCGCCATCATGATATTGTGCCTGCCATAGGCCGAAATACCCAGCAATACACACAATATTGTACCGATTACCCCGGGTTTAAGTTTAAAGAACAAATCGTTTTCCAACAATAAAGAAACTCCCCCCATTGCCACCAGAAGCCCCACATCAAACAGGATGAATTTATCCGGTTTTTGCTTCCGGAATAAGCTGTAGGTTATTTCTATGAACCCAAAAGCGATAGCTATAAGTAAACCAACTTCTGTCCCCCATATACTATCTGCAATTACGAATATAATCAGGGGAGCCAAACCTGGCAATAGTTTTTTGATAAGTCCAATAGCGTTCATGCAATATTTTTAATTGAACGCCAAAAATAATTAAATTAACCCAAATAAATCAGAAGTATAACCATATCCAATGTTTCTCAGTTTAAAGTACCGGATTGTTCCCTGATTTTAAAGGGTTATTAATAAAACGAGCGGCAACCGTTAATACAGCACCTACCGAAATAAGGATCGACTGTATTCCGTTTAGGAACTCTTGTTGTGTAATAAATAAAAAAATTAATATGGCCGCTGCCAATAATTTAATCGGCATATTATACTGACTCCAACCACTCTTATATGATTCCCTTAAACTTCTGTTAATAACCTCTATTTGTTTTTGTTGGTGCAAGACAAAGTGGGTAAAGCTCAAGTTAAACAAGGACAGGTATCTTTCCTTTTTGATAAGACCTTTGTTGATTAGTTCATTAACCACCCCTTCTTTGTTAAGGTTAATCATATGATCTTCTGCAATATCAAACAGTACCGACTTTTCCTGTTGGGTACAGTTATCCCATATTTTCCGATAATAATTCTTAAACGTAACATACACCACGTAAACATTGTCGTCATTGATATCGCCTTCTATTTGATTAACTGAGAAAGAGGACTTAATCGTATCGAGCTCTTCGAACTGAGAGCGCAAGTAGGCATTATTTCCCATTTCGTTATTTAACCAGTTGAGTTGCCCTTCAAAAGATTTCTGAAGAAGCTCTTTTGGAAGGGCTTGCGACAAGATTGGTGAGTACCTTACCGCAAATTCGGACAAAATATTTTGCAGGCGGTTAATGACGGCGTCAAGTTTGGCGAAATGTTTGTCATCTTCGGTACGTAAACGGTCATGTAACCCTTCTATAAAAGCACCCGGTGTTTTAAAACAGACAAAGGTGATGCTTCGCTGAAGGTTATCGTTCATTAATTTCTCCAACCTAAACACAAAGGCATCAAGCGCTTTCAAACTATCAAAAGCCCTTTCCTGACAAAACAGATATATATCTTTACCGCTTTTGTTGTAATTAACAAAATCGTTTTGTTGCGAAACCTCTTCCAGCGCAAACAATTCAGCATTATCTGTTTTTAACACATGATCGAACAATTCTTTGTCAGGTAGGCAAACCATATATCGTTTTGCCCCCTGTTTAGGAATGAATACGACTGGGTTTCCGGTAAATAAGTCCCTGGAATATTTTAACCGTGGAAACAAATAGTAACCGATTTTCGGGAAGTAAAAGGCATATAAGAGAAACGCCAGAAGCAAGCCAATTCCAAATCCATAGTACCTTTTTGGCAGGTCGAAAACGCCAAAACTTTCCATCTCCAAGGTCAAAGCTTTTTGGTAATAGGGATAACCTCCGGCCCGAACTTTTAGGAAAAGGGTTTTATCATTGATGGCATATGTATAAAGTCCATCCGCAGAGTTGGTATAATTGGGTTTAATTAAGTTGCCTCTGTCCTCAATTTTATTGTTAACAAAGTATAAGCCCGAACGAATATCGCCAAACATTTTTACATAATTTAGCGTCGACAATAAATTACCGGGTGCTCCAATTGAATCAAGATCATCGTTTTGCTCCAGGCCATGAATGATATCAAAGTATCTCCCTTTTTTATCCAACTCCCTGGTTACCGAAGGTTTGTGGCTGACCATAAACCGATTGTCCCGTTGGATGAGTTTATCCGCAACGTGACGTTGCTGATGCATAAAGTGCATTATACTTTCTTGATGATAAACAACGGTATAAACCGTAAACAAAGGCAAAAAGATAGTTGCAATACCAAGAGTGAAGATATAGGCAAAATAAATATTGAAACACCATTTTTTAGACACCTTTCCATAGTGCTTAATCCTGAATCCGATAAAAAAGAAAAGATTGAGTACAATCAGTAACAGAACCGAAATTCCCATCGACCTGGATGCCTGGTTTCCGCCCAATAAATATTCAATAAAGAAAAAAGCTACAATTTCGGTAAATAAAAACTTAGCAAAAGAAAAGAAGCTAAAATTATTATTGGATTCTCTGACTTCCCTGATATTCAATATGAGCAGGACAGCTCCTGTAAGCCCAATCAATCGTACCCAATGATTCACATAAACTTGTTCGTAAAACACCAGGGTTATGGCAATAAATATCACCAAATACAAAACGTTAACCACAATCAATCGCAGATAACTGTTTATACTATCATTTTCCGGAAAAAAATACAACAGACTATGAGGTCGATACCTGGAACTATTGCGGACTTTTTGATACCAACGATATACCAGGGCGAGTAAAAACCAAAAGGCAAAAATCAACAAGGCGCTACCCAAGATCATGTAGCCGCTTTGATGAAATATCTGGTAATAATCGTTTACGCCACACATTGTCACCAAAAACAAGCCCATATCTGCGTCTAACGGATCAATTCGCATCAATGTTGATTTCATCTTATAATCGCAGCTTATGGTGTTACTTCGCCTGCTTTTCACAACCGCCTCGAGCAGCGGGAAATGATCTGTTTCTTCAAATAAATTCTCGCGTAGGTTGTTTCTTGGGTTCTCGTGAAACCAAACCTTGCCTGTTTTATCGATGATGCAGAAGGAATAGCCATAGGGCAAAACAACATCATTCACCGTATGCATCTCGGCCGAAATACAAACGGCATATTCTGTGGTATCTATTTCCTGTGAAACCACCACCTGCGGTTTGGCGGTGTTAAGCGAAAAAATAGATTGAAAACCAAAATACTTGCCATTTTTATTAAATCTACGTGTATTCTGAATATAGTCCCTCTTACTGATATCTATACCCCATGGGCTTTCTTTCCACTCCTTACCGTTTTCCACCACGAAAACGGTCTTTTTATCCTTGGTAGACGCTGTAAAAGCCTCAAGCCATGTGGGATATGGACCGCTATCGATTTTCTGAACCACCTGCTCCTTTATTTTCCTTTGAACCATTTCATCAATGGCATTAAAACTTTCGCCGTGCGTTAAAAGATTTGCACCTTTCTTCAACTTTGTGTTACGCAACAGGTTCGTATCAGAAAGGATATTCGTAAAAGTATCCAACTGGTTGAGCATGGAACTGATTTCGTTGTCAAAAGCATCTTTAATAGATAATGAAAGGCTTTGCAAATGCTCACCATCTGCATTAATATGCGACCTGATAAATATTTTATTACTTATATAAACACTAAAAAACAATATCAGGAACATAATACCGGCAACACTAAACAATAATGTAACCAAGCTTTTTATGGTAAAAGCCTCACCAGGGGTTATGACCATTAACTTAACCACCGGAATGCTTAAAAGCAACAACACAATAAAAACGGTGATAGCGGATATTACCCCCCTATCGAACCCCCTTTTCATGGAAGCATACTTATTGTTGGGCACCAGACCTACCAAATGGCTCATTCCAACCGATTGTACCGGAACAATAAAGGCTTGGTAATCTTCGCCAGCAATATTTATTTTTACCTGGTTTTCGGAGGGGTTTGTAATTCCGTGGCCTCCGTATTGTGTTTTTTTTGCAAAAGTAAACGCGCTCAAACCTTTATCCTGAATGGAATCCTGCACCAGGCCTTTATCTTCGTCCATGATCAATTGCAAATCATTTAACGCCTCAAGTGTTTTAAAAACGATACTGTCGTTATTAAAAACAACAAAATTTTCAAATAAATCGATATTAAAGACGTCACCGAACAATTGTTCACTCCTGATATAAACAAATTCAGAGGTATCCTCTTCCCATACCTGGTAAGGAATTCCTTTTAACAAATACCAGTCTTCTTTATTGATAAGTTTGGACGGATGGGTGCGAAAAGCGGCTTCCAGTTCTTCTTTTCTTCGGAGTAACTCCTTTAAGTCGTTCGACAGTGGTGCAAATTCCTGCCTAACACTTTGCATCTGATGTTTGATGGCTAATTGTTGCTGTTTAAGATCTTCGCTGTTAAATTCAACCTGCAGCTTTAACATGTTATTTCGAATACTGTTTTTACGCCTGGTTTTATCATGGATAGCTTTGTTTATTCCTGATAACTCAATCATAATAGGCTCTTGATATTGCGCACGTATCGCCTTTTCCTTTTCCGACAAGTCACTGGCATATCTATATAACACTTTAAAAGCCTGGCGCTTCACCTTGGTTTCCTTAACATTTTGCGTGTAAATATAATACAGGGTCATTGCCAGAATAATAAACAATGACGTAGTTAACAAAATACCAAACCGTTTACTTGGTGCTTTAGCCATATCTTTAATTTATTGTACAATCACTAATTTCCCCATTCGGTAAAGACTAGTAACAGATACAAATATCTGATATATAATATGCGATGTCAAGTAATTATGTAATTATCAAAGGTTTTATTTTTATTAATGATGAAGTAGCCGGATATAAAATAATGTGCCAATTTATTTAATGGGTACTTAGGCCGTTTATTTTTAATATATTCTTTTTCTTTGGCACTGGTCTATATGGGATAGTAAAGAAAAACGTTGAACCTTTGTCCGGAGTTGAAATAAACCATACCTTACCTCCAAGATGTTCGATCGAAGCTTTTGATATGGCCAGGCCTAAACCGCTTCCTTCGTATTTTCTGGAATAACAATCATCATCGCCCTGACGGAAACAATCGAATATAATATCCTTGTACTGGGGAGAAATCCCAATACCGGTGTCCTCCACCTTAAACATTAATTCAGTATTGTCCTTGATCTGATACGATATTTTCACATAACCTTCTTGGGTAAATTTAATGGCGTTATCTATAAAAACACTCAATATCTGTGTTAGCCGGATTCTATCGGCCAAAATACAGTCCTCCCCTTCGTTCAGTTCCATGGGCATCATTAATTCAACGCCGGTTTTATGCTTCAGCTTTAAACAGAAACTCGCATAAAGCTCTTGCATTAAATCTCTTAAAGAAAACTCCGATTCCATTAAGGGGGGCTGACTCGCCATCAAGTCAGACATTTTAATATAACCATCTATTTGTTGCATTAAACGGTTTCCCGACTGTTCTATATTCTTGAAAAAGTCTTGTTTTTCTTCTTCTTTAATATCTGGTTCCAGCAGTAGGTGCGAAAAGCCAATAATGGCATTTAAGGGGGTACGTATTTCATGGCTAATATTTGCTATAAACGTAGATTTTAACCTTTCGCTCTCTTCCGCTTTATTTTTAGTAATGATCAACTCCGTGTTTTGTAATATTAATTTACGTTCTACTGCTTTCAGTTTCTTATTTATGGTATGTAAATAATTAACGGTAAACAACAACACAAAATTAAGGCAAGTACCTAGTATGGTTCCGAAGGACAGCATTATATCACAATCCACCCCTAAAATTTTTAAAGCCACAAACCGGTGTGCTATTAGAAAAAACTGAATTAAAATTGAATAGTATAAGCTAAAGGCCCAATATATCAGCAACACAGGTACTATCGAAACAATTAGCATCGCATTGCCCAATACAGGATAAATAGTATAATAAGAAGCAATGTATAAGCATAATGTCATCGTTGACAATAACTTACCCCACGCCTTTTTAGTCTTGAATATCATACTAACCGCCATAAAATTAAATAGTTTTCCAGACTCTCTCTTATAAGTAAAAATTATTACGGGTTAAATACAATAATGTTATACTTTATTATACATTTATTCCATATTATTTTTTTAACAACATTATAGTCAACAGCATACATAAATAAATATTTCTTTTAAAGCAGAGAATGAAAATTTTTTTTTCGAACATATTATTTATTTGTTCAACGCTATATTATTTAACGCTGTTACGTTTCACGATTCTTTTACCAAATAAAAAAAAAGGTGCACCAGCCAAAGCCAATGCACCTGATTTTTCAGAAATGATAATTCTCTAATATTAATTCAGTTTACTCCAGATCATAAATCCGCCGGATAAATTTTTAAGATGAGTAAAACCTTTATCTGCTAAAATCAAATACCCTAAATATCCTCTTAGCCCTTTGGCACAGTAAATATAAGTGGGTTTGGAAGGATCAATTCCATCCAAGCTATCTTTTCGTAATTGCTCCAAGGGAATATTTGTAGCATGAGCAATCTTACCGGCCATTTCCAGCTCCAATGGATCACGTACGTCGATTAAGTTATATTCTTCTTCCGGCGTATTTTCTATTAATTCTTTTAACGTTAAGGCATCCACTTCGGTATAGTTTCCGTTTAAAACGTTTGAACCTACGTAACCCGATACAATTACCGGATCTTTTGCAGGCGAAAATGGAGGTGCATAAGCCAGGTCAAGGTTTGGCAAATCGCTCATTTTAAGTTTGGCATATATGGCTGTACTCATAATATCGATACGTTTGTCAACACCTTTCTCACCAAAAACTTCACATCCTAATATAGTGCCATCTTTGGGATCATAGTACGTTTCTACAATCATATCTTTTTGATTGGGATAATAACCCGGTGTGGAACCAGCTACAATAAGGTTAACCGCAAATTCAATGTTATTTTTTGTCATGAAGGCAGGATTCATGCCTGTACGCCCCATAGTATTCTCAAACACCTTGATAATAGCCGTTTTATATCCTCCGCTAAATTCCTCGTCCCCGCCAGCGGCATTTACCCCAGCAGTACGACCTCCTTTATTGGAGTGCGTTCCCAAAGGCAAATAATCGTACTCCCCGGTTTGTGTGTTTTTTATACTGGCGCAATCCCCTGCTGCATAAATGTCGGGCAGGTTGGTCTCCATCTTTTCGTTGACTTTAACCGCACCGTTCGCGATATATTCGGCACCTTTCGATGTCAACAGGTGAGCATTAGGTTTAATACCTACGCTCATAATAACAAAGTCGGTGGATTGCGTTTCAGCATTACTGATTTGCACACCGTTTATTTTACCGTCTTCAACATCAAACTCCCTAACAAAGGTATTCGTGATCACCCTAATTCCGTGCTTTTCCAATGTGGCTTTTGCAAACTGACGAAACTTACCTTCCCACATCGGCAATATACCTTCACTACCTTCTATTAACGTTACTTCTTTCCCGGCTTCGCGAAGGTTCTCTGCCACTTCAACACCAATCAGCCCTGCTCCCATCACAGTAATGTGCTTGGCTTCCTCCAACATATCTTTTTGCATGATACGGTCGTAATCTTCCAATGTACGGCATGCCGACCAGTTTGAAGCTTGATCTAAATTTTTGATAGGTGGAATAAAGGTACTTGCCCCGGCAGTGTATACCAGTTTATCGTATCCATACTCACCCATGTTTGTTTTAACGATATGTTTTTCCGGGTCGATATCCAATACTTCTTCTTCCAGATGAACATCTATATTAAATCGGTTACGAAGCAAGTCAGCCTCTACAACGATTAAGTTATCTCTATCATTTATTACGCCTGATAGTGCATATGGGATTCCACATGTCGCATAACTAACATTCTTTGTTTTTTCAAATAATATGATTTCCGCATCTTCGTTTTGTCTGCGTGCTTTTGCTGCAGCAGATGGCCCTGCAGAAAGACCTCCAATTACAATAATTTTCTTACTCATATTTTATAAGGCGAACGATTTGAATTTATGTTTTTATGGCTGCTTTTTTGTGAGACTAACGCCATTTTTCTTTTGTTTTGTTGGCTGCATAATTGAGCCATGATAGTTTATAGGTTATCGCACGTTAGATATGTACCCTGTTAATCCCCATCCCTAAATTTGAGGTTCAGTAATTCCCCTTTGTCCAGACAAAAAAAGGGAAGAACCAACTTCATGAAAGGAAATCCTACATAATAATAGCTAATTACCGATAACTGATTACTGACTGCCTACTGCTGACCGGTTAACCTATCCACTTTTGACCAACGGCCACCGTTATACACATCAGCGATGTTATTGTTTTTCAAATAATGTGTTGCATTGGCACTTCTTATTCCAGAAGCACAACATAACACCAAGGGCATTTTCATTTTCCTTATCCTTTTCATTTTGTGTTCGATCTGATCTAACGGAATATTGATAGATCCGTCCACGTGCCCATACTTAAACTCATCGGGAGTTCGTACATCAATGATCGTAGCACCTTGTTGTATAATTTCTTTAAGCGGGTTGTTTTTACCGCCGAATAAAAAATTTAATAGTCCCATAAAAAAAGATTGTAGCTAATAGCTTGTGGCCACCGGCAGTATTGATAGTTTTAGATATTAATTGAAATTTTTCTGAAGTCTATGTTATCAGTTCTGTTCTTCCATTTCGGTCACGGTAAACCAAGGGCCACCATCGCTTACGTTGGTCATCCCGTTTTGCTGAAGAAATTGCAGCGCCGAAAAACTCCGCATCCCTGATGCGCAGCACAGAACTATCTTACCTTCAATAGCCTTTAACTCATCCAATCGCTGTACAATTTGATCGACAGGTATATTGATGGATCCTTCCACTTTACCACCTGCAAATTCTATAGGGGTACGTACGTCTATTATCGTTATTTTTTTTTCCATTTTAGTTATTTTATTCTACAAGTGTTTAAATTTGATCTGGCCATGCCAGCTTTGTTTTATGGTGACAAAAAAACAACGACAAAAAAAATTGTACAGTAACTTTTGTCACACAAGGGAAATAATTTCCACATTATTACGATGAAGTTTAATTCTACCCAGTTTCTCCAACTGCTTTAAGAGCCTGGACACCACTTCTCTTGAAGTATTCAGGTCACTGGCGATTTCCTGATGGGTAAGACTTAATATATTTTGATTTAATTCTTTAGATCGTTCCAACAGGTACCTAGACAGCCGTTCATCCATTTTCATAAAGGCAATACTGTCTATGGTCTGTAGCATTTCCTCAAAACGTATCCGATAGGCTCGAAATATAAAGTTCTTCCATGAATCATATTTCTTAATCCATTCATCCATTTTGGTGACCGGTAGCATAATTATTTCGGCTTCTTCAATAGCCGTAGCCCTTACATTGCTTTTTGCGTCTCCCATACAACAAGTTAAGCTCATGGCGCAAGTTTCTCCGCTATTCAGGTAATAAAGCAATAACTCATTACCCTCCGAATCTTCCCTTGAAATTTTTATGGTACCGTCAATCAACAACGGCATTTGCTTAATATAAGCCCCAATTTCAATGAGTTTGTCTCCCGGCAAGAACTCTATTATCCTGCCATGTTCCTGAATTTCGTCAAGCAATCCTTCTTCGTACAAGGATGGGAATTTAGCGTTAATTATTTCTTTTATGTTATGTGTCATCGGTATCGAGATTCAGGTTGCAAGATAGTAAAAGGGCTGCGAATGTGGTTCACAGCCTCTGAAATTATCGTTAAACAACTCCTATCTGGGTACCTGTAACATATTACAAGTTCCCTCTTAACTCAATCAACTTATCTACAACTCCCGGATCGGCCAAGGTAGATATATCACCTAATTCTTCCGTTTGATTGGCGGCTATCTTACGCAATATCCTGCGCATAATTTTTCCCGACCTGGTTTTAGGAAGTCCAGGAGCAATCAATATTTGATCCGGTGTTGCGATAGGGCCAATATGATGTCGAACTTCGTTTCGCAATTCACCGACCAGCTCATTGTTTGAGGTATAGCCTTCTTTCAACAGCACGTAGGCAAAGATACCTTCTCCTTTAATTTCGTGCGGGAAACCAACTACAGCCGCCTCGGCACAGAAAGGATGTGATACCAGAGCTCCTTCTATTTCTGCGGAACCAATTCTGTGACCAGAAACATTCATCACATCGTCAATTCTTCCTGTTAACCAGTAATAACCATCTTTGTCGCGCATGGCGCCATCTCCGGTAAGGTAATATCCTTTATACGAATTCAAATAGGTTTCCATAAAACGCTGATGGTCACCCTGTATGGTACGTGCCATGCTAGGCCATGGTTTTTTGATGGCCAACAAACCCGAAACATCATTGCCTTCCACCTCTTCGCCTTCGGGCGTTAGCAGCACAGGTTCTATTCCAAAGAAGGGAAGTGTGGCCGAACCCGGCTTAGTTGGTGTAGCTGCAGGTAACGGGGAAATCAGGATTCCCCCGGTCTCTGTTTGCCACCAGGTATCTACAATAGAGCACCTGCTTTCCCCAACCACTTCGTAATACCATTTCCAGGTATCAGGGTTGATGGGTTCCCCAACGGTTCCCAGAACACGGAGACTGCTCCTGTCATATTTTTTCACGAACCCGTCACCATCGCGCTGAATGGCACGAATAGCGGTTGGAGCTGTGTAAAACTGTGTGATCTTCAATCGTTCCACCATTTCCCAGTAACGGCCCGAATCGGGATAATTGGGTACACTTTCGAAAATAACCGTAGTTGCCCCGTTTACCAGTGGGCCATAAACAACGTATGAATGCCCCGTTACCCAACCTATATCGGCTACACAGGCAAAAATATCGCCCGGTTGATAATCGAATACATATTTATGTGTTAAGGCCGTATATAACAAATAACCGGCTGTTGTGTGGGCCAATCCTTTAGGTTTCCCGGTACTCCCCGAAGTGTAAAGCAAAAATAAGGTATCTTCGGAATCCATGTGCTCTATGGGACAATATGGGCGTTCCGCTTCCATGGCCTCATTTAACCAAACGTCGCGAGGTTCAAAAAATGGCACCTTACTGTCTGTTCTTTTTGCCACAAATATATGCTGAACCGTTGGACAGGCAATCACCGCTTCGTCCACGATTCTTTTCAGGGGGATAAGACGTCTGCCACGTAAGCCTTCGTTGGCAGTAATCACAGCCTTGCATTTAGCATCGTTAATCCTGTCGCGCAATGCTTCGGCACTAAATCCGGCAAATACAACCGAGTGAACAGCTCCTATACGCGCACAGGCCAGCATAGCATAAACCGCTTCCGGAATCATGGGCATATAAAGCGCCACCCTGTCCCCTTTTCTTATTCCATGGTGGCGAAGAACATTGGCCAGCCTGGAAACCTCACGCAACAACTCTTTATAGGTAACCTGTTTGCCTTCGCCCGGTTCATCTGCTTCCCAAATCAAAGCGACTTTATCCCCGTCTTCCTTGGCGTGACGGTCAACGCAATTTTCACATGCATTCAGCTTACCTCCCAGAAACCATGATATCATCCCCTCCTCGAAATCGTTGTTGCATACCTCCTCGAAGTCGTGCTGCCAACGCAATACTTTTTTTGCTTGATGTTCCCAAAAGGCCTCATTGTCATCCATACTTTCCTGATACAAGGCTTTGTACTCGTCGAGATGTGAAATTTCCGGGTTCTTGAAATATTCGTTTACGGGGTTGTAAACGTTCCTGTCGTTTTCCATAGAGGTGCGTTTTAAGGATTAATATTTATTGCGTTCTAATATTTAACAGAAAAAGTAAGATAATGTTGAAAGATTTAGAATTCAAATAATTTATTTACAGCAGGATAAAGTAAAAACAGTGTTCAACGATTAAAAGCATATTTTATTTGAGCCCATTTTTTATGCATAAAGTTTAGAATGGATCTAATTATTTAATTAGAGAAATATTTCTATATTTAACCATTAATCTATCTACAAATATATATTTATACACTTAAAATCATTGGTATGAAGAAAATCTATGTAATGACACTATTTATTGGGCTAATGTTAACGAACAAGGTGAGTGCGACTGACGGTTATTTTGGGGTTGGATATGGAGCTCAAAACAAAGGATTGGCAGGTGCAGGAATTGCCTGGTATAAAAACTCATTAATGAACGGAAATCCAGCCGGTCATGTATTTTTAGGAAAGCAATATCAAATCGGTGTTGGTTTATTTAATCCCAATCGTCAATACACAATTACAGGAACCCCTTCGGGAATGGATGGCACATTTGGACTAATGCCAGGGACTGTTGAAAGTGATTCGAAACTTTTTTTAATGCCAAGTATGGGAGCCAATTGGATGATAAATGAGCAAAGTAGCTTTTCCGCTACTGTTTTTGGTAATGGGGGAATGAACACCGATTATCCGACAAACACATTTCACGATCCGAATTCATCAACTACCGGAGTAGATTTAGCGCAGTTGTTTTTAGGATTAACCTATTCACGCAAAATAGCTGATAACCATAGTATCGGAATCACCGGTGTATTGGCATATCAATATTTTGAGGCTAACGGATTAGGTGCATTCAGCCAGATGTCGAGCAATGCAAACGCTTTAACCGGTAACGATCATGATGGGGCGTTTGGGTACGGCGTTAAAATTGGTTACTTAGGGAAAATTACAGAAAAACTGAGCTTAGGAGCAAGCTATCAAACAAAAACTATGATGAGTGAGTTTGATGATTATGCCGGTCTTTTTGCTGAACAAGGAGACTTTGATATTCCTTCAAACTGGACCATAGGACTTGCTTATGAATTAAACGATGATTGGGCTGTGATGGCAGATTATAAAATGATTAATTACACAGACGTTGCTTCTGTATCAAATCCTATGGATCCTGCAGCATTCGCTGAAGCTCCCTTAGGGTCAGATAACGGAGCTGGTTTTGGATGGGAAGATATCTCTGTGATAAAACTCGGTACCGAATTTTCCGGTATTGATAATTGGATTTTTAGAGCGGGATACTCAAACACCCAGCAACCTGTTCCTTCTTCAGAAGTAATGTTTAATATTTTAGCTCCTGGTGTGGTAGAAAATCACATCACCCTTGGTTGCTCAAAATTCCTGGGTGAATCAGGGAAAGCGCTTCATATAGCCCTGGTATATGCTCCAACATCAACTGTTAAAGGATATAACCCTATGGATTTTGATGCAACACAAGCAATGGAAGGTAATATGGTACCTAATCAAACTATTGAATTGGAAATGAATCAGTTTGAGTTAGAAATTGCATTTTCTTTTTAGTGTTCAGCGAAATGTTAGGTTTTATTTAGAATTTAACAGTCCAAATACAAATACTCAATTGTTACAAAACGATGCGTTCACTTACCAATTGTAGGTGAACGCATTTTTATATTATGTCTTTAATCTTGATTTTTTGATTGTTGAATACTCCTACTTCGTCTTTTTTCATCCCTTGTAATATTTTTCCAATGGGAGAAATCAACGAAACAGAATAAAACTCACCAGCCTGAACCAACACCTTTCCTATTGCGACAGATATAAAATATTTACCTTTATTTGTAATAACCACACTTCCAAACCCCACCTTATCACTTCTTTTATTGACATCAATTTTCGATAGCTCGTTCTTTAGTCTAAGCATGTTGTTGAGTTGAGCTTCGTTTTTACCAATCTCAATATGCATCATCGCCCTGCTGGTTTCATATTTATCGCCAACACTGCTTTTGGTATCACTGTCACGAGATTCCTTGGCCGAAGCTAATTCCGAGTTGAGCAAAGAAATTTTATTATCCAGGATTTCTTCGACCTTTTTACAAAGCTGCTTTTTTATATCAAATGGTTCGTTCATATTTTATCAATACATCTTTAACAAATGTAATGAATTAAGCGACTTTCAGAAAAATAAAAATCTTTACCCAAGTTTAAAATATCGCTTCACTGGCTTGTAATGGTGTGTTTTATCCAGTTCGAGTTTTTTTTCGGGAAGTGCCAACACGTATTCTTTGCACGATTCAGAACAGGTCCGGTGATTTTTGGAAGCGCATTCTTGGCACTGTATAAAAAGCAGGTTACATCTTACATTAGAACAATTAACATGCTTATCGCAAGGTTTGCCGCACTGATGACAACTACTGATTATATCATTGCTTATTCTTTCTCCCAAACGGTTATCAAAAACAAAATTCACCCCTTTGAACCTGCTTTCTTCCCGACTTTGATCTATTTGTCTTTTATAATCGATGATACCACCATGTAACTGGTTGACATCATTGAAACCATGATGCTTTAGATAAGCGCTTGTCTTTTCACATCTAACGCCACCTGTGCAGTACAGCAATACTTTTTCATCTTCTTTTCCTTTTAAGAGATCCAGCACCTCGGGCAATTCGTCGGAAAATGTTGCCGACCTCGGTGTAATTGCCCCTTCAAACTTACCCACTTCACTCTCATAATGATTTCGCATATCGACCACAATTGCACCATGCTCCATGGCATTGTTCCATTCTTTGGCATCTAAATGTTTGCCTACGTTGGTCACGTCAAAATCACTATCCTTTAAACCATCTGCCACAATTTTGTTTCTGACTTTAATTTGAAGTTTCAGGAATGATTTACCATCATCTTCAATGGCTATTTTAAAAGGAATATCTTTTAAGTACCGATTGTTTTGAATAATTTCCACAAACTTTTCCCAATGATGATCAGGCACATTCATTTGAGCATTAACACCTTCCCTGGCCACATATATCCTTCCCAAACAATCCAGTTCTTTCCATTTCATGTATAGCTGGTTACGTAATTGAACCGGATCATCTACGATGACATACCTGTAAAACGAAAGGGTGGTTCGTTTAAAAGTCTCATTTTCCAATTTTTTCTTTAGCGCCTCCGGGCTTAATCTATTTATCAGATTGGTGTTACCTTTATTGGGATCCATATATTATAAATTTGTGCAAATACAATAAAGATATAAAGGTCTTAAAATGGATATATAAAGGAATTACAATTCTTGCGTTTAATTTAAATAAACAGGACGTTTGGTATTCGTGATTTATTTTATACTGGAATTTTTATATAAAAAAATACCTAAAATAAAGATATACCGATGCCAACGCTACCGATACCAACATCAGCGGTATACCGACTTTCAAATACTCTTTGAAGCGCAAAGGATGATCTGTTTTTTGCGTAAATCCGGCGACAATAATATTGGCCGCAGCACCGATCAACGTCCCATTACCTCCAAAACAAGCACCCAAGGATAAGGCCCACCATAGCGAATCAATATTACCTCCTGCTGCTTCTCCCATATTTTCGATTACGGAAATCATGGTAGCGGTATAGGGAATACTATTGATAAAGGTTGTAGCTACGGCTGACATCCATAAAATCAGCTGTGATGCTTTGAGCGCTTCCCCTCCGGTGGCAACAACCATCTGATCGGCCAGATAGTTTATCACTCCTGTTTTTTCGAGACCTCCGACTATGACAAACAAACCGATAAAAAAGAATAAGGTAGGCCACTCTACTTCTTTTAATATCTCTTCAGGATCTTCTTTGGTAATCATCATCAGTAGAAACCCTCCCCCCAATGCAACGGAAGCCAAACTTACATGATGAATATGGTGGGTCATAAAAGCGCCAATAATCAACCCAAAAACAATTAAGTTTTTAATCAGGAATTTTTTATTCTTAATAGCCCGTTTCTCATCAAACGCATCCACTTTACTTGTGTCTACTTCCACAGCGTTAAGTTTTTTATAATAGATCATTCGTAACAAAGCGAAAGTAACAATGGAAACGATTAGAACGATAGGCAGATTATTGTTGATGAAATCCATAAAATCGAGATGCGTGGCTCCACCTATCATTATATTGGGCGGATCGCCAATTAAAGTGGCTGCTCCACCGATATTTGAAAATATAATTTCTGAAATCAGCAACGGCAATGGACTTATTTTAATGGTATCTGCAACTGCAAAAGTTAACGGAACGATGATAAGAACGGTTGTCACATTATCAAGAAATGCAGATAATACAGCAGTTACAATAGATAGAACCACCAATATCCTCCACGGGTTACCTCCAGTTATTTTTATACCTTTGATAGCAATATATTCAAATAACCCTGACTTACGCATGATGGCAACCGTCATCATCATGCCACAGAGCAATCCTATGGTATCAAAATCGATATATTCGACGGCCTCATCCTGACTTATTATATGAAAGGCAACAAACAGAAAACCACCTAACATGGCAGCAATGGCATTGGGTAGTTTTTCCGTGGTAATCAATGTAAAAGTCAGTATAAATACGACTAGCGCAACAACTACATGGAAAGAGTTTATTTGACTTGTTATGAGCAACAACATGTCCTAATAATTTATATCCAACGATAATGAAAGAATCTCAATTCGAGTCAACAATCCTATGAGCGTTTTACCTTCAACGACGGGTAAAATGGTTCCTTTCTGGCGGTATAATAGATCTGCCGCATACGACATTGAATCATCAGGCGATACACAAGGGTATTTTTCGTCGATAAAATCAATAATTTTATGATCCAGTTTTTTTATTAAATGGATAGTAATTTGATCCAGCCCTGCCATAAACGAAGTATCGTACATCTTTTTCATATAAGCAGGTATGGCTTCATTTAAAATATCCTGTTCACTAATACATCCCACATACTCGCCCAATTTATTTACCACCGGCAGTGCACTCAGCCGGTGCAGTTTCATCGTATTGATCACTCTTCGCAAACTGGAGTTTTCGTTTACGCAGGTAATATCTTTATGAATATATTCTTGAACTTTTTTCATAGTTTCCTTAAAATTTAACTACTTCTATATCAATTCTGGACAAATTATTCCCAATTTTATCAATATCTGATATTTCCTTATAAATATCCTCCACATCAGTTAATCCGGCCGCTGACGCAAAGCGTAATACTTCCACCTCTTTTTCACTTTTTGTATATGCATGAATAAAACCTGCTAAATACGCATCGGCATAACCCAGCATATTAACTATATTCATATCCCGAGGTCGCAACACAAAAGCCTTTGTTTGAGAGACCGCAACTACATTCTCCAATCGATGTGTAAAAATGATATATTCAGTATTCGGACATTTTTCTAATATCTCCCGTCCCGACCTAATAAATTGATCTACTCCGTCTACCCTTTTCCCAAGAATAGAATGATCTGATCTCATATCGGGATTAATTAGAAAAGGTTGCGCCTCCATTAAAACCGGCAAATATTTTGGTGATGTATGCACCATTACCCTTTTGTCCTGTTTGCGCGCCAAATCAACCATCTGAATATAAACATCTGGCAATACGCCTTGAGGTAATGATCCCGCAATAGCTATTAACTCTACTCTGGACAATAACCGTTCGTAATTCTCCATAAAAAACTCAATATCCTCTTTAGGAATCTCTTGTCCAAAATCATTAATCTCTGTTAAGGTTTCATTTTTTCTATCCAGAATGGAGATATTTGTACGGGTGGAGCCCTGAGTGAATATAAAATTTGTGGTGATACCTTCCTTTCTGATGGCATCACATAACATATGGCCGGCATGTCCGCCTGCAAAACCCGAAGCAATTACCTCATCACCCATTTTACTGAGTGTATTAGCGATATTTACCCCTTTCCCTCCGGCAGAAACCATGCTCATTTCTCCCTTTGTTAGACGATGTAGCTTATGGACTTCAAAAGAATCAACAACAAGTATTTTATCGATGGCCGGGTTTAAAGTAACTGTTAACACCATAACTCAATCTTTTTTGATTAAAAGCAACGTATCGAGAAAAAACAAACACTTACTTAAGGTATGAAAATGAAGTGGTTAATAAAAGAAAAGAAACGTTTTTTATCGAGAAGAATAAAAATAAAAAAGCCTTTCCAAGAATAAATTCCGGAAAGGCTTTCATATTTTTATATTAATGGTAGTTACTTATGACGGGTTTCAAACACTAGTAAATCTCCTTTTTGGATGCTTTTAGGGTGTTTTGCAGCAAGGATGCAATAGTCATGGGCCCAACACCACCGGGAACCGGTGTAATCCAACTGCATTTGGGAGCCACTTCATCGTAGGCCACGTCCCCTTTTAATTTCCAGCCCGATTTAGTTTTGTCGCTCTTCACACGAGTTGTTCCCACATCAATTACCACAGCACCTTCCTTCACCATATCTTTTTTAACAAACTCAGGAGAACCGATTGCGGCGATAATAATATCCGCTGACTGGCACACTTCTTTTAAGTTGGCAGTTCGGCTATGACAAACCGTTACCGTTGCATCCCCGGGATAACCTTTTTGAGAAAGCAGAATACTCATTGGACGACCCACAATATTGCTTCTGCCAATTACTACCACATGCTTACCTGATGTTTCAATTTCGTAACGTTTTATCAGCTCCATGATACCTTGTGGTGTGGCAGAAACAAATGCAGGGGAGCCAATACTCATCCTACCCACATTTTGAGGATGGAAACCATCCACATCTTTACGGTAATCCACTGCATCAGTAACTTTTTGTTCGGAAATATGCTTAGGTAAAGGCAGCTGAACGATAAACCCGTCGATATCCGCATCGTTATTTAATTCTTCTACTTTGGCCAACAACTCCTCCTCTGTAACATCATCTTCAAATCTGATTAGAGACGACTTAAAACCGACATATTCGCATGCTTTAATTTTGGCTGCAACATAGGTTTCGCTGCCTCCATCATGGCCAACG
The DNA here is from genome assembly GCF_052400645.1 of Saccharicrinis sp. GN24d3. NCBI lineage: Bacteria > Pseudomonadati > Bacteroidota > Bacteroidia > Marinilabiliales > Marinilabiliaceae > Saccharicrinis > Saccharicrinis sp. GN24d3. The sequence continues at coordinate 139,144 of NZ_JBQTGI010000013.1, forward strand.
AGTATGGCGGCCAGGTGAGGCACTTTTCCTCCGTTAGAATTTATGACAGCAACTTCTGCTGCAATTTCATCTTTTACTTTTTGCGATGTCGCTTTTCCGTCGATTATTTGCATTTTCGATTTTTATGTTGTTCATATTTTGTTGCAGGATATAAGATAACCTGATATTGGTCACTTTAACTTAAAAAAGAGGTTGACCATATAGGTATTTCAAATCCCCATCTATCCGTCTACTGTGGAGTTCTTCCCCTTTTACTTTGGCAAAAAGGGAAGAACCTAAACTGTTAAGTTCTGCAAATACTAAGAACTGTCTGTGTTAACGTATTACCGTCTTCCGAATGGCATATTTTGCATCATACGTCCCATGTTTTTTCCCTGGGTCATCATCCGCATTACTTTGCGTGTATCTTCAAATTGCTTGATCAGCCTATTTACTTCCTGAATGTTGGTACCGCTACCGTTGGCAATTCTTTTACGGCGGCTGCCATTCAGTATCTGAGGGTTTTCGCGTTCATTCGGTGTCATTGAGTAAATGATTGCTTCGATTCCTTTGAAAGCATCATCATCAAAGTCCATGTTTTTAAGTGCCTTGCCCATACCCGGGATCATTCCAGCCAAATCTTTCAGGTTACCCATCTTTTTGATTTGCTGTATCTGGCTTAAGAAGTCGTTAAAGCTAAACTGGTTTTTGGCGATTTTCTTTTGAAGCTTACGGGCTTCCTCCGCATCAAACTGCTCCTGCGCCCGTTCCACAAGTGATACGATATCACCCATACCCAAAATACGGTCGGCCATACGGTTGGGATGGAAAACATCTAGCGCTTCCATCTTCTCGCCCATACCTACGAACTTAATTGGTTTTTCAACCACACTGCGTATAGAAAGTGCGGCTCCACCTCGTGTATCACCATCAAGCTTGGTAAGGATTACACCGTCAAAGTTCAAACGGTCGTTAAATTCCTTGGCCGTATTCACAGCATCCTGACCCGTCATGGAATCCACCACAAACAAAATCTCCTCAGGGGTAACCGCTTTTTTGATAGCAGCAATCTCGTTCATCATCTGCTCATCAATCGCCAAACGCCCCGCGGTATCCACAATCACTACGTCGTGTCCGTTAGCTTTTGCATGCTTTACACCATCTTTGGCTAATTTAACGGGATCGTTGTTACCTTCCTCGGTATAAACGGGTACGTCAATCTGTTCTCCCAATACCTGCAACTGGTTTATCGCGGCAGGTCGGTACACGTCGCCCGCCACTAATAAAGGTTTTTTACCTTTCTTGGTTTTTAGCAAATTGGCCAATTTACCGGCATGCGTTGTTTTACCCGAACCTTGAAGACCTGCCATCAAAATAACAGCAGGATTACCGTTCATGTTAATATCAACCGATTCTCCACCCATTAACTGTGCCAACTCATCGTGCACAATCTTCACCATCATCTGACCTGGCTGTACCGCGTTCAGTACGTCAGAACCCAGTGCTTTCTCCTTTACTTTTTCAGTAAAAGTTTTAGCTGTTTTATAGTTAACATCAGCGTTCAAGAGCGCTCTGCGTACATCTTTTAAAGTTTCGGCTATATTTATTTCGGTAATTTTGCCTTGCCCTTTTAAAAGCTTAAAGGAACGCTCCAGTTTTTCCGACAGATTATCAAACATTCTTTCTAATTTTTAATTTCAGAGTGCAAAAATATAAAATATTTGCTAATTCCTCTCACTTATAAAGAGCTCCTTGTAATACTCTACCGTATTTAGTATAAAAGCTTCTTTTTCCACTTCCGTAGCAGTAATAATTTCGGGGTAAAAAAAGTGCTGCATCACATCCATATCGCAAAACCCAAATACTTCGTGGCCTTGAATAACGGTTAAGTTAGGCAATAAATCATCTTCTTCGTCGTCGGAAATGGCATTGCCCATAGAAGTATGCAAAATCACAGCCCTGCCGGTCAGCAAGCCTTCAATTCCCTTTTCTCCGGCCTGATATGCAAAACCGTATGAAAACACCCTGTCGATATATCCCTTTAAAATAGCCGGAAAAGAAGCCCACCACAAAGGATATACCACAGAAATAATATCGGCATCTTCAATATACTCCTGCTCCTTGTCCACATCCTCCGCAATAACCCCTTTTTTCAGATTATCCAGTTCTTCCTTTTTTAATACTGGATTGAAATCCATCGCATACAAATCTCTGACAATAACAGTATTCAATGTCTCCGAGTATTGTTTTATCCTATCTACAAGTTGTCGCGAAAAACTATCCTCTGATGGATGCGCATATATTATTAAATGTGTCATTCAAATCATGTGTTAGTTATAAAAATGTTAACACCAATACTTAAAATAAGTTTTTAAAGTACGATTTTAACCTAATCTTCCGTAAAAAAACAAAATATTATGGTTCTTTTTCGTTCAAGTGAATTATTTTTACCCTCTTATTTTGCAAAACACAACACGAATAGAGGGCAGATCGAATGGAGAAATTTATTGTTGTATTAACCGAAAACAGAAATCTTGGAATGCTTGCGGTTCCTTATTTTGTAATGGATAAGGACAATTCACCATCGCTAATATTAAACGAAATGGTGAATACGGAAAACCCTTCGGTGCATGATTATAATTTCACGGCCAAGGAACTGGAGTTATTGGAGATCATGAAAAAGCTTAGTGACAGGTATTTGTTTAGAATATTCTCCAAAGAGAAGACCATCAAGTTATTTTATGACAATCTCGACCAAAAGAAATTCAACGACCATGTACGTCCGCATATCGAAAAATATATGTATGCCTGTTTCGACAAATTGGTTCAATGCCCCTATGTTCCCATATATTTCAAGGATGCAAAGTACAGTAATTTGTATAAAACAGATGTTATATCGGTGTACGAAAAAGATGTAGAACCGGTTTTTTACTTCGATTTGTCGGAACAAGGGATTGATTACTCTTTAAAATTAAAACTTTCGGGCGAAGACCTTTCTATCACCCATAAAAAACCTGTGGTGATAACAAATTCTCCTTGTTCAATCCTGATAAGGGAAAAACTTTATCGCATACCAGATACCGACAGCAAAAAGTTCTTGCCGTTTTTCGACAAGCAACATATCAAAATCCAAGCACGAAGCGTACCCACCTACATGGATACCTTTGTTGCGAATGCAGTTAGAAACAACCATGTTGTGGCATCCGGTTTTGAAATAAAAGAAGACAAAACAGAACCAACAGCCATTCTTTCTCTGGAACAAGATATTAGACAACAACCCACCCTGGTGTTGAAGTTTAAATATGCCAATAAAGAATATTTGTCGCATAGTCAACCTAATGCTTTGGTTCAGCTGAGCAACGAAAAGGGTAATTATGTATTTACCAAGTACCAGCGACACCTAGAATGGGAGAATAGGATAATTAAAATACTAATATCTAACGGTTTAAAAGCAAGAAACGGAGCCAACTTTTCACCCATCAATGAGCAGGATGATGAGAATACCATTTATACCATTATACATTGGTTAAATAACAACAAGGATACTCTGCAGGAAAATAACATTGCGTTTATTCAAAAGAATTTAGAGAACAATTATTTTATTGGAGAATTCAGCTGCAGCTTTAAATCGGATAAAGGACAGGATTGGTTCGACTTGCAAATGAAAGTACAAGTAGGCGACTATGAAATACCGTTTATAAAGCTCCGGAAATTTATTCTAGCTGGTAAAAACGAATACACGCTGCCTAACGGCGATATTTTTATTATTCCGCAAGAATGGTTCACAAAATATGGAGATATATTATTATATGCCGAAGAAAAAAAAGGTAAAGTCAAGCTGAACAGGATGTATTACACTTTGTTGGAAAAGTCATCAAACGGCAAATACAAAGAAGCTAAAAACATTCCCCTTGAAAATGGTAAAAAGGTGCCCGACACATTAAACGCCTTGCTCCGCCCCTATCAACTGCGTGGTTTCAATTGGATGCATTATTTGCACGACAATAGTTTTGGTGGAATTTTAGCAGATGACATGGGTTTGGGTAAAACGTTGCAAATTATTGCCCTTCTTTTAAAAATTTACGATACCCAGGGACTCCAAGAAGAAACAACACAGCCTGCTCAGCTGAATCTTTTTGAACCATCTACAATAGAGGGGTTTAACACCAGTGGGCTAGCTACCAGCTTAATTGCCATGCCAACTTCACTTATTCATAACTGGTTGAACGAATTTAAGAAGTTTGCGCCGACATTAAAGATTTACATATATTCCGGAACCAGGAGATTGAAATCGAGAGAGATAGGAAAAATAATTCGACATTACCATGTGGTATTGACCTCGTACGGCGTGGTCAGAAACGATATTGATTACCTAAAGCATTATAAGTTTCATTATTTTATTCTTGATGAGAGTCAGTATATAAAAAACCCCAACTCAAAAATTTACGAGGCCATATCGCAGGTTGAATGCACAAAAAAGATGGTCTTAACGGGAACCCCAATAGAGAATTCGCTTACGGATTTATGGGCACAGATGAACTTTGTTAACAAGGGTTTGCTGGGTAACCTCACATTTTTTAAACGCCAGTTTGTGGTGCCCATTTCAAAAAACAATAACGAGGAACAGGAAGAAAAATTGCAAAACCTAATTGAGCCTTTCGTCCTCAGAAGAACCAAGGAAAAAGTAGCCAAAGAGCTGCCCCCTGTCAACGAACAGGTATTGTATTGCGACATGACCGCAGAGCAGAAGAAGGTATATGATTCGGAAAAATCCGGTATCCGAAACGAGTTGCTCAAAACTTTTGAAAATAAAGGTGTTGAAAAATCAACATTTTTAGCACTTCAAGGGCTCACCCGTTTGCGCCAAATAGCCAACCATCCCAAGCTGGTAAATCCGGAATTCCAGGGGGAGTCGGGAAAATTCAACCTTATTATCAACAATCTGGAAAATATTACCAACGAAAAGCATAAAGTATTAATATTTTCTTCGTTTGTGAAGGATTTGAAGTTGATAGAAGGTGTGCTGAACTCACGGAAAATAAAATATAGCAAATTAACAGGCAGTACGACCAACCGCCAGCAAGTTGTCGACGATTTCGAGAAAAAGGAAGATTGCAGGGTATTTCTGATTTCTTTAAAAGCGGGAGGTGTTGGATTAAACCTGATTAGCGCCGATTATGTGTTTTTACTCAACCCCTGGTGGAACCCGGCAGCCGAAGCGCAAGCCATAAACAGGGCGCACAGAATTGGTCAAACCAAGAACGTTTTTGTATACCGGTTTATTTCCATTGATACCATTGAGGAAAAAATCATGAAATTGCAAGAACACAAATCTAAATTGGCAGATACGTTTATTAATTCCAACAATCCATTTAAAAACATGAACGAAACTGAAATAAAAGAATTATTTTCATAAAATATATATTCGCATGGTACGGATTTTGTTTAGCAAGCAAAAACTAGTGTCAAAAAAAATAAAAGTCAATTAAGCAGTTTAAAATTATATTAGAATGAAAAAGTTATTTCTAGCCCTGGTTCTGTTTGGAACCATTACAGCAGCATTCGCGCAAGACAGGAAAAGCCAGCAGCGCAACATAGGAACTTTTAACGAAATTTATGCCGGGAAAGGTATAAACGTAACCTTGATTGAAGGCGACAAAGAAAGTTTAAAGGTTGAAATCGAAAACGGAGAGTTGACCGATGTGATCACCAATTTAAAAGGAAGAAAACTGGAGATAAAACTGAAGACAAAAATATATAAAAACGTCGGTGTTCAGGTTTATGTTACCTATAAAACGATTAAGGCCATACATACGGGGACCGGAAGTTTTGTCGACGCCAACAACACTATTTATGCAGAAAACCTTGATTTAAAGGCAGGCACTGGCTCCACGATCATCTTAGATATCGATACCAAAACGGTTTCCTCTAACCTTTCTTCTTCTAAAATAGAGCTGGTGGGCAAGACCGGGTATCAGGACGTGACCACAAATACTGGAGGTAAGTACATTGCAGACAAACTTGAAAGCAAGGAAACCTTTGTAAAGGCTTCTACTGGCGGAACTGCATGGGTAACGGCTACCGATAAATTGGAAGCTAAAACCTCTACAGGAGGAAAAGTCACTTATTCTGGTGAACCAGAAAAATTGATTATAAAAGGGAACGTAAAACCGGAGTAAATCAGTACGAAGTTATCAGTTAGCAGTTGTTCATACTGCTAACTGTAACTGAATACGGATTAACGTTTCTCCAAATAAGTAGAAGAAGTCACTTTCATGGGAATTTCCATTCCTTGTGGCATTTGAGGATTACCTTTCATGGAAACCGTGCCTTCAATCTTTTGGTTCTGTTTGCCGCTCACAAACCAACCATCTTCTTGGTTTACCACAAATTCTGAATCCTGATTTCCTTTAAGGTTAAAGCTCATTTTCATCCCGTTCATTTCCGCTTCCTCACCTAAAGTTGTGATACTTCCGTTTCCCTTTAGTTTCCATTGTTTATTGGACGCATCCGCCAAAGTCCAGTTATTATTTAAGTTAGCTTTTAACGCAGAGGTTAATTTTGTATCCGTACTCCAGGTATCCCCCACTTTTTTACTTTCAGCAGGGTAAATGGAAAGCAACATAGCCATATTTCCGGTCAGTGCTTCTTCCCCAAAGTGCCCGTTTAGCGTTTTTCTCATTTGCAAGGCTGCTTGTGGCTGAAGATTTCCCATACCATTTACAGCATCGTTTATCAACTTGTCAATACCATCGATCCGTACCACGTTGCCCTGAGGGGTAATCACCATTTTAAAATCTTTTCCGATAACGCCATTATAAATGTTAGCTACCTTATCATCAGGTTTAACCGGTTTCGAAGAATCGTAATTAATATTGAACATTATGCTTTCAATGTTAATAATCATGGTTTCAAACGAAGCGTTTAATACAATATTTGCACCTTCATTTCCTATTGGCGTAAACCGGGTAACGCCCTTAAATTCATTTTTTATTTCCTGTTCTATGATGCCTAAAGATTGTGTAATATTCATCTTGGTTTCTTGATAGAAACGATATTCCTGACCTTTTTTTAATTTGTATTTAAGGTTATGTGATTGGGCATTTATTCCCAAAGCAATTATTACAAGCATCAATAATGATACAATAGATTTTTTTTTCATGCGCATAAAAAATTAGCAAAACCCCATAACCATTTCCAATGGGCCTCCTGAAATATCAGAGCTGCCTCCTTGTTGCCAATTAAATACCTTGGTTATAGCAGTTTCTTATGATTCGATTTTATCAGCTATTTATTGACCGTATAAAAATACATCTTATTTGGTAACTGATAGCCTTGTTAATTAAATATTTCCTCATTTATAATAAATCTTCATGAATCTAATATGGTGCCAGGATTAAATAAGCAACCTTTTTACTACTTTTGCCCAAAATTGAAAGTATGAACGGTTTCTTATATTTAATTCCCACAACTTTAGGAGATTCATCTATTAGCAGTGTAATACCGGCAGATGTTGGGATATTGCTGAAGCAAATCAAGCATTTTATTGTTGAGGATATTCGCACAGCAAGACGCTACCTTAAAAAGGTTGACAGATCAATTGATATTGATGAACTTACTTTTTACGAATTAAATAAACGCACCACTCCTCAGCAAAAAAGCAGTTTCCTGAATGCCGCTAAAAAAGGCCATCATATTGGGGTGATTTCTGAAGCTGGTTGTCCCGGAGTTGCCGATCCCGGTGCCGATATAGTGGCTGCCGCACACCAACAAAACATGAAGGTTGTACCGTTGGTGGGGCCATCCTCCATCCTGCTTTCGTTGATGGCCTCGGGCATGAACGGCCAGAGCTTTGCATTTCATGGTTATATCCCAATTAAATCCGAAGATAGAGCCAAAGCTATCAAGCATCTGGAAGGACTGTCTATCCGCGAAAAACAAACGCAAATATTCATCGAGGCACCTTATCGAAACAATCACCTATTAAAGGATATCCTGAGTAATTGTAATACGAAAACCAGGGTTTGTGTGGCTTGCGATATAACTTTAGAAACAGAATTCATTAAAACAAAAACCGTTGCTCAGTGGAAAGGTAAATTACCGGAGCTGCATAAAAAACCGACCATCTTTTTAATACAGGGATAAAAAAGGTGACTCGTTCAAACCCAAATTATGTATTAGGGGTACGCAATAAGCATTTAATATTCCAAAAAACAAGGAGTTGCTGACACGGGGCATAGCAACGCTATGGTGTAAGTTGAAGCAACTCAGTGAAACACTTGTTTCGAATAGTTAAATGTCGAAACGGGATTTCTAATGCATATTGACGGTTAAAGTCACCTATATATGGATTATTTAATTCCTATATTAGCTTGAGTACTTCGGCAGACTAATATAAAACTCAGCACCACCTTTAGGGGCATTCTTTACTGAAACCTCACCTTTATGTATATTAACGGCGTGTTTTACAATTGCCAATCCCAGTCCTGTACCTCCCATTTTTCTTGATCTACCTGGATCAACGCGATAGAAGCGTTCAAAAATTCGAGAAAGATGTTCTTCCGGAATGCCAACACCATTATCAATGACTGAGAAGTAGTAAAACTCATCATCCTCATGATACATGTCAATATCTATATTAACACCTTCGCCCGCATAGCTTATCGAATTGTCCAATAAATTTTGGAATACAGAACAAACTAAAGCCCTATTCCCTTTAATCTTAACATCCTCTGCAATATTATAATTAACAGTTAGCTGATGTTCCCTTATTAAGTTTTCACAATTGTCAATTGTATCCTTTACTATACTACTAACCGATAATTCCTCGAATTCATAAGAGTCAACCCCTTCTTCAATTCTATTTAACACTACTATATCTTCAATTAAAGCAGTTAGCCTGTTCGATTGTCGAAAAGCCTTTTCTATAAAGTAATCTTTTTTATCTTCTTCCATATCCTTGTTATTCAAGATAGTTTCAAGGAACCCGCTTACAGAAGCTACAGGAGTCTTTAGCTCGTGTGCAATATTCGAGGTCATTTGTTGCTTCAGCAATCTGCGTTTCTCCAGTTTTGTTACATCATTAATATAAATCTCGAAACTTTGGTCCTGGAATACAATACACTTAATTTCGAAGAAATATCCGCTCTTTTTAACTTTAAACTCCAACCTTGGCAGCTCATGAGGATTGATGGTTAAATTTTTCTTTTCAACGTGTTTTTTTAAAAACTTCTGTAAATCTTTTAAATCAGCAATTTCAAATATATGTTCGGGATTAATAGAAGACTTTTCTGCGATTAAATTGAGGTACTGAACAAAGTGAGTGTTAGTTAAAACCACCTTCTTATCCGGAGAAAAGAATCCAACCCCCTCATTCAGTACAAATAGGTGTTTAATCAACTTTTCTTTTTCCAGGCTCAACGCATTTGTGGTTTGAGTAAGTTTTTTATACATCGAGATAATCTGTTTGCTAATCACCCCTAATTCGTTTTGAGGAAACTCATAATCTTCGTAAACCGGCTTATTTTGTCGAAGCTGCACAGCAAAATCCTTTAATTTCGTGATACTCTCGCTCATTTTGCGGGTTACATACGAAAGGATAAACCAGGTTACAATAAATATAAATGCGATAAAGAATAAGAATAGCCTTTCTGCTTTCAAAAAGTTCTGCACCTTAATATCGTACACTACGGCTACTCTAACAAAAAAATCATTGTAATTACGCGCATAATAATAAAACTCCTGACCTGTAGTAACCGACCTTCGGATATTGGAACCTTTACCTTCGTCTGAGTATTTGGCTTTCTGGACCTCTGAACGCTGCAGATGGTTTTCCATTCCATCATAGTCTACAACAAAACTATCGAACAACACATTACCTTTTAGGTCGATTATTGTGATTCGGGTATCTTCTGCCGGAATAATTTGTACTAAGGAGTCTAATAATGAGATATTATTATTACTTAGCAGGTTATTTTTGCTAATATAGTTGCTGGTTAAATCGGTTAATGTATTTAAAGTATTCTCTAATTGTGCAATCCTGAAGTGCTTTTCCCTGTTAAACTGAAATGCAATAAATGATGATGTGATAATAAAAAATATAGAGAAATAGTATAGAAACAATTTTCTCTTGTAATTAAAATTAAATGACATGACCAGGTTTTATTAAACGTTAAACTTCAAAATAATATCCCAAGCCGGGACGGTTTTTTAGATATTCTCCATACGGTCCTATCTTTTTTCTAAGTCGTGTAATATTAACATCAACGGTTCGGTCTGTTACAACAACATCGTACCCCCAAATCTGATGCAATATCTCATCTCTCGAAAACACCTTGGTTTGGTTTTCGAAAAACAACTTTAATATTTCAAACTCTTTACGAGTTAGCTCTATTCGGTTGTCCATTATGGTGAAATTTTTCTTATTAAGATCTAAAACCATATTTTCAACCTGAATGATTTTTTTATCAACAGCATTATCAACGCCAGCATTTCGTCTGAGTACCACTTTAACCCTTGCAATCAGTTCCTTTAACGAATAAGGTTTACTGATATAATCATCTGCACCAAGATTAAATCCTGTTAATAAATCATTTTCAGTACTTTTGGCGGTTAAAAATATAACCGGCACTTTAATCTTTAATTCTTTACGAATAGTGTCTATCAGTTTAAAACCCGACATTTTGCCCATCATCACATCTAGCAACAGCAGGTCGAATGACTTTAAGTCTTTTCCTAAGGCCTCTTCGGCAGAGTATGCTATCTCGGTTATATAACCCTCACTTTCAAGATTAAACTGCAATATTTCGCAAAGATCTTCCTCGTCGTCAACAATTAAAATACGTTTACTTTCCTGTGTCATAAATTTTGGAGTTTGCACGAATATACGAGAAAATCCAAAAAAATTATTTTTCATCCACGTTTTGATGGCGAATATCCCTTCCCTCCTGGGCAAAAATTGATGCCTCTGCAATATGACCGGCGTGATCCCCTATTCGTTCAATCTTCGAAATAACGCTCTTAAAGTTGATTAAATGCAAAAGAACCTCCCGTGCTTCTTCCTGAAGGTTAGCTTTTTTTATTCCCTTCTTCATCAGCTTCTTATTCATCTCATCAATTACCTCGTCATTTTTTATAGTCCATATTGCCGAGTCTCTGTCCTCATTGATAAATGAAAGCAATGCCTTTTCAACCATTCCACTACTTGATGTAATCATATTAAATATCACATCCGAAAGTTCTTCGTATAACTTAGTATCTTCGATTTTTCTGATGAAGAATACAATATCCTTTACTAAATCTCCAATACGTTCCATACTAATTACGATGCGGTAACAGGCCATTAATCCGCGTAACTCGGATGCAACAGGGTGATGTAAACTGATGGTGCTAATTATTTTCTCACTAATTTTTACCTCATATTTATTCAGCTGCTTTTCGGCGATCTCAATCTTTTTAATTTCCTTATCTGAGATGGAGTTGGACCCACTTTGCACAATATTCTCTAACTCACTAAGCTGCTGAATCATCAGGTTAGAATAGTCTTTAAAACTATCCTGTATTTCTTTTATTGCCTTTTCTTTTTGTATCATTGTTTTTTTGGCTTAAGTCTTTAATTATCAATTGTACAATAAAATCAACCAAATTTACCCGTTAAATATTCTTCTGTTTTTTTGTCTCGGGGGTTGGTAAACATCATCTTGGTTTTGCCATATTCAACCAAATCGCCGAGATACATAAACATAGAATACTCTGAAATACGTGCTGCCTGCGACATGTTATGTGTTACCATCACAATGGTATAATTTTTCTTCAGTTGTATTAAAAGGTCTTCAACTTTCGACGTTGCTATTGGGTCTAGTGCAGATGTAGGCTCATCTAATAAAATCACATCAGGTTTAAAGGCTATTGCACGGGCAATACATAAACGTTGTTGCTGTCCTCCTGATAAGAAGGTACCCTTTTTATGCAATGAATCTTTTACTTCATCCCACAAGGCCACACTGCGTAACGAATCTTCAACAATCTGGTCTCTTGCACTCTTTTTTATACGAATACCATTAAGCTTATAACCTGCAATAACATTATCATATATGCTCATGGTAGGAAATGGATTCGGACGTTGAAAAACCATTCCTATTTTTCTACGGAGGTGTATAGGCGACATCTTCATGATATTTTCTTCATTCAGGTAAATATCACCTTCTGTTTTGATATCAGGATATAACTCATGCATACGGTTTATTGCACGCAGCATGGTACTTTTCCCGCATCCCGATGGTCCCATAATAGCAGTAATGGTATTTTTTTTAATGGTGACATTAACATCCTTAACCGCATATTTATCCGATTTGTTATAGGCTATATGTAGTTTATCGACCTTCAAGACCGGATTTTCTATTATGTCTATATTTTTATTCATTCGTATCATTTTGTTTCCAATGGGCTCAGGAAATTAGCATTTATTTTATGGCTCGTTTTATGTTTCTTTTACCTTTTATCGTTTGGCGATTATTCTTTTAGAGATAATGTTCAGGGTTAATACAAAACCCATCAAAAATAAGGATGAGCTCCATATTAGATTAACCATATTGGGATCGTTGTAAAAGTCCCAAATTAATAATGGCACTGCACTTGTTGGGGCGGTAGCGTCCCAGTTGATCAATGGGTTTCCCAGCGCGGTCAGCATCAAAGGCGCCGTTTCGCCCAGTATTCTGGATATGGCTAAGAGGATACCTGTTGACAATCCGCTGAAACCACTGGGAATTAATACCCTAAGTATAACCTTGTAATAGGGTACGCCCAATGCCAACCCTGCTTCTTTTAATGTTCCGGGAATCATTTTCATGGTTTCCTCGGTGGAACGAATAATTAAAGGAAGCATCATTATAGCTAAAGCTACACTACCTGCCAGTGCCGAATAACCATGGGTTATACCTTTTACAATCCATAGGTATGCTATTAAACCTAAAACAATAGAGGGAACCCCTTGTAATATATCGGATAAATTACGAATCAGGGTTGCGTAAGTTTTTTGTCCGTTTTCAAATAAAAATAAACCAATAAGTATGCCTATGGGTATGGCCATTAACGAAGCTATTCCTACAATGAGCAGCGTACCTGTAATACCGTTCACTATACCTCCGGGTATAATTTCATTGTTTGCAACAGCAGTCATTGCTTCATAGGTACTTGGGGTAATTTCTGTAAAAAAAGAGAAATTAATTTGCGCTATCCCTTTCCATACAAGTTTGCCTATAATCAATACAATCGGAGATATTGTAATAATTGATACCACTATAACGCCTGCCAAGAACAACTTATCTTTTAAGTTTCGATAACGGCTATTATCTTTTAATTTAACGGTATTATTTTCTGTTCCCATGCTATTCTTATCAGGACATTTTTTTAATCACTAACTTACCAACTGCATTGATGATGCCCGTAATTACAAATAGCAATAATCCAATAGCAATTAATGCACTCATTTTTAACCCATCTGCCTCACCAAATTGATTGGCAATTACACTAGCCATACTATTCCCGGTGCTAAACAAACCCGTGGGAATAATATTGGCGTTACCAATTAACATAGTTACTGCCATGGTTTCTCCCAATGCTCTGCCAAAAGCCAGTATGAAACTGGCAACAATTCCCGAACGCGCATTCGGTAAAACCACATATTTAATAACCTCTAACCTGGTTGCTCCCAAAGAATAAGCCGCTTCCTTTAGCTCATTTGGCACCATACTAATGATCTCGCTGCTAATTGAAGTGGCATATGGAATAATCATGATCGCCAATATTAATCCTGAAGTAAATATTCCATATCCCTGCGGGTCGAGACCTATAGAAACGATAAATGGTCGTAAGGTATAAAAGCCCCACAATCCATAAACTATGGAAGGAACTCCTGCCAACAAATCTACCATTGAACCTAATACCGATGAGAATGAAGATTTACGGAAATATTCCGCAATAAACAAAGAGGTGGCAAATGCCATGGGCAAACATATAAGCAAGGCTAATAAAGAAGTGCTTAAAGTACCCGCGATAAAAGGTAATGCTCCATAACTTTCTCTACCCTCGGTAGGATTCCAATCGGTTGAAGTAATAAAACGCCACCCAAATTTTTCGAACACAGGAACGGCATCTCCAATCAATGAGTACACCATTCCTGCCGATACCAATAAGATTACGAGAGATGAAATAAGTAATACGTACTTAGTGATAGTATCGCTCTTCATGTTTTATATGATTCAATGCAAATAAGTACTTAAGGGTATAATTATAAAAAACAAAAATCAAGTCGATTGTGAACTTGATTTTTGATGTTTTTTACAAGCCCCACTCTAATATCGGCTGGTCTAGTTTAACAAAGCCTCGCCATTATAAGTTACTGAACGAAGAATTGCTTTTGCTTGTTTAGCTGCTTTTTCAGGCAGCGGTGCATAATTAACTTTGGAAGCCACACCCTGCGCATCTGCGCTAATCAGCCAATCCAAAAACGCTAATGTAGCCTGAGCCTGAGCTTTACTTCTGCCATCATAAGCTTGATCTTTGTATAATATTAACCAGGTAAAACCACTGATAGGATAAGCATTTTCATCATCAGAGTCGGTTAACATTACGCGAGTATCCGCAGGCAAAGCACCTTGAGCAGAAGCACTAATTGATTCGATAGTGGGTTCGATGTAATTACCGCTTTGGTTTTGTAATAGAGCCACCGGAATTTTCTGAGCCAAGGCATACTCACTTCCCACATAACCAATTGATCCCACGGTAGACTTAATTGTTCCGGCAACACCGGGATTACCTTTAGCTCCCATTCCAACAGGCCATTGTAACGATTTACCAGTACCTACCTGATCAGCCCACACAGAACTGATTTTACTCATATAATCACTAAAAATAAAGGTGGTACCACTACCGTCTGAACGATGCACGAATGTTATAGTCTGGTCTGGTAACGCCAGGCCTTCGTTATTTGCTTTAATACGGCTATCGTTCCACTTGGTTATTTTTCCCATAAAAATACCCTCAAGCAACTCGTTGGTAAGCTTTAGCCCTTCAACTCCTGGAAGGTTATAAGCAATTACAACTGCTCCCAGACATGTTGGGATATGCACTATTTCGGCGGGCATATCTGTTAATTTCTCATCCGATAGAAAAGCATCCGTAGCACCAAAGTCCACTACTTTATCCTTGAGACTTTTGATACCACCTCCTGAACCAATTCCTCCGTAAGTTACCAATACACCTTTTTCCTTGATGTAATTTTTAATAACCATGTTGTAATAAGGCATTGGGAAAGTTGCACCTGCAGCAGATATACTTGAAGCTTTTTCTGAACTCCCTGCGGATCCTTTTTTTCCGTTCTGACATGCAGCAAACATGGTTCCTATCAACAGTACAAACAATATCTTCTTCATTTTTCTTCTAATTAATTTAGATTGTTATTATTCTAATCCAAGAACTTGCGACGCGTATTTATCAATAACCAACCGCAGCCTTAGAACTGGAATTCCATCTGTAATCTGGTAATAATCTGATTTTGGTCGCCAAGTTTCTCCCGGAAAGTGACATCTCCTTGCAATTTAAAATTATGACCAAGGATATACTTACTTAAACCTAAAGTAAAGTCTTTTATTTCAGAATTGAACTGTGTCTCATTTGGCTTAGTAAATGCGTAACGTCCTGATAATTCCCAGTTATTTTTAAAAACATATCCAGTTTGAACATTGGCTCCATATCCTGTGTAGTACGCATCTGCAACGACTCCGTTATCATCATAAATAAATTCATTATCATCAGTTACCGATCTGGTACCAGCTTCAGCCATAAAAGAGTATCCGCGATATTTAAGAACGAAGTCTCCTCCGATATTTAATAAGTCAGCCTCTCCACCAATTATACTACCTACCTGCCCTTGGTCTTTATACGCATCAACGTTATAATTTGCATAGACTGCAAAAGCTACCTTAGGTGTTTCTTCCCGACTTAAATCAGCCGACTTGTAATGCCCCTTGGACTTAAACTCACCCATTGGAAGCATCTCAAGTTTTCCGGTTAAACTAACTCCCGGTGCATCATCATTATCCACGATACCATCACCCGAACTAACGGCCCAACGATCGTATACAATAGCATTCCCTATTTTAAATTTATGGTGAAGTTGCAGACCTGCATCTCTGTCAAGCGTATAATATTTATTAAAAACAGAACGGTCCACCATCTGCAAATTACCTGAAGATACTACACGTTCTCTGTTACCTGGCAGTTTCCCTTGACCAAACCAAATCTCAAGATTATTCATTTTGTATTTCACCAAAGCATCTCTCACATAACCACCAGCAAGATCATATTCAATTTTATAAACCAGGTTTTTATTAAGGAAGTATCCGTCAAATTTCAAACGTGAACGTTTTACCCAGGCTTTATTGTCAAAAGCTGCTGCTGCAGATGAAGAACTCAGGGTGTTGTTGAAGTCCCATCTGGTTTGGATTCTTGTGGTAAGTTTTAGAAAAAAAAGATCATTCTCTGTTTTGAACTGAATGCCCTTCCCAACATTGGCAGATACATCCACCGGTGCTTGTGCCTTCATGCTGCTAAACCATAGCCCAACTATTAATGCACTTAAAAATACAATTCTTCTCATTTTATTCCTGTTTTATTCCTGTGTGTGCAATCTATCAAATGCTTTAGTCATTTTCCCAACATAACTAACTCATTTGTTCTGATTGATTAATATTCAACATTTTTCCTGCTACAAAAATACGGCGGGGTTATTACAGTGCAGTTAAGCCATTGTTACATTCCTGTTACATTTTTAAAAATTAGCATCTCTCCGCTTGATAGATATATTTGACACAAACAATACCTCAACTTTATTTCATCTTTTCTACTATTTTCTTTTTGTTACTTTTGTGCAAATTTTACACCTTAATAATATATGCCCGCTCAAATAAAAACTGTGACAACGGATACCCACGGCAACCTTAAAGATGAAGAAGGTTACCAAATTACCCCTCCTGCCCACTGGGGTTTCCTCCCTGCTGGCGATGCAGGGGTTACCCGAAAAGTAACTTCCAGAAGTGAATGTTGGCGGGTTGTTTTTAAAAAAGGTCGTCGTACCATGTCTAAAGGAGTTTGGGCACCAAAAGCAGCGATAATAAGAGCCAAACAAGAAATGGAAGCCACGCGTTCCACAGCCAGTTATCAGAAACAAAAAGTTTACAATGCAGAACGCAGAGAAAAGAAACAGCAGGCATATGAAGTTGAGTTCTGTGAAGAGGTAGGGAAATTCTTGAACTTTCATCCCAGTTATCAACCTGTTGCTAAAGCCATGTCTATTATGGTTACCCAGCATGCCATACCTGTGGGAAGCGGCACCGTTGCACGGACCGAGATGATACCTATTAAAGAACGAGCATCAAGGGCAGTTATAGCATGGATGCGTCATCAGACCACTGCTTACGATAACATGCGAATAGCTAAAATCAAAGGTGAAAGAAGAGCGGTAAGAAGAATGTTGGCAGAACAATCCACAAGGCTTTTAAATAATTATCGCAAAGGTTTACCAATAGACTCTAGTTGCCCATTAAAAATAGCCTTGGAAAAAGTTATTCAAAATCAATCAAAATAAACCTGTTCATGAACTCGATTTGCCCATGTGGTTCAAATAAAGCGGCCAATATATGTTGCTTACCTATTATTAAAGGGTACAAAAATGCACAAACTGCCGAAGAATTAATGCGATCCAGATATACGGCTTTTACTTTTGCCGATGTTGAGTATTTGATGGCCAGCCAGCATAGTAAAACCAGAAACATAAAAGAAAAGAAGGAGATAAAGAAATGGGCTCAATCGGTTAGCTGGATTGGATTAAGCATTTTAAGTAGGAAAAACGGATTGCCTAACGATGATAGTGCTAGCGTTGAGTTTAAGGCGGTTTTTATGGAAAGCGGACTGTTAAATCACATCCATGAAATATCTATATTCGAAAAGGAAGCAGGAAAGTGGGTTTACAAAAACGGTAAGCAACTACCATAATTTAGTGCTTTTATCACGATTACTGCACATTCAGGAATTAAATATTTGGATCAAGGATAACCTTTTTTATTTAATGACAAAGGTGCATAAACATTACGTCCAACCATTGAAGAAGATAATTTGTCCATACCCGGTTTTTCGGACAACGTCACAACACAGTAGATAAGTTGAAAGCCCGTCCTTAAAATTTGGCAACGGGCTTTCTGTATTCAATCCAGATATTTAAAACTTCATGGACACACCAAGCTTTGTACTAAAAGTATTCCCGCCCCCAAATTCAAGGTTTATACCCCATTTGTTGTCCCAGTAGTATCTCCCTCCTATCTGAAGGCCTAATTCCAAGGTGTTATTTGTTTCGATGCCCAACCCGGCGTTTGCTCCTGCATAAACATCCCAGTCTGATGTAATTTCTAATAAACGGTTAAAATGATAATCCCCCCGAAAGCCAAGTGACAACGAAGAATCGTCGCCAAAAACCATATTTACCTGTGGCCCAATTGTAATCTCGTCATGCACAGCAAAGTCAACCCCACCATACACCGGAAAACCGTCGGTATTAAATCCCAAACCAAAATTCAATTGCTTATCCCCTTTTGATAACGGGGCTCTAAATTTTTGCCCAAACATTGCTCCACACAGCAATATTAGTACAACAACAACTTTAACTCTTAACATATATCTTATATTTTTTATTTAATGATGCTTATCTACAAAAAGGATGCAAATTTAATAAAGCATCTAAAATATTATAGCATTCTTCAAACAATACTATGGGTGCGGTATTCTTTCTTCTCAATTTAATACAGGTATAACTATTTATCGCTCAGCCGTAAAAATCATTCCATCTTAAATATTAAAAATTGTTATAAAATGTTTTTAGCCTAGTTTTTAATCGTTCTTTTTAGTAATTTGTATGTTACACACATATAATGTCTTACGCTACAAAACTATAATAAAATGAGAGTTAAATACAGTTGCCAAATCCTTCTACTGGGGCTTTTTATTATCGGGGGAAGCATATTAAGGGCACAAACAAAAAGGGAGGTTCAATTTTCCCTTGACACTTTAATGAGAACCCACAAAACCTTGCAACAGGACCTTAAGGTCATGAAGTTAGCCTGGAAAAAGCAGAACACCTTTTTTGAGCATGTCAAGAGTGCCTATTTTGATCCGGCAGACGTGAATACTTCAATCGATGATGGAGTTTCAAAATTTGATGAGATGTATAAGTTTTCACTTAAGGAAATGGAAGTTCTTAGAGATTCAATCCAAGGGATAAATGATTCCCTTAATAAATGTTTGGGCCAAAGTGAATTATTGGATTCGCAAAACAAAGCCTACAAAGAATTACTTCTATCATCCATTAACCCAGCCTCTTTCCCGCAATCGGAGGCCGAATTTATTGGGGAATGGGATTTGTTCCTTCATCCGGTGCAATTGACCGGTGAACCCTTCGAGTCAGGTATTGTTAGCTTTAACCCTTTTGTTCAGGATGATTCGTTAACAGTACATAATGTTTATAAAATTGAATTTGCCGAGGATGAAATTGCAACCCTTTATTTTAGGGGAGGTAATGTCCAAAAGAGTTTTTACTCCGTAAAAAATTTTAGCATGAACTCTCCTTATGTCATCAAATTTTCTAAAAACGAAGAATTTAAACTAGCTATCCTCGTATCGCCAATACCCACCGGATTAATGGTATCGTACGAAGTTCCGTTAAAATCGGAAAAGGTATATTACTACCATGGTTTGATGAAAAAATAAAAGATAACCGATATAAACCGGTTTTTCCATAAAAACATTCTTCTTTATTTTGAAGAATGTTTTTATGGATTAAATAATATATTTTTGTGCCTAAAATTATATTATGGCTTCGCAAAACTACGACATATTACTGGAGAAACTTAAGGAGAACAATAAATGGCCGTTACTATATATGTTTAAGTTTATTGTTCCAAACGAAGACGGCAAAGTTAAACAAGTGGTTTCACTACTTCCTAAAAAAGGGGAAATTTTATATAAACACACCAAAAACCTTAAGTTTGTTTCCATCACATGCACAGTAAAAATGTCTTCGCCTCAAAGTATCGTAGATGTCACATCCGAAGTAAACAAAATCAAAGGGATAATTGCATTGTAGATATTAATTTGACATTTTTTTGCATGTTTTAATTACAATTCGCATTTAAAACAACCCAAGTATGTATTTATTTAATACTTTTGTAATAAGCCCGTACATTGTACAGGGGTCAATTGTAAAATATTAGATTATGGGAACAAAACCTAAGTTTTGGCAAGATGCCGAGAAAGATTGGAAATTCTATTTCGATGAAGGTAAATCGTACTTAAACACTTGTGAAAAACTAATCGTTAACCGTGGACCTTTCGATAATGAGTTTCTCTATAACTTAGCCGTATTAGCGGGCGAGAGATTGGCTTTAGGCATGTTGTTGAGTTACGATTATATACCTGCTTCCACTTCATTATCAGGAATGCTGCAAGAAGGAAACGAGTTTTATGAACTTAGCGAAGACATTACCAAAGGCGCCAGGTTTATGAATAAATTTCAAACTTTTTGCTCCCTGGAGGTGGTTCCGTTTACCCCGCCTACCGATGAAGAATTGGAAAGCATCGTTAATTTCATTTCTAAAGTTGGCCGGTTTTGCACCAATAATTTAAACAAAACGGTTCCTGTGTCATAAGAAGAGATCTTGTAAGCTCGACAAAAAAAATTACTTTTGCGCAAAATTCTTCAAAATGGATTTATTGGGTTTTGCGGATTATGCAGGAACTTGTGCTTTCGCCATTAGTGGCACTTTATCAGCATCCGAAAAGAAGCTGGATTTGTTTGGTGCGGCTTTTATTGGTTTTGTTACTGCTGTAGGTGGAGGAACAATTCGGGATTTGCTATTGGGCAACACTCCGGTTACATGGATTATGGGTTGGGAATATTTTGTTCTAATCCTTTGTTCTATAGCTTTCACCTTTATTTTTTACAAGCAAATAATTAAGCTAAAGCAAACCCTGTTTCTTTTTGACACCATTGGAATTGGCGTTTTTACCATAATTGGGGTAGAAAAAGCACTGGTTTTCGGTCTTACCCCTCCGCTATCTTTGGTAATGGGCTTATCATCAGCAGTTGTTGGAGGAGTGTTACGCGATACCTTATGCAATGACGTACCCTTAATCTTTCATAAGGAAATATATGCCACAGCTTGTATTTTTGGAGGAACGATATATCTGCTGTTGCATTATTTCCAGGTTGATATTCATTTTTCGCAAATTGCCACTATTGTAGCTATTATAACTATTCGGCTATTAGCTATTAAATTCAACTTTAGCCTGCCTAAAATTACCAATGCGCAGCAGGATTAAAACTTTTCCAAAGTTTAAAACTTTGGAAAAGTCAAACGATAAACCGGGTATTTTCCTAATTATTAAACACCAGTTTATTATTTACATAATCTACCAATATGGGCTTGTCTTTTACAATTGTATCGGCAAGTATACGTTTCGATAACTCGTTTAATACTTCTTTTTGGAGAACTCTCTTAATAGGTCTTGCCCCAAAAAGTGGATCAAAGCCAGCATTGGCGATAAACTGAACAGCCTCGTCCGAGATATCTATTCGCACCTGTTTCGATTCCAGCGTTTTCTTTATCGAATTAAATTGCAGTAACACTATCTCTTTAATTTCCTTCCGCGTTAAAGGCGCAAACATTACAATATCGTCAATGCGGTTTAGAAACTCGGGTCTAATTGTATTGCGGAGCAGGCCGAATACCTCCGTCTTGGTTTTCTCCATAACTTCGGATTGATTATTGGGACCCAGGGAATCAAAATTCTGCTGTATGATATGACTTCCTGCATTCGAGGTCATAATGATAATCGTATTCTTAAAATCGACCACCCGTCCCTTATTATCCGTTAATCTGCCGTCGTCAAGCACCTGCAACAAAACGTTGAAAACATCTGGATGAGCCTTCTCAATTTCATCCAGCAACACCACCGAGTATGGTTTTCTGCGCACCGCTTCGGTCAATTGTCCGCCTTCGTCGTAACCAATATATCCAGGAGGGGCACCAATAAGTCGCGAAACCGAATGTCTTTCCTGGAATTCGGACATGTCGATTCTTGTCATCTTATTTTCATCATCAAACAAGAATGAAGCGAGGGCCTTGGCCAACTCGGTTTTGCCGACCCCTGACATACCAAGAAAGATAAAAGAGCCTACGGGTCGCTTATCATCCTGTAAACCGGCCCTACTGCGCCTGATAGCATCCGATACCGCAGCAATAGCCTCCTCCTGTCCCACGACTCTTTGGTGGAGTTCTTTTTCTAATGTCAGCAATTTTTCTTTTTCGCTCTTAAGCATTTTAGTGACAGGAATTCCGGTCCATCTGCTTACCACCGAGGCCACATCCTCAGAGTCCACCTCCTCCTTGATCAAGGCATGCTCGGATTGTCTTTCCTTAAGTTTGGACTTCAGTTGTTCAATGCGTTCTTCCGCAGCTTTTATTTTCCCGTAGCGAAGTTCGGCCACTTGTTCAAACAACCCTTCTCTTTCTGCCTTCTCCGCCTCAAACTTAAAGTGTTCGATGTCGGATTTGTACTTTTGAATTTCATCAACAATGGACTTCTCCTCTTGCCATTTAGCGCTCAAGTTAGTCCTTTCGTCTTTGAGCTCGGAGAGAGCTTTACTCAAGTACTGCAGCTTTTTTTCATCCCCTTCCCTTTTTATTGCCTCCCGCTCAATCTCCAGTTGTTTAACTTTTCTGTCCAGCTCATCCAATTCCTCCGGTACAGAATTCATTTCTAACCTAAGTTTGGCCGCCGCCTCGTCAATTAAATCAATGGCTTTATCTGGCAGAAACCTGTCCGCTATATATTTCGACGATAAGGTAACAGCAGCAATAATAGCATCATCTTTGATCCTAACCTTATGGTATGTTTCGTACCTTTCTTTTAAGCCACGTAAAATGGATATGGCGCTGGGCGTGTCCGGTTCGTCCACCATAACCAGTTGAAAACGACGTTCCAGTGCTTTATCTTTTTCAAAGTATTTTTGATACTCGTTTAAGGTGGTCGCCCCAACAGCTCTTAAATCACCTCTCGCCAGTGCCGGTTTTAATATATTGGCTGCATCCATGGCACCCTCACTTTTTCCTGCGCCAACCAAGGTGTGTATCTCATCAATAAACAGGACAATTCCTCCATCGCTGGCAACCACTTCTTTAACAACAGCTTTTAAGCGTTCTTCAAATTCACCCTTGTACTTTGCCCCTGCGATCAAGGCTCCCATATCCAAAGCATAAATAAGCTTGGATTTTAAATTATCCGGGACATCCCCATTTACTATCCGCATAGCAATACCTTCTGCTATGGCAGTCTTTCCCACTCCAGGTTCACCAATCAGTATAGGATTATTTTTAGTACGACGAGACAATATTTGCAAAACCCTTCTGATCTCTTCGTCGCGGCCAATAACAGGGTCAAGCTTTCCCGACCTGGCACTTTCGATTAAATTTACTCCATAACGATTTAAAGCATTGTAGCTGTCTTCTGCCGAGGGAGAGTCAACTTTCGCCCCTTTTCTGAGTTCTTTTACCGACATAATCAAAGCTTTCTCGGCTACTCCGGCATCTTTTAACAGGTTGGATACCGGATCCTTTGATTTTATAAGTCCTAACAATAAGTGTTCGATACTCACATACTGGTCTTCAAAAGTTTTGAGATATTCCTTGGCTTTTAACAGGACCTCGTTTGTGTTCCTGGATAAAAATGGTTCTCCACCGGACACTTTGGGGTAGCTATCGATAATAGCCTGTAAAGGAGAGTTGATATTCCTGGCCTCCAACTTATTAAACAAGTACGGAATGACATTTTCGTCTACTTCAATCATTCCTTTTAACAAATGCCCCGGTTCAATGGCTTGATGACTAAAACCTCGCGCGATTTCAACCGCTTGCTGAATGGCTTCTTGCGATTTGATGGTATATTCATTTAAATTCATCTTATTATTTTTTATAATTAAGTGATAAAGAGGCAACAAATCATTTGCCAGTATGCAGAATAAGTCATTTTGTCTAAATATTCAACAAAAACATGTCAATTTTACAGGTTGCGATGCTTTTTACTTTACAACCCAGACAGCTTTTCAATGCAGTTTACTTGTTTTATCTCGGTTTGTTGGATACGAATTATCATTCCGGAAAGCACAATCGTTTTCAAAAGCAGCGCTGGTTGTTTATTTTAGCAGGTATCATGCTACTGCTTATTATTTTCTTTATATATTAGTGTTTCATAAAACAACGATAAACCATGTTTGGCCTTGAGAAAGCACTTTTCATACTTGTTTTGCATTCCAATAAAGATATTTTTGGTGAACATTGTTTTTTTGTTTACAGGTTACCACGTCTGTTCACAGAATATTCCAACAACTTTAGATACTGCGGCTCAAAACGAAATTTCGATCCAAAAATATCTGAAGCAACAATCTAGTAACAGCTTTGTATATAAAAAGTTATATGAATGGTTAGTCGTTTCCCAGGATTCGAACATATCGAAAAATGATATTTTTGCTGCATTTGAAAAAGAGAATGCTAAATATAACAATAAGGTTATCCGTTCTATAAAAATCAAACAAATATCTCCTTTCGCTAAAAATATCCTCGACACAATTGGTTTTTCAACCAATAGAATTGAAAAGCACCTGAGTGATCTCCGTTTTAAAACCAAGCCCAGCATTATTAAAAGTAATTTGACCTTTAAAAACGGTGAGTTTGTAAAAATGAGGAAACTCAAGGATAGTGAACGTATCTTGCGTTCTTTAAATTTCATTACCGATGCCTTAATTGTTGTTGAACCTGCCATAATAGACACTTCACTTGTAAATGTTTTGGTAATCACTCAGGATAGCTACCCATATGGTGCCCGACTTTCATTTTCGGGAAGTAACGCTCAATTCGGACTATATAGTAAAAATGCATTAGGATACGGACTGGAACTCGAACATAAAATTAACACCCAGAAAACCGAAAAAGGCAACATTGGTTTTTATGAACATTTAAGATGGGAGAATATTTACGGCACCTTCATCACCTTTGATACGGAGATCAACAACACATATAAATCTAACTTCCAAAGTGTTGGTGCCAGGAAAGATTTTTTTATTCCGGAAATAAAATACGCTGCCGGTTTTAATATATATAGAAATTTCAAGATCAATCATTTAACAGGATCACTTGACAATAACAATATCTATAACCACGATTATCTTCTACAAGATTATTGGGTGGGCAAATCATACTTGATAAATGCCGAAAATTTCTTCGACCGGTCTAACCTGGCTTTCTTGGGCCAAACTTTGTTCTCGGAATATTTTAATATGCACGATACATTAATGATGCTTGCCAATTACAAACCTAACTTTTCTGTGTTTGGTTCGGTTTCGTTTTCTAAAAGAGATTTTTACAAAAACCAACTGATTTATAACTACGGCAGAACCGAGGACGTTCCTTATGGATTCCTTGGCTCTATAAGCTTTGGTTATAACCACAATACGTTAAAAAACAGATATTATTCAGCTGCACACTTTTCATTTGGCAAAGCACTGATTCCCAACAAAGGTTATTTGTACATCAGTAGCGATATTCAGTCTTATTTCTACCATGGCGAACCCGAAGATTCCCGGGTAAAATTGCAAGCACAGTATATATCATCATTAAACCATATTGGAATACACCGGTTGCGTTCCTTTTTTTCCGTTAATTATGTAAAGGGTTATCACAATAGTTATCCGAACTATTTATACATCAACGAAGCAAATAATGGAATAAGAGGTTATGGAAGCCACCGTCTTCGTGGAACCAAAAAAATTGTTTTTAGTAACGAGAACATACTTTTTTCAAGCAAGGAATTGTTGGGTTTTAAAATGGCTTTTTTCTCCTTTTGTGATGTGGCCTGGATTTCGAACCGTAAAACAACATTTAACAATAAACCATATTACTCCATCGGTGGCGGGTTTAGAATACGTAACGATCATTTGGTTTTTAACACTATTCAGGTACAATTGGCCTATTTTCCGAGGGTACCCGCTGGTGGTAATGAATTCGATTTTAGACTTACCAGCGAACAAACAAACAAATTTAATAGATTTGCCCCGCGAAAACCTTATGTTGACATATATAAATAAAAAAGTTTATGGTGTTTCAAGAATCTAATGATGTAACCCATCCCCATACTTACCTTGCATTACTTCCCCCAGCCGGATAGCCAGGGGAAGAGCTTAAGCCAGAGCTGGCTTCACAACTTTTACAGATTTCTCTTTGTTCAGACTACAAAAAGTCATTAAAATAATTGATCACCTTTTGCATAAGATGCACACGATCAGCACCCCTGACGTTGTGTTCGTGCCTTGGATAAACAAAATAATCTATTTGCTTTCTGTTTTTTATACATTGTTCTACAAAATAAAGACTATGCTGCCACACTACGGTAGGGTCGATAGCTCCATGAATTACCAATAGACGTCCGTTGATGTTTTGTGTACGCTTATTGAGGTTTGTCAGCTCGTATCCCTCTTTATTTTCTTCCGGCAAATCCATATACCGCTCTCCATACATGATTTCATAATATTTCCAGTCCGTAACCGGACCACCAGAAACACCTACCTTAAAAACATCCGGATATTTTTCCATTAAATTGATGGTCATAAAACCTCCATAACTCCATCCGTGAACCCCGATTCTGTTTTCATCCACATATGGAAGCGATTTCAGGAATTTAATTCCTTCCATTTGATCGGCCGCCTCGGCTTCCCCAAGGCGGCGGTGAATTACCTTTTCAAAGTCACACCCTCTATCCGGCGAACCCCTGTTATCCATGGTAAATGCAATATATCCCTGCTGAGCCATGTAAAGCTGCCACATTCTGGCCGCCCCCAGCCAACTGTTTTTAACCAATTGGGCATGTGGCCCTCCATACACATAAACAACCACCGGGTATTTTTTTGTTGTGTCAAAGTTCGGAGGTAAAATCATACGGCTATACAAATCTGTTTTACCGTTGGCCGACTTAATAGTATCCAAAACAATTTCACCCACCTTGTAACCTTGGAAAGGGTTTTCGGCTTCATGCAATTTCATTGAAGTACGCTTATTAACATCAACCAATTGAATAACCCTTGGTGTGTTAAGGTTAGAATACATATCTATTACTTTGTTTCCCGATTTGCTTATACTTATCGCATGCGTTCCCTCACCGGAAGTTATCCTGCTTACTTTGCCGTTACCTAATGCAACTTTATATAAATTTCGGTTAAGCACGCCTCCATCTTTTGTAGCTTCAAAAAACAAATTTTTACTTTTGGCATCAAAACCCAGTGCTTTGGTCACCACCCATTGACCTTTGGTGAGCTGTTTAATCAGGCCTTTGTTTAAGTCGTACAAATACAAATGATTGTAACCATCTCTTTCGCTTTGCCATATAAATAGATTTGAGGTAGCCGGCACAAACAAGGCCGGGTTTTCAGGTTCTACCCACGTATCGCTTTTTTCTTCAAACAACTCCCTAACCAGGTTTCCGGATTTGGAATCGTATATATTCATTTTCATATGATCCTGCCCCCTGTTTAACTCAGCGATCAGTATTTTTTGCTCATCATTGCTCCAGGAAATATTCGTTAAATATTTTTCTCTGGGTTCGCCGGTTTGCATATAAACCAATTTACCTGTGCGCAGGTCATAGACCCCAACGGTTACCTCATGGCTTTTCATTCCAGCCATTGGATATTTGATATTTTCTGTTTTGGCTACCCGCGCGTTAACGTTGACCAATGGGTAATCGGTAACCATGGTTTCGTCCATCCTGTAAAAAGCCACCGAATTGCCTGATGGCGACCAGAATATTCCATCCGTAATCCCAAATTCACTTCTATGAACAGACTGCCCCAAGACAATTCCCTCTTTTGAACCGCTTTCTATTTTTTGGGGCTGTTTGTTTAGCTCAGAAATATATAAATCAAAATCTTTCAGGTAAACGATAGCTGACGTTTTGTAATTAAAATGAACATGTTTTGCACCTTTAGGATAATATAAAATATACTCTATGCTTTTCGATTCTATATTATATACAACTATACCTTCATTATTATCAATCCAAAATGTGTTATTATCGATCCAATTGATATTCCATAAAGTATTAAGTTGATTTAAATCAAGCCTTTTAAACTCTTTATTTACTTTTTCTAAATTTAAGAGGAAGGATTTTTTGCCTTTCCCGGTAACCAGAAACAAGCTATCCGATTGGTTTAACACCACATTATCGGAATTTCCTAAGAATTTATAATTCTTATATGATGGTAGAAATTTTCTGTAATTTTTACCTCCGACAATCACGTCCTCCAAACTCAATTCTTTAATTCCCTGGGATTGAGCCCATAATCCTGTCAAAATTAATGACAGTAAAAAGATCCACCTTTTCATAAACATTATTATCCTTTTTAAATTGATTATTTTTGAATAAATATGAATGATTTTTTTAAGAAAAAGAATAATATTCTACCGTAACATTGCAATTTGTGGTGTATTTTAATAAAAATAGCTATTTTAGACATCGAAAAAATAAGCATCACACGCAATTTATAATTTATATTGAACGTTTGTAGTTTAGCAATTACAAGTATAATTGCTTGAGAAGATAATGGCATTCAATAGATAAAAAATACTCTTACTCATGAAAAAAGGAATTGTTTTAACCTTAATTATTATTCTAGCATGTAGCTTTTTTGCTCCATCACCGGTTAATTCGCAAGATGAAAAGCGTAAAGATTGCTCTAGTTTAATTAAAGCCCCGTTTATACCCAACGGTCAACCATTGAGGGCTTTTTTAACAGGAGACGAAGTAGCTGAATTCCATACTACATTTTTAAATGGCAGTATTTATAGGTTGGCGGCATGCTCGGCTAACAATCAATCCATCATATTCTCGGTATACGACACCAACAGAAACCTGCTTTTTACAAACGACGAGTATAATAAAACCAACATGTGGGACTTTAAAATTGCAGGTTCCGTTGAATGTATCATCGAAGCCAAACTGGATAGCAATCAAGCTTCTTCAGGAATGGCACTGATGTACATTGGTTTTAAAAGCCTTGAAGAAAACTAAGCGCACACTAGATTAACACCTTGCAGGTTACTTTAATTAAACTAATAAAATGAGCGAAGGA
Organism: Saccharicrinis sp. GN24d3; assembly: GCF_052400645.1. Lineage (NCBI taxonomy): Bacteria > Pseudomonadati > Bacteroidota > Bacteroidia > Marinilabiliales > Marinilabiliaceae > Saccharicrinis > Saccharicrinis sp. GN24d3. The sequence continues at coordinate 168,404 of NZ_JBQTGI010000013.1, forward strand.
ATATTAAAAGCCTTAATACAACTTTTTGCTCTAATAGCCTTTCCTCATAAGGATAACAAGTCACGTAGGCAGATTGTCAGAAACTTTTTGAACCAGCAGTTGAATCAACAAATGGTGGATGAGTATCTGGACATTTATGAATCTTATTACCAAGAACATGTATCAAAGCTTGCGAAGCTGCAACAAAGCGAAATATCCAGATCGACCCTAACGGCTAATTCGGTTAAGGCCTTGCGTATCTCCAATGCCATCAATAAAGAACTTACGCACTACCAAAAGCTGATAGTAATTATACAGCTAATCGAATTCCTCAAGTCCGGGGTTGAAATAAGTCATTTCGAAAAAGATTTTGTGAGTACCATAGCACAAACTTTTCATATCAACGACAAGGAGTATGCTCTAACCGAAAAGTTTATGCTCAATGGTTCCCCCAAAGCCATTGATAGCGAGAATATTTTAATAGTCGATAGTAAACCGGAAAACAAATATAATAAGGCACGTCACCTAATCTGGGAACACGTTGATAACGAAATCCGTATTCTGCGCATTAAATCGGGCGGGTTATATTTGTTAAAGATCTACAACCAAAACGATATTCACATAAATGGTCAGCTACTGAATCCGAAACGAATTCATGTTTTAACACCTGGCTGTTCGATTCGAAATAACCGTATCAACCCCATTTATTACAGCGATATTGTTGGAACATTCACGAGTGATAACATTGCAGCACCCATATCTTTCAAGGCCGAAAGTATTTCCTACAAGTTTAAGAATAAGACGTTGGGTGTTCAGCCTTTGTCTTTTAACAGCGAATCGGGTAAGCTGGTGGGAATTATGGGTTCAAGCGGTGCGGGGAAGAGCACGCTGAGCAATATATTAAGTGGCATTTACAAACCTTATTCCGGTAAAGTATTCATCAACGACATCAATATTCATGAGGAATCCCAAAAAACAGAAGGCCTTATAGGCTATGTTTCACAGGACGACTTGTTGATGGAGAATCTTACGGTATACCAAAACCTGCTCTACAACGCTAAGTTATGTTTTGGTGACTATAGCGATTTTAAGATTAAACGAAGGGTGCTGGATTTATTAACATCCCTTGGTTTAAATGACATTAAAGACATGAAGGTGGGTTCGCCCCTCAACAAAAAAATTAGTGGCGGACAACGTAAAAGACTGAATATTGCACTGGAGCTGATCCGGGAACCGGCCGTATTATTTTTAGACGAGCCAACATCCGGGCTTTCTTCGAGGGATTCGGCCAATATTATGGACTTGCTAAAAGAACTGGCACAAAAAGGGAAACTTGTGTTTGTGGTTATCCACCAGCCTTCCAGTGATATTTTTAAAATGTTCAACCAACTTTTGGTATTGGACCATGGTGGTTATCTGATCTACGATGGGGATCCTGTGGAGAGTATCACCTATTTTAAATCGAGTATTAAGCAGGCCAATCGCCGCGAGAGTGAATGTAACACCTGCGGTAATGTAAATCCGGAGCAAGTACTTAACATTGTTACTTCGCAGGTTATTGATGAGTACGGCACATTCACAAGGAACAGAAAAATTTCTCCGCAGGAATGGTACGAACGTTTTCAAACCAAAAAGAGAACGGAAACTTCCGTGGCCCCAAAACAACATAGGGAACTGCCTACCATTAACTTTAAAGTACCCAATAAGCTTAAACAATTTAGCGTTTTCGTAAAGCGCGATCTGCTTTCAAAATTGTCAAACCGTCAATATTTGTTGATCAACCTGCTCGAGACACCCGTCTTAGCCTTATTACTGGCCTCAATCATTAAGTTTTACAACGTAGATGCTGTCAACAACGAGGGGTATATATTCCAGAACAATCCTAATATTGTTATTTACCTCATTATGTGTGTCATCATAGCGTTGTTTGTTGGGCTGACCGTAAGTGCGGAAGAAATAATTAGCGATCGGAAAATATTAAAGCGAGAAGAGTTTCTAAACTTAAGCAGATTTAGTTACTTGATATCAAAAGTGTTTATCTTAACTATAATATCGGCCATTCAAACTTTTCTTTTAGTTATTATTGGCAACAGCATCATCGAGCTAAAAGGTATGTTTTTTGAATATTGGCTGGTTTTGTTTAGTGTATCAGTCTTTGCCAATCTACTGGGTCTTAATATATCAGACAGCTTTAAACAGGCCGTAAATATTTATATTTTGATCCCGTTTTTGATCATACCGCAAATCATTCTATCCGGTGTATTTATCAGCTACGACCATCTAAACCCCAAATATTCCAATCCGAATACAGTTCCCTGGTATGGAGAGATTATTACGGCTCGCTGGGCTTTTGAAGCGCTAACCGTTCATCAGTTTAAAGACAATGATTTTGAAAGAAATTTTTATCTGTATGATAAAATAAAAAGCGAAGCGCATTTTAAAAAGGAATATTGGGTGCCAGCATTGCAAGCTAAATTAAATCAGTGCCAAAAGTTAATTAACACACCACGTTCTGAAGAAAAAGTTAAAGACGCGCTTAAATTGTTAAAAGATGAAATTAGCATTGAAAATACGCAAGGTTTATTAAAACTAAGCATTCCTTTTATTAACCAGTTGTCCTACAACAAGGTTGATAATTACACATTTAACCAGGTTAAAGAATATTTGAGCAGTAAGAAATTGGCCTACCGTAAGCTTTTTAACAATACGGATAACAAACTGGATTTGAAAAAGAAAGAGTTAACCAATTCAGATATCAAGCGAGAGCAGTTCAACCAATTAAAGAAAGACTACCACAACCTGGAGCTTGAACGGTTTGTCAAAAATTCAAACAACATTTTCTCCAACAAAATCATTGAATACAATGGTAAGCTGGTTCAAAAAGCGGATCCTATATTCAAAGAACCGGATAGCAAGCTATTAAAAGCACACTTTTTAAGCCCATATAAAAGACTTGGTAAATATACAATAGATACCATTTGGGCAAACCTTACTGTAATTTGGTTCTACAACCTATTGCTATTTATTATACTGCAGTCTTCCCTGTTAAAGAAAGTGATGTTTAACCTATCGGAGCTTTATAACAGAATAAAAAAAGAGTAATGAATATGCAATATACTTAAATCATTACTCCTTTAAACTCTTATTGAAATCACCAGAGGTTACTACTCTTCCATTTCAATCATTTTAAAAGGTATATTAATAATGGACTGGTAATCTTCTCCGGCTTCGAACATATCTTCGTCATCCTCTTCGTAATACCAGTTCACTTCAACCTTTTGTCCTTTCTTGAACAAAACCTCAAGCTTCTTAAAAATATCCAGTATACACTTGGACGAACTGGTATTAAAATACTCGAGTTGCACATTAACAGCAGTTTCATCCTTTCCGACACTGCCGTATTCTTCAAGCCAATCAATCAATGGCTTATAAAATTCGATAGAATTTTCGGGTATAGATCTACCTTTAATCTCAATTATGCCCTTTTGACCGTCAAACCTAACAAATGGGGTTTTAGGTGTTCCTTCTCTTACTATTGTTTCCATATTGGTAAAACTATATGGTGTTTTTAACTAATATAAACGTCTAATGAAAAAAATATATGATTGTCGTTGTACTTATAAAAATAGTACTCCAACTTATTTCCGGTTTTCCGGACAATATCCAGCATTCCTAATCCTCCTCCACCTTTGTCGGAAAATTCACCGTTACTCATAATGTCCAAATAAAGCATGCGAATCTCCTTATCCGTTAAAGAGTTCACTTGATCAATCCTGTCTTTAATTACGCTAATTTTGTTTTTGTCGACAAAGTTGCCGGTAGAGATTCTATAAAAAGAGCCATCCTTACTCAGAATAATAACGCCGAAGTTATCTTTTTGAACCAAGTCCAAATCTATGGGTGGTTTATCTACGTGATGGTAAAGGTTTTGCAGGCATTCAACAAAAACATTGTACACCTTTTTCCTAACCTTGTTTTTTTCGTTTTTAAGGTTAAGACTCTTCTCAATAGTTTCGAGCGCCTCAGTTATTAGGTCAGGAGTAATGCTACCATTGAAGTTTAAAACCACTTCTCCCTCCAATTTTTCGTTATACCACTCCTTAATGTTAAATGCCATTTTCTATTCTAATATTGCTTATCACAAATATATAAAAATTGACTATTGTACAAACCCATTCGAACATCAATTTTTTAAATAACTTATTCACCATGACTGATGAACGATAATATGGTATGAACAGCCAATTTCCCCTTTTATATTCCACCTCCTTCTGCAAAAAGAATATCTCGCGGTTTAAATTGAACTATTTTCGATCCGGGCGGAACGTCGTTGGTTACCCAAACATTACCACCAATAACCGATCCTTTGCCCACTGTAATCCTTCCTAATATGGTGGCTTGCGAGTAAATAACAACATCGTCCTCAACAATTGGGTGACGGGGTATACCTTTAATTGGGTTTCCGTTTTCATCTAAAGGAAAACTTTTTGCACCCAAGGTAACCCCTTGAAAAAGTTTTACGTTTTTACCAATAATGGATGTGGCTCCAATCACCACTCCCGTGCCGTGATCAATGGTGAAAGATTTATCTATTTTCGCTTTTGGATGAATATCAATCCCAGTTTCCGAATGCGCCATTTCCGATATCATTCTGGGGATGATTGGCACTTCCAAATTGACCAAGGCATGTGCAATTCGATAACTGGAAATAGCCCTTATTGCCGGATAACAGAATATGACTTCTCCTTTGCTCTTTGCGGCGGGATCGCCCACGAATGCGGCATCCACATCTGTTGTGAGTGCTCTTCGCAGCTCAGGGAGTAACGCCACAAACTTTTTTGTTAGCTCAAATGCCCTTTCCTTATGCAACCGGAGTTTGTCTGAATTGCTGTCTTCGCACTGAAAACATAGGCCAGCCAATATTTGTTTATTCAACAGTTCAAACAACCGCTCCGTGTTCACCCCCAGGTAATAATAAATACTTTCGGAGCGAACGGGAGAATCTCCAAAATAACCCGGAAATATGATCTCCCTGGCCAGGTTTACAATTTCTGCCAGCGTCTCGCTAGAGGGCATCGGATATTCAAAAAAGTGGGTATGGCAAACCGCTTTGTACGATTCTTCATTTGCCAATTTTTTAATAGTTTCCTGAAGTACGCCAGGATACTTAAATGTGGTCATATCTTATTTTTTTAATTTCTCATCTATAGCATCAACTGCCTTTAAAAGCCTTTGTTCACCACTTCCCTCTATTATTTTATATGCAAAACCATAATCGTCGAGTTGTTGCTTGTATTTTTCAAACAAAAGGCTTCTAATAGCTTTATTCTCCCTTACCAAATCCGGTTTCCAGTCAATATCGTCCTTGCATAACAGATACAAATCAACCGGTCGTTGGGCAAATTCACCCTCAAACCATTCGGGCAATTTATGGAATACATGTAAAAACCATATCTTTGATATGACAAGGTAAGTATCAAAAAAACAAAAACCATCATATTTTTGCATTTCATCATACTCTTTTAACTGTTGTTTAGTTATATTAACAACATCCTGATAGCCGTATGGCACATCAAGCTTTTCAATATATTTTCGTGCAAACTCCTCGGTATATACCCCGTCGTAAATATAAGCCAGTTGTTTGGTTAGTACTGATTTACCAACAGATTCCGGCCCTGTTAAAACTACTTTCATTTGAATTATACGCTATTTATCTTTTATGTAAGGCTATGCTCGTATTGTTTATAGTCGCGCCACCACGAAAGGTATCCCCAGATGGCCATAATTGTGTAAACAAAAAACAAGATAGCTGTAACATACAATCCCTTATAAATATACATACCCATTGACACAAAATCAACTACGATCCAGATCAACCATTGGTCGATGAGTTTTTTTGCCAACATCCAGGTGGCCACAAAGCTTGCTGCTGTTGTAAACGCGTCCCAATAAGGTAAATCGGAGGATGCAATACCTACCCATGGAGGTACTTCAATTAAAACGTACGCTAATACTACGTACAAAACCCCAAATGACAACAGCAATTTTAATGTCATGTTTTTATCCAGCTTATTGATCAGGATTTTGGACGCATGTTCTTCTACTTGTCTTCTTCTCCACATAATCCATCCCAGTATACTTACCACCAAATAATATACTTGTAATACCATATCGGCATACAATCGGGCATCGAAAAAAACGGCTATATAAAAAGCCGATGACAATATTCCCATCGGCCAAAGCCATATTCTTTGATTTATTGAAAAGTACAAGTACACCAGGGCAGTGACAAAACCGAACCACTCGACCCAGGAAAACTGAATTTCGATCATCAATTTAATAAGTTTGTATATTCATTTCCCCCTGAAAGTATCTCAATTGCTTTATTATAGACATCAGTAGTAGGGTTTATTGTTTGAAAGTACTCGCTCGAAGTCCACATGTTACGTGCGATGAGTGCTTTTATCTGTGATTTTATCAGGGGTAGAGAGACTTTCCTGAACTCCTCCACATCGGATTTAAGCTTCTCTTTATCCCCTTCTGCAATTAATTCCTCCACAATTTGTTCGTTTACCACAAAACCTTTGCTGAATTGATCGTAGTTTGCATACATACGTTCCATTTTTTTACGGTGGGTATCCACATAATTCAAAACAAAACGATTAAATATACCATAAGCCACCAAATCGCGATAGTAGTCGGAATAACCGCTTGTATCTGCCGGCACAAAAAGATCGGGCATCACTCCTCCTCCACCATAAACCAGTCTTTGCTTGGTTTTGGTATAAAACTTTTCTTCCGTGTTCAGGTGGACACTGTCTTTGTTTAACGCTTCGCCGGTATCATACCTTTTGTAGATTTCTTTTTGATAAGCCTCAAGACCTTCTTCGTAAGGTTTTTGAATGCATCTTCCGGAAGGCGTATAATATTTGGCTATTGTCAATCTGATCATGGATCCATCCTGCAAATTTAACGGACGTTGAACCAGTCCTTTTCCGTAACTGCGGCGGCCTAGCACCAAACCTCTGTCCCAATCCTGTACCGCACCGGAAACAATTTCGCTGGCTGAGGCAGAACCTTCGTTAATCAGAACCACCACTTTGCCAGACTCAAACAAACCTTTATTGGAAGATTTATATTCACGACGAGGATTGGTAAGACCTTCGGTGTACACAATCAGTTTCTTTTCGGATAACAACTCATCGGCAATATCAATAGCAGCTTTTAAATAACCTCCGGGGTTTCCCCTTAAATCCAGAATTAAGTTTTGCATTCCTTGTTCGTTTAGCTTTTCCAAGGCATTTTCCACCTCGGAATGCGTTGTGGCAGAGAATTGATTAATCTTGACGTAACCAATGTCGGGCGTTGCCATATAGGAGGCTTCAACACTATATATTGGAATTGTATCGCGAGTAACCGTAAACGAAATCAAGCCTTTAACATTCTTTCTTTGAACTTGCAATTTAACTTTGGTGCCTTTTTTCCCTTTCAACTTTGAAAATACATCCGTGTTCTTAAGTCCTACACCAGCTACGTTTTCACCATCAATTACCAGTATCCGATCTCCCGCTTGTAAGCCAACTTTCTCCGATGGCCCGCCCGAAATTGGAGAAACCACCATCAATGTATCTTTAAAAATATTGAACTGTATCCCGATACCTTCGAAACTACCATCCAACGGTTCATTCATTCGGCTTACCTCATCTTTTGAAATATAAACGGAATGAGGATCCAATTTGGTCAACATGCCGGTAATAGCATCCTCCACTAATTTTTCGTCGTTGGTGCTATCAACATAAAACGTGGATATCAACTTGTAAGCCAGCTGAAGTTTTTGTAAGTCTCTATCAAATTTCTGAGCGTTAATAGCAACACTTACCACCATTAACAAAATACAGATACTAATATATCGAGGCAACATACCCTTTAAATTCTTCATGACAAATTTATAAAGTGAGTAATAATGTTGTGTGTAACAAACAAAGATAGAAACAAAACAATGATTCAGGTAAATATTGAACAAAAAAAGACCGGAAAAGTTCCGGTCTTTGGTATGCTATCTAACATGATTTTATTCCCACTCGATGGTTGCAGGCGGTTTTGAGCTAATGTCGTATACCACACGGTTGACACCTTTAACCTTGTTGATAATATCGTTTGAAACCTTAGCCAGGAACTCGTATGGCAAATGCACCCAATCTGCCGTCATGCCATCTGTTGATGAAACGGCCCTAAGTGCCACTACGCTCTCGTAAGTGCGCTCATCGCCCATTACTCCTACCGACTGCACAGGTAACAACATTACTCCTGCTTGCCAAACATCATCGTAAAGTTCATTGTCTTTTAATCCCTGAATAAAGATGTGATCCACCTCCTGGAGGATTTTAATCTTCTCCTCGGTGATATCTCCCAAAATTCGGATAGCCAAACCTGGCCCCGGGAATGGGTGACGCCCCAACAAAGCAGGGGAAATACCCATGGCCTTACCTACCCTGCGCACTTCATCCTTAAACAATAGGTTAAGTGGCTCAACCACTTTGAGGTTCATCTTTTCGGGCAGTCCACCCACATTATGGTGCGACTTAATGGTGGCCGACGGTCCGTTTACCGAAACCGACTCGATCACATCAGGATAAATGGTTCCCTGTGCCAACCACTTTACATTCTGTATTTTGTGCGCTTCCCTATCAAAAACCTCGATAAATACGCGTCCTATAATTTTTCTTTTTGTTTCAGGATCTGAAACTCCGGTCAATTCGTCCAAGAAATCTTTTTTGGCATCCACACCAATAACGTTTAGGCCCATATGTTCATATGAGTCCAACACATTCTGGTATTCGTTCTTACGCAACAATCCGTTATCTACGAAAATACATGTTAAATTCTCGCCGATTGCCTTATTTAATAGCACACCTGCTACGGAGGAATCAACTCCACCCGACAGACCAAGAACAACTTTATCGTCGCCTAATTTAGCTTTTAACTCTGCCACGGTCGAATCAACGAACGAATTCGGTGTCCAATCCTGGCTACAACCACATATAGAAACTATATAATTGAACAGAATGGTTTTACCATCGGTTGAATGATAAACCTCAGGATGGAACTGAAGCCCCCAGGTAGATTCATCTTTTATTTCGTAGGCTGCAACACCAACATCTTCGGTACTGGCTATAACCGAATAGTTATCAGGCAAATTAACAATAGTATCGCCATGTGACATCCACACCTGGGACTGCTCTGGCACACCAGTCATCAAATCGTTTCCCCTATCGATAAAACCCAAATTAGCACGACCATACTCACGTGTGTTGGACGGCTTTACCTCTCCTCCAAACTGCTGGGCTAAAAACTGCGCTCCATAACAAATGCCCAACAAAGGCAATTTGCCTTTAAAACTGCTTAAATCCGGTACAGGCGCATTTTCATCCCTTACACTGTATGGACTTCCAGAAAGGATTACACCCTTAACACCCTCGTCCAGTTCCGGAATCGAATGGTATGGATGAATTTCACAATAAACATTTAACTCTCGCACCCTTCTGGCGATCAACTGGGTATATTGCGACCCAAAATCAAGAATAAGTATTTTCTCTTGCATTAAACAGTGGCTTAATGGGTTTATAATAATAGTATTAAATTTTGCGCAAAGATAGTTATTACCCCCGAATAATCATGATTTTGCATTCACATTAACAAAGCTTAAGGTATTATGTAAGTCAGCACCCTGTCAAATGGGCTTGATGGTAGATGATACAATCATGAACCGGGGTGTTCTATTCGGTAAATTCGATTGTAACGTCAACTTGCCGTCCATCCAGATACTTTTAAAAATTGCCAAGGTGTGTTACGTTTCGATTGATTACCTAATCAGCAATGGCAAGCTCTCCAACCACGAAAAAGAGGTACTAAAAAGGATTGAGGACATTGAGCAGCTCGACAGCTACACTCGCAAGAAACTGTTTTTACTAATTGACAACAACGTGGTGCAAAACTTTAAAGCCAAACAGGCCAGTTAGCGCGGATATTCATCCGTGCAATAACCACCATGTAAATCTAATAAAATCTATCAAACCATAAGCTGCTTCTCTTTACACTACAGCTAAGGATTTGCAATCCGCATATTAAATAGTTTATCATAACCGGGTTACAAACCCTCACAAAACAAATCAAGCGCCACACTTTTTACTATGTGGCGCTTGTTGTTTTTATGCTCTTAACGCTTATTGCACGGTTTGCAAAACCGCGCTAACAGCCGTCTTTAGTGATTTACATATCCGAGCCTACTAGGGTCGAAGATCCGCGCCTACGGGATTACATATCCGAGCCTACTGGGGAATATCACAGAGATGTTGATAAATTCAGAAAACGCACAAAACCTAAGGTGTTGAAAAACAACAGGAACATAATATGAGTTTTCTTAACTTAATGACATTGATCGTGCGATAGCGGGTTTACATATCCCAGCCTACAGGATGGCTATCTTGAATATCTTCTAATCCACTTTTCTTTATCTACTTTTTTGTCAATATAAAAGATTAGTAACAAAAAGAATGAAAATGCAATAAAGGACATTTTATAATAGTCTTTGATTTCCCAACCTTCTATATGGCTAACATTTGGAAGTGTCTTATTGTAATACACAAATATATCCCCTGAATTATCCTCAATTTTACTTAAAGCACTTTTAAATGCGGTGGTCTCATCCTTATATTGTATTGAATCCACTATATAAAGGTATTCAACGTGGTATATGTTTTTACTTTCTGATTTAAGCTTACTCTCAAATTTAGATACTTTAACCTTATCTATTGTAAAGAAATCAAACCAAATGTTTCTTGTTATAATATCATAAGATGATATTAACCAAAAAGTACCAAACAAAATATACCCAATAAGAATGCAAACATTAAAAAAAATCTTCATTTGACTACCAATATTTTTTTATCTCCTCAATAAAATTAACTGTGGAATTAGCAGCACTCTGAACTGGACTAGACCGAACAGTAGATTCTGTCACTCCAGTTAGCGCGGATATTCATCCGTGCAATAACCACCATGTAAATCTAATAAAATCTATCAAACCATAAGCTGCTTCTCTTTACACTACAGCTAAGGATTTGCAATCCGCATATTAAATAGTTTACCCCAGTTAGCGCGGATATTCAGCCGTGGCGCTTAATTTGCATATCCGAGCTAGCAGGGTAACGGCCGTCTTTATTGATTTACATATCCGAGCCTACTGTCATCCAATCATCAATACTCAATGTATCATACTTAATCGGCAAAAAGCTTAGGTTTTTTGGAAGTATATCGTTAAAAATCTTCATTTTTTTAATACCAATATTAAAAATAATAAAAGATTCTCCGTAAACCGTATCTGTTCCTGCCTTTGTCACTGTGTTATATACATATCCCTTTAGTTTTAAAGAATCCAACCGACTTTTTGTAGGGATAATGAAATCTTTTTTATAATTCCCATATAATCGCATGTTGTGACCAATACTGTCATTAGAAGAGATTTTCAAGTCAACATACATTTTCGTATCATCTACAATTTGCGGATAGTATTGTATCCTTAATTTAACAAATTGGTCATCATGATTTAATTCTTCCAACAATCCAATTAAACAGAAATTAGAATCTTTCATATCTATATTTCCATTGTCATCGTATGTAATAATCTGATTAATTCTGGACATTTTAGGATTTTCTCCTGGCCCATATACTATTATCTGTAGTAAACTACCATCGTTTTTATATACTTCTACTTTCCCTATTAACCTTCCGTCTATATAGCATCCTTTCTCGGAAATATTCCCATTGTTAAAATAAACAAAGTACTTTCCATGTTTTTTTCCATTTATATAATGATAGACACTATCAACTTTATTGTTAGAAAAGGTTCTGTATTTACCATGAAGTAAACCGCTAGAATTATAAGTAGCCACATGTAATGTGTCATTATTTTCATCCAAATATACTTCTACATTTTCATTCGTTTTAGTGTTGGAACACTGAGCGAATATCAGTACCAACACCATTAAATAAAATAATATTCTCATAACAATCAATTTAATACTGTGCATCCAGTTAGCGCGGATATTCATCCGTGCAATAACCACCATGTAAATCTAATAAAATCTATCAAACCATAAGCTGCTTGTCTTTACACTACAGCTAAGGATTTGCAATCCGCATATTAAATAGTTTATCATAATCGGGTTGCAAACCCTTACAACATAAAACAAGCGCCACATTTTTTACCATGTGGCGCTTGTTGTTTTTATGCTCTTGACGCTTATTGTACTGAATACAATTCAGCGCCAACGGCGGGGCATAATTTACATATCTGAACGAGCTGGTTGTTTTATCTCACTCTTTACAAAAATGCGATTCCATTACTCAACCTTTTCCAGCTTCCCCATAATAAAAAATTCAACCTTAGAGGTATCTCCTTTTTCATCAAAGTAAAGCCACTTACCATCTTTCACCGCTAAGGATTTGAAATCCGAACTTGAAAACATATTTTAGAACCAGAATACAATTCCTACCAAACACAACAAAGAGCCACAACCTTTTAAAGTTGTAGCTCTTTATTATTTACAGTTTGCATATTGCACGGTTTGCAAAACCGCGCTAACAGCCGTCTTTAGTGATTTACATATCCGAGCCTACTAGGGTCTAAGATCCGCGCCTACGGGATTACATATCCGAGCCTACTGGGGAATATCACAGAGATGTTGATAAATTCAGAAAACGCACAAAACCTAAGGTGTTGAAAAACAACAGGAACATAATAAGTGAGTTTTCTTAACTTAATGACATTGATCGTGCGATAGCGGGGTGCTCGACGGTTTTATTAAGTCTGTGAAACTTATAAATATTGCTGCTTTGTAAGCAACTTGCAAAATACCACATAAACAAAAAGCAGCACTTATTTCTGACCGGGTTGCAAACCCTTACAATACAAAACAAGCGCCACAGTTCTTATAATGTGGCGCTTGTTGTTTTATGCTCATGCTGCTTTTTGCATGGTTTACAAAACCGCGCTAACAACCGTCTTTATTGATTAACATATCCGAGCCTACTGGATAATAGCCTTACTATTGTAAATCCGTTTAAATAAACAAGTACAATATATAAAAACGAAACCCGGTCGATGCCGGGTTTCGTTTTTTAAATATTATTTCTAACCATATAGGCTAATCCAATGGTTGTTATTATTGTCAATATCATATATACAATAATCGTAATGTCTAATATTCTTTTATGATTAGTTTTAAGTTGCTTTATCTTTTCAAGTAGCATCGATGCTTTCTTATGAAAATAAATCCAGTTAAGCCCTAAAATGATTGTAATAATAGCTATTCCAATAATTTTGTCTTGTTGCACAATTAAATCCTTCCGCTGTAAAATAATGTAAAAAATAAAATCATTAATAAACTTTACATTAAAGACTTGGAAGAAGGTAACACCAATAACTGCACTAAATACCGGATAACTATTGTTCTTAACAACAGTATTATCCCACCAATAAACTCGATAAAACAAATATCTAAATAAACCTACCATATTCTATTTCCATGTACAGCATTAAAATACCAGTTACTTTCAACTATTGATTTTCCCAAGGATGTTCCAATACTCCAAGCTCCTAAATAAGGATGCTTAGTTAGCCCCATAGCATCAGTACCCCCAACATATGCAGCGCCAAAATTACTAAGCTTTCCACTTTCATATTCTTGAACGGTATTATATGCACCATATACCCCTATTAACCTACCTGCTACACCCAATCTTGCTGACCATTTTTTTGCAGCCCCTTTACTATTTGCAATAGACTTTGAAGACTGATATTGATTTCCAAAATAATTATTACTATAGGATTTCATATTAGTAAGATTAAGCCAAGTCTTAGAATTTGAAAGAAATGAAGATGCTTGTCCAGCAGCATAGCCTGTTAAAGAAAGTCCAGGGAAATTTCCGTCTCTTTGTGCCCAACTTCTTTCCCTGTAATACTTATAACTATAAAAACTATACTTCCCTACAAAATTATTATGATTTTGTGCAAATGAACTATAATTAGAAACCTCATTACGCATACGGTTCATTTGATATCCTGGTACTTCCCAATTACCTTGCCCATCACCATAAGCCGTAGCCTCTGAAAGCAGAACACTACCATTACTCAGTTTACCCCCAGAGCCATTAAACTCTTCTGTAATAAACTGGTCTACTTGTGCGATAGAAGCGTCTCCTGTTCCAAAAGTGGTTCCTTTTGTCCTTGCTGTGGTTGTAAAAGAAGGGTTTCTGCTGCATCCAGGATATTATTCTTGATTTCATTCAGTTTTTGATAAGATACCCTTGGTGCGATAAAACCTAACGCTTCTTCAAGGCTGGCAAGAGCCTGTTCGGTATAGACAAGCTTCATTAATGTCCGGTATTATCTATTCTTTGCTCTATTTCTTCGCGAGAAAAAACTCTTCCTAATTGGATATCTTTTTCTGATTTTAAGGCTCTACTTTCTAATTTTTCCTGTAAAACTTCCTCTTTACGAAGTTTCTCATAAAACTCATTAATAGTTCTTTCGTTTGCCCGGTGCAAATGACTGTGAATAAAATCTCTTTTCTCAACTACATTCATAACTTCTATTGTTTATATCCTTTACAAAGTTAACGATTAATATTCAGTTTTGGTTTTCGTTGAGTGGTGGTATTTATTTAGTTAAGCCTTAAAAATGGATTACCCTGTTGATAATCCAGTTAGCGCGGATATTCATCCGTGCAATAACCACCATGTAAATCTAATGAAACCTGGCAGTTAAAGAACTATAACAAATGAATTCGGGTATAAGGATTTGTAATCCTTCATTTTAAGCATAGGTAACCATCTGTTGCGATTCCAATATAACTTCTAACAAATAAGGCAACTCAGCATAATTACGGGCTGAGCTAAACAGATAATCTTCAGGATAGGCAACCATCATATCTTCAACCGGGTTTTGGTGGATATAATTCAATTTTTGGTCGAAGAACTTATTGCTGTATATAATCTCTGCGTGATTGCCATCTTGCCATAGTTTGTACTTTTGGTCACGTTTTAAGTCTATACAGTATTGTTTTAACAATGGCAGCAACCATTCTCTTCTGCTTTCTGGTTCGTCTTTAATTTGTTGCACAATCTTTTTACTTGTGTACTTTTTAAAATCTCTAAGTATATCACTTAACACAAAACCTTCAGCTGCGCTAACAATGGCATGTAAATGACTTGGCATTAGGCACCATCCATAAATTTCCAATCCTTTGTGTTTTTGACAATACTTTAACGAGTCAACAATTGCCATTTTATGGTTTTTACGAGTAAATACATCAATCCAACCTACCGTTGTCATTGTAATAAAGTAGGCTGACTGGTTATCAAATATTTTGTATTTGTCGGACATGGCTTAAGTTTTAAGGTTAATTTGTAGTATAAAAGTAAACATGTTAGCGACAATGTACAATCAGGGAAGTGAAACCATTAAGTTATTCGGAATACCCGTCTGCCGACAGGCAGGCAATTCTTAAGCTATAAAACAAAGAGCCACAACTTTTTATAATTGCAGCTCTTGTTGTTATTTACAACTTGCTTATTACACGGTTTGCAAAACCGCACTAACAGCCGTGGTGCTTAATTTACATATCCGAGCGAGCGGGGGCAGCATCCTTAAAGTGCTCGACGGTTTTATTAAGTCTGTGAAACTTATAAATATTGCTGCTTTGTAAGCAACTTGCAAAATACCACACAAACAAAAAGCTGCACTTATTTCTGACCGGGTTGCAAACCCTTACAATATAAAACAAGCGCCACAGTTCTTATAATGTGGCGCTTGTTGTTTTATGCTCATGCTGCTTTTTGCACGGTTTACAAAACCGCGCTAACAACCGTCTTTATTAATTTATATATACGAGCGAGCAGGATTAGTCATAATGCACCATGCAAAAATTTCCATGCCTTTTTTTCTTTGACAAAATTGCAGACTGTCAACTACAATATTTTTGTAATCGATTCTGGTAAATATCAATCAGTTGCCTGACTGGCATCAAGCCACTCAACAACAGCAAAACTAACAAAATATATACCCTCCGGGTTGTGGAATTTCCATGCTCGACTCATATTTGTATATTTTGAAAGCAATTATCAATATAAAACAAAAGCTGTACTATATTCTAATGCAGCCTTTGTTTTATGTAGCTAAATCACTATTTCACACGATGCAATCGTGCGACAGCGGGGGGAAGTGGACAAGTTAAAGCCCGACGAGAAGAAAATGGTTTTTACCTTTTTGGATGCCTTTATTACAAAAACTAAACTGCAAGCATTATTATAGTTTGCGTACTACCTTATAAAACAAAAAGCTGCACTTATTTCTAAATGCAGCTTTTGTACCAAATAGCTATATCTTTATGTTACACGATACAATCGTGCAACAGCGGGGGATTTGCATATCCGAGCTTACTGAATCTATACTCACCCGAAAAAATTAACTAATTATATATAATGCTATAATATTTGTAATAATAAATGGCATATTGTAACCTAAATGGTATAACATTGAAATATAAATCCCATACTTAACTCTCACTATTGTGAAAATAAACCCATTAATAAAGAATATTAAGAAAACTAAGCTATAATGGTGTTTTAAACTACTATATGAGAGTAATACATGCCAGACACTAAATAAAATAATTGATGAAAAAAAAATGATATTATAATACTTATTAAAAACATTATTAATCTTTTTTGTTTTACTTACCGTCATATACTTCAATCCAAAGTATATGATCAATGTAAAACAGAACACAATTAAATAGTATAATGCTAAATAGCAATCATATTCTGCAACAAAAGAATTATAAAAACTCAAAACAACTATCTCTGCAAGTAAAAATGAAATAGATATCAGCACATTTCTATATTTAAAGCTCCCAAGTATTAGCCTATATTTTAGTTCTTCTACGACGATACTTAATATTATCATTAAAAAAAACAACACATAAGTGCATGGCTCTTTCAGAACTTCTTTTGATACTCTAGGCATTAAATTATTATCAAAGAGCCAATAAAATATTTTAACAAGCAGATTAACCGCAATAATATTAAGTACTAATAGCAATATTAATTTACTGTAATTTTTTGATTTCTGCCTGTTGTTATATGTTATCGGTTCTTTAAATGCCGAATATATTTCATTTATACTAGTTAGCAATTGATTTAAGTTATTCATACTTTAATGGTCTTACTAAAGGTAAGTTTCTTGACGGCCACTGATCATATGTACCGAACAAACGGTCATTTGTTTTATCCATTGGAGTTTTCTCACCAGGACGTAACTCCATAGATGGATTAGTATTAATAGGAGAAGCTTCAGATACAAGATTAGGTAAAAACTTCATAAGCTGTCTTTTAAACCGCAACTCTTCTTGGCCTGCATTCCAATTTTCCCAATACTCTGCTGTTTCAAGCATTAATTCCATTATTTGCTGTACCTGCCTTCTAATTACTGGAATGTCATTCCCTAATTTAGACCATTCGTTAACAAGAGCCATCTCTTCATCAGTAAGAGGTATCCCATTTTCAACTTTTTGCAGAATTTCATCCATTTTATTAGAAGTAACAATCTCTTCTAATCGTTTTACAGCAGACATCAAGTCATTTATTTTCTTATTTCCTTCAACAATTAATTCATCTACTGTATCTATCTCATTATCCTCACCTTCATCTTCTTCATCTCCTTCTTCATCATCATTATCAACTTCATCGTTAGCTCCGAGTCCTAAATAATCAGTGTATCTAATTGGATTATTATATGCATAAAGGTATGGTGATTGTGAGTTGTATTTTCTCGCCCAAGGGTCTATGGTAGTAAACCTCCCCAAACTAGGATCATAAAACCGTGCCCCGTAATCGTACCAGTCCAAACTCACCCCTCCAAGATCGTCATCCTGGAGCTCTTTGCCGTTATAAAGATATTTGTTTTTCTGGTAATTTGTGGTACCTGTGTTAAAATTATTTTGGGCCATTACCATTCCAAAGGGGTAATAGCTGCTGGTCTGTACTATATCCACGGCACCGCCAAGGTCGCTTCCGCCAAAGGTAACACGTGTGTTTCCAAGGTGGTCTTTCAGGTTGTACTCAAAGTGCCAGTTGATACTACCACTTTCACCAACAGGTAGTGCTCTGCCTTCCTCGGTGGAGAAAAAACTGATTTTATCGTTGGTGTAAACCAGGTTAGCAATGTATTCTGTGGTGGTGTTGCTACCATCAATCCATTTAGCCAGTTTGTTACCGGCAGCATCATAATGATAACAAACTTTATCGCCTGATTCCGTATCTACCTGTTGTGGTAAATTCAATAGGTTATATTTCACCTCTCCCTTGGTACTTCCTGCGTTAAAAGTCATATTACCGTTGGCATCGTACTGGTAAGTACTAGTTGAAGCCACATAATCCGCTATTTCAGAAATATCTCCGGCTACTGCATCAGAAACATTCAACAAGCGGTTACTTTTATTGCTGTTTTCGTAAGTATAATCCAGGTCGTCGGCCAGGCTGCCATTATAATAACGTTTTAATTGTTTGATATTACCATTGGCATCATACTCGGGTACACTCATAGAGTATTTTCCTTTGTTGCTGCCCAATGAAGTTCCCTCGCCATATTTGGCAACCGTTAACCGGTTGATATCATCGTAATCGAAACCATACCCCCTGTTTTTAACATCATCGCCTTCTGTTCCCCAAACTATGGCCGAAATGTTACCATTATACTGTGGGCCGGCAGATACCCTGTCGGCATCTAAACCGTCCAGCTTATTGTAACTTAAACGCATACCAAACATGTCGCCATCTTCACTTAATTCGGGATCGTTGATGGAAGTCATCCAGCCTCGTATATTGTAGGTATAGTCCACTTGTTGTACAAAAGTTTTATCGGCAGAGCTTTCGGTTTCTTCGGAGTGCAGGTATTTTTCTACCAACTCGCCCAGTTCGTTATACTTGGACGCGTTTAGTACTATAGCATCCTGGTTGTTTACCTTACAAGTGGTTTCCAAGAGCCTTCCCGCATGGTCGTAGTCAAAGTTTTTGGTTACCGTTAGTAAATCATTTTTGCTCCCATCCATATGTTCTTGTATGGTTTCCAGTACCTGGTAGGTAATAGGCTCGTATTTTTTATGTAGTACATCATATCCTCCACGATGGTTTTTGGAGATGGTTTTAATTACATTACCATACTTATCGAAATATGAAGCTGTTGCCAATATTTTATTGTCCAATATCAGGTCGGATCCGGTTACTTCCAGTGCTTTCACCATGGTTCCGGTGGCTACACCTTTGGTTTTGTCCGATTCTGCGGCATATGCAGAGCCAGGTGAAGGATGGTCTTCAAAATCCAGTTCCCCAAAACCGCTTAGTTGGGTAAAATCATAATTATCATACCAGGTAACGGTAAGAATATCTTCAGCTTCCACGTTACAAGATGAAGGATAACTATCATCGTAAGTATAACCATAAGTGGAAGCATGTGATGTTCCTTTGTAGCTTTCGTACATAGTTTCTGTATAGTCCTTAAAATCGTCGTTGATTCCATTGGTTACATCCAAATCCTTGGTGGCAACAAGCGTACCCGTCATCACCGGACGGTTTAAGGCATCGTACTTGGTAAAAAAATATTTCCTGGAATTCTCTTCCCGCATATTGCCATCCTGCGTTAATACCAGTCGGTCGCGTTTATCGTAAACCATATAAACGACATCTGCGCCCGGAATCTTTTTGCTGACCATACGCTTGCGGCCATCGTAGGTATATTTGTAGCAAAGGTCTTCGTCTGCCGGGGAATCGGCCAAAGGAGGTACAACCGTACGCAGCAGTCCAAAATCATCGTAGATATAATAGGTCTGTAAAGTTTCGCTATCGTTTACCGATTCCTTTAATACAACCTGCCCCAGCTTGTCTTTATATTCACGGCTTAGGTTACCGTTTTCGTCGGTGGTTTCGGTGATGTACAAAGAGTTGTCAGGATAAGTAAATGGAGTCCCAGCTTCATCCCAAGAGGATATTTCATTATCACTGGTATTTGTGGTATAGTTAAAACTAACCTTGGCTTCGGCATCTTTCCATGCTTTACCCGCTCCCAGTTGACTATTTACACGGTTTAAAGGAGAGTTTTCGAAATCGGTAAAAGAAAAAGGTCTGGTATCTGTTTCTTTTCCTGCAACAACTCCACTTGTTCCATCATAAAATCCTAAACAATCCTGTACTGCATTATCTATAAATCCTCCGTCACTATTCTTTCCCACAAAAGGAAGATATTTTGTTGCTTCCCTGCCAAAATCATCATAGACTATGGGCTGTATAATGTCCTTTCCTAATGGTGAAGCACCTACCTGTATAGTTTGCATGGGCCTGCCCAGTCCATCGAAATACTGTACCTGTTCCAGGTGTTTATAGCTGTCCGTCGGCATGGTTTCATGCACCTCCCTAAAGGTGATACTGCGTACATAGTTCTTCCCGGAAGTGGGTTGTGCCTCGGCAGTTGCCCCAATTTCTGCTGCTTCTGCCATGGATGGTGTATTGTCTACCGCATTGGCATCGATATAAGCATGGAAATCGGAACCCGCCACGGCATGGAATCCGGGCAGGAGGCGGATACTGTTGGTAGCGGTTACTTCCGCCTTTCCGGTAACGATGTCGTTGATCTCGACGTTTTCCTGTGCGGAAAGTCTTCCTGTTATTAACAGGGTTAGTAGTACGAGTATGCTTAGTGTTTTGTTATGCATAGCTTATTTTAGTTTAAATCGTTCTTCGTGAGGTAGACATCATAATATTGTAATTTCATTATTTGTTCTTTTTGCTTGGATCAAAAAGAATCAAAAAATCAAGTCAGATAGAAGCTTCCCCCCGCTCTTGTCCTTTGTTTCATTACATGCACCATGTAGGTCAAGCCCCATGGTGTGTTTTGATAACAAAGGACAATTCACACCGTCGCATGGCTCGCCTATCTGACAGGCCAACACACGAAGAACCAGGCACAGGGGAAAGCCTAATGTTTTCATTTAACTAACTTTTTAATTGACCAGTATCCATTGACCAATAATCAATTTTTTACAAACTTTTTTGCGATATGCTTGCCGTTGCTGATTATCTTGAAATAATATGCGCCCGCACTAAACCTGTCCATGTCGGCTTTCATCTGCTGGCCGGGCTGGTAGCGCCCAATATTTTGATGGAATATTACCTTTCCGGAGGCATCCAGTATATCTATTTCCATTTTGACTTCCGCATTGGTTTCGAAGGTCCAGTAAAAATGTGATTTAACCGGGTTAGGGAAGATGGTGATCAGCCGTTCACCACCTCCCAGGTCGGCATATTCAGGGTCTTGGTAGAACTCTATGTCGATATCGTCGCTCCACCTGCAGCCCAACGAGTCGGCAACAGTGAGCTCGTATTTTTTGTGTCCCGGCGTATCATCGTCGCTATAAACCAATATGTTCTGCACTATGCTGCCGTCCTGCCACTCGTAGGCATAAAAGTTGTCAGGACCAAGTAGTTCCAGTTGGGCATTAGTCAGTATGGCGGTGTCCGTGCCCAGAGAGAACTCGAAAGCGGGAATTTCTTCTATATTCACGGAATCGGTAATAACACAGCCCCGCTTGTCCACCATGCTAACATGGTAGGTTCCGGGCATGGAGACCGTCATCACGCTGGCATCGAACAAGGTGTCGTTCCACACTATGTTTTGATAACCCTTGTCAACATACAGGTGGGCTTGGGAACCCTTGCACAGGTATCCTGGCGACTGTATGGCATTATCCACAGGTGGACAGTTAAAATACCTGGCCACAAAGATATCCTCGTCGCCCAGGGAGGTGATTTCGTCGGGACCCGCTTGCATACTCCCCTTGAAACTGCCCATCAGGTACAGGTTTCCCTTACTGTCTAGCTCACCACCTTTGGCCATATTGCCTCCCTCACCTTTGAGCATATCAGCCCAGGTTACTGCACCCGAAGTATCATATTGGGCAATAAAGGTGTTGGCCAGATGTCCCTTGGTTTTAATGACTGTAGTATCCAATACCAAAGAATCGTTGAAGCTACCCGCTATCATGGCCCCGCCCAGCTTGTTTAGCTTAAGGTGGTTGATGCGGTCGGAATATTGTCCGCCAAAAGTTTTTAACCATAATACATTACCCGAGGTATCGGCCCTGGCCACAAAAAAATCGGTAAGGCCGTTTGTTTCGTACTGCAACGTGTCCACTAATAAGTTGTGGTTAAAATTACCGCTCAATAGCAGGTTATTCTGTTTATCCGTTGCCAAGCCTGTAATTTCGGCATACGAAGGACTGGTGTAGGTTTTTGCCCATTGGGCCGTCAGGGTGCTGTCGGCTTGCAGCACAAAGCTGTTGCCCGTTTGCTTTTTGCCCTTGGCGGCAATCACTGTTTCATCAGCACTTAATTCCTGCTCGTTATTGCCCGAAAGATAAATATTGCCCAAGCTATCGGTACTCAAGGCGGTTAGTTTTTCTGTCCCTTTACCGCCATATCGTTTTACCTTGTCCAACTTTCCTTCAGGGGTCAGGCGGAGCACAAAAATGTCGTTGTGCCCCTTGCTGATGATATCGCCGTTTTCGCATACCAGGCTGTCGGAGAATACACCACCCAGGATAATGTTACCATGCTTGTCGGTATCCAGCAGGTAGCCTGATGCGGCGCCGGAATAAGGCAGGGTATACACCCAGTCGCTTTTGCCCCTTTTGTTAATGCGGGATACAAAAAGCTGCTTGCCCGCGTATTCCAGTTTTTGCTTGCCGAACTTCATCTCGCCCTCCAGCATACCTGCTATATACATGTCGTTATTGGGGGCGGCTTTAATGGCCGTTATTTTATCTGCCTTTTCGCCCCCGGCCTGCCACAGCCATTGCAGTTTGCCCTTGTCGTTAAAGCGGGCCACGTAAACGTCGCGGTTGCCCTCGCTCTTTAGGCCTTTTCTGCCGCCCTGTAAAGTCTCTGTAAAGCCCCCGGCAATGTAAATATTATCTTTTGAGTCGATGGCTATGCCATTAGGGAAGTCCCAGCCAGGGCCGCCCAGTTGTTCCATCCAGTGCCATATTTTTTGGGTATCCTGGGCATGCCCTATATTACACAGGAATACAACAATTACTAGTATTATTTTCGATTTTTGCATAGCTAGTCTATTTTTATACCTTTTAACTCAATTGTATTATTACCCATAATAGGAGTACTGTCTATCTTTAGTATGGCATTAAGTTCTCCTGCACTCATGTTTCTCATAAACTTTAGCGTAATATTATGAGTCTCTCCTGGTGGGATATATACATTGGATGTTATTTCATTTTCAACACTAAATGAATTCCAAGTATCATTATCAATAGATATCCAGGTTAAGGTAACACCAACATTATTGGCATTGTACAGTTGTATGGTTTTATATGTATCTTCGTTGCTCGGAGAAGAGCCAAAACCTATCGCTCCAGTTATTTCAATGCTATCGTCATAGAATTTGAAAACAGGATTGGTACCTTCTGAATCTATACCTTCTCCGCTTACAGAAATGATAGTTGGGCCAACGGCGTTGTCAGAAACAATTTCTATATCCTCGGCATAATACCCCCCATAAATATCGGGCTCAAAGAATACCTTCATCGTAACTGGAGCATCTTTTGAAATATAACTATTCGGAATTTCTACCCTGAAGCCGGGAAGACAATTAATTTCGGTTATTTCAACTGGTTCTGTGGTGTACTGACCAACTGTGGTGTTTGTTATTATAACTTCCCGCACAACTGAACCTCCTGCCGCTGTTACTCCAAAATCAATTACAGTAGGATTAACGCCATACGTAAGTGGTTCTATTAAAGTTTGACCTCCTCCGCAATCAGTACATCCTGTATAGGCAGGTGGTACAATAGGAATGTAAGTACCTGATGGAGCATAGTTATATTCATTTCTAGAAACAATATTACCCTCATTATCTTTTATAACCTCAAGTTTATTATCTGTATTGTAACTGTAAAAAACAGCTTTACCGTTAGGGTCAGTTTTTGATGTTATACCAACTGAAGGTTTATAAGTGTATGTCCAAAATTCCGTAGTCTTAAACGAGGATAAGCTAGCACGTATACTTTCATTATAGCTAGCCCATGTTTGCTGCTGAACGGTATTATTTGCTATGTTATCCATATTGGCCAGATTAGATTCTAAGTCACTTAATGCATTTGCCAATAATACTTCAACATTTGCAGGTGGATTTACAATTTTTATTACTGGATATGTTTGGTTGTATCCCCAAATATAATTTGTACTAACATCATTGTACTTCTGATAACTTAATACATTACCCTTGTCGTCGTATTCATTAAATAGGAATTGGGTTTCAAAATCTGAAACCCCAATACTTGTTTTTATTTCTTGGGGTTCCAGAATAAAATTGTTGGTATCCCCAAAGTTTTTAAATCCAACTAGGTTTTTCTCCAGTACTGTACCATTTTTCTTTGTTATTTTTTCCACAAGAGGAGTCACTCTGTTTTTTTTTGCCAAAAGAGTTACTGCATTCTGTTGTTCAATAGACAATTCATTTATATCTGGTATAACATCTCCAACAGGATAGTAATAATGTTCTGTAATCATTTCACCGGAACTATTCAAGATACTTTTTGATGAAATGTTATATGGATTATTTTGATCATAAGTATAATTGGTAACAGTTTGTATAGCATCCGTACCAAAAAAATCCGTTTGAACAGTTTTCGATACCTTAAATTCATTTAAAATGATACTATATGAAGAAGACATTAATAGATCAAATCCTCCAGTTAAATAGGTATTTCTATAATTTGTTATTGCACCATCAACATATCCTATACCCTTCGTAGAAACCATGATTCCCGATATTGGTTCCTGGCGAATATTAATATATTCATTCTCTACTATTTGAAGGGTGTCGTTATTGGAGTCATATGTGTACTTATATTTTAATCTAGGACTTACTCCAATGTTTTGCATAGTTTCTGCAAATTTCTCATATGATCCGTCCTCATAATTATTTGTACTCCCAGGCAGGTAATAATCACCTGATCCATAATCACTATACACATTAGGAGAGTAATCATATTGATAAATAACCTTTCCTTGGTTATTATTGAAATACTCAGTTACTTCATCATACCATATTTGAGGCTCAGAAATAGGCCCTCTGGGACTTTGCAAAATTTTCCTTTCTCGATAGTTGGATATTGAAGCTACGGACGGATGAATATCAACATGTCTTAACTGTCTTAGGTAAGATTTGATAAATCCTTTTTCTTCCTTATATAAAGGATATGTTAAATTTCCAATACCAGATTCACCTTTTCCATACTTGTATGATTTACTCATTGTAGTATTACTTTCTGGATCATAAGTGTCTATTTGACTTACTCTCAAACCCAAACCACACTGAGTACCTTTCCCAATTACATTGTACGAGTGTAACTCATAGCTAAAATTAGATTGCCCGCCAGTTGGATAAATAATTGATCTTAGTATGCGGGATTGACTTTTTAATGGATCGAAAGTTTTGTCTGCATCTCCTACAATCAATGGTGTTCCCATTCTTTTTAATGCACCATTCACTACTATTGGAGTTAGCCAAATATTTGGGTGCGTACTTGCATTTTGGTTGCCGTTAAAGAGGCCAATATGATCAACTTGGGTATGGTCACTAAGCTCAACCTGCTGTTGGTCATAACTAAATTCATAATCACCTTGTCCTGTTATAGATATTCTTGTTAGTTGATTATTATTCCTTTCAAAAGAAACCACATTATATGCATCTCCATTTTGATTTTTAAAAACAATTGAGTCTAATTCATCTGAATAATTGCCTAACATTCGGGTTTTGTAATAAAATGATATATTCTCACCAGAACTAAAATTAACCTTACTTATAGTTCTAGTATCATAACTTACTTCCCAATGAGAATATTCCTCAGTATCATAATAATAAGAAGGATTACCTAAGGCTAACCATTTACCAATTAAAATGTCGGAAAAATTATTCTGAATGATAAACATCATCATTCAATGAACAGCCTCCAACTAGACTTGCAGTTCTATTCGCATTAGTAATAGAATAGTTCAAAGTTATTGACTGGCCTTCAGGAGTAACTATCTCTTTTAAAAACCAGCTGCATACATCAAACCGACCACTTCCCTGTCGTTCTATATATAAATTATCATTAACATCTTCCGAATCACCAAATATATATTTCCTTCCTTCTTCATCAATAATCTCAAAAGATGTAAAGTATCTATTATTTGAAGAATTTATAGCATTAATTGTTAAAGGACGTTGAGGAGACATTAAAGCATTAAGAACACCATTATCCCATTTTAAAATAAATGAAGTATTAACTCCTGGTAGATGAACACTAAAAATATCATATTGTCCATCACAAGTAATTGCTCCACTAAATAAGTCATCTGAAGCCCCACTTACTATACCTAAGTTATATTTATTCTCAAAGGTTGGGGTATAATTATTAATAGCTTCTGTAGAATAAATATCGTCGGGATTTCCCATTATTGTTCTTGTTATTTTAAACCCTGGAAATAATGACCACCCTAAACCTATAACCCCTTGACTTTCGTTTACTTTTATACCTGATGCATGATAACTAAGGTTAAATGGTATGCGAATACCACATGCTTCCATTGCATGTAACGGGATATTTATTTCTGGTAGGCCCGTAGCATGAGATACCGGATATCCCAAATATTTTTGAAATTGGGCTGAGACCGGATCAGGAGGTATAACATTGGATGCATTTTTATAGTAATCTTCTTGAGAATATATATAATTGCTCGTTACTAATACTATTATTAAAACAAGTTTGAATTTCATTCTAATGTTATTTACTATTCGTTAACTAATAAGGCTTCTATCTTTTCAAGTTATTTGCTCAACGTTTCAACCTCTTTATCCTTCTCTATTAGGCGGCAAGGTCAACTCCTCTGCTTTTTTCAGCAGCAACTTATTCATTTCTACCAGATTCACTCCTTGCTCTTCCATTTGGGCAGCGCTAGGTATGTCCAGTAAGTGTTGGGGAGCCCATTCTAAGCTCAAAATAAGGAGGAACTGTTTGGTGATGAAAAGTTAATCTGCATATTTTTGGTTCTTTATGATTAACGCTTTAATTGCTTTAAGCTCTTCTCTCACCATACATATTTCTTGCTCCAATTCCTTTCTTTCTTTCTCTTTTTCAATATTCCCTTTTCTCAACTCTCTTATCTCACCGTCTTGCTGTATGGCGTACAAAGTGAGCTCTTCAATCTTCTGCAGCAGCAACTTATTCATCTCAGCCAGATCAACTCCTTGTTCTTCCATTTGGGTAGCACTTGGAATATCCGGTAAGTGTTTGTAGGTAAGAATATAGTTTTCAACTTCGGAGAGGTCTTTAAGCTGGTAGGTGTCGGAGAATACAAAGTCGGCGGTTTGGCCGTTGGTTTTTACCATTATTTTATCGGCGAATAGATTACCGTCGAGCATTAAATTACTGGCAGACATATCTTTTACCAATATTTCGTTGGCGTTGATGGTGCCATTTGTAACAATGTTGCCATTCACATCTAGGGCTTCCGAGGGGTTATTATTATTAATTCCTACACGACCAGATCCCTCATTATTAACAGACAATAATTCAGTTCCCCCATAACTATCTTTACGTATTGCCCATTGCCATTTTCCAGTTGACGCTTCTCCTCTCATTTTAACAGTTTCCGCACCCAGCTCGAACTTATAGCTAGTACCCCACTCATGGGACCAAATCCAACTATTAGCTGGTGCAGTTGAAGCACTATATCTAGTTCCCCCATATCTTATGCTTCTATGGATATCCCTCACATAAACATTATCGTCATATGATTTTACCCAATGGTCCATGCCATAAATTTTACGTAAGCCGTAGATATTATTTTTTAGCCATAATTCGCCTGAAACATCAACCTTACCCGTATAATCGTTAGTATTTGGAGACCCGAAGTAATAATACCCACTCGAATTAAAATACATGGAATAAGCAGACTTCAAATACAAGGAACTGCTTGAGGCAATCGTATTACTTCCTAATCCTAGTTGATTATTCCCTGTCTTTACTAATAAAGTAGAATTATCAAAGTTTGCACGGTTATTACCTGAGCTACTGTACATGCTTTTGTAATTCGGTTCCTCAACAATTAAATTGGGTTTGTCCGAATGTCCGCTAATAACCGTAGATGATGCCAATATACTTGAATACGTGGGGGGCTCGGCGGTAATAGTATAATCAACTGTAAAACCGTTATAACCACTATCAAAGCTCACACAGCAATCCGAAGTGAAAATTATACTTATATGGTTGCCGGCAGAAACATATTGGTGCTCTCCATATATATCTATTATTTCTGCCACTACCGATCCTGAAGTACCATTAACATTAGGTTCTATAATTTGAAGCTGATCATATCCCTCCTCTAAATCGTTGTTGATCGTAAGTTCAATCCTACTGCCAACACCGATAGTTATATCATAAACTCTATACATTTCGTCTCCATAATCTGATCCAGTTACGCTAAAACTTCCTGAATTGGAGGTGAAATATTCGGTATCTTGTCCATAAAGATGGAGTGAAATAAATATAACTGTGATTAATATATTTATAGATTTCATAATGATGTCTGTTTGAAAGTTAGATGTTGAATTGCTATTTTTTAGGTCGTTTCTTGCCACTTTCAGTTTTCACCTTCACTTTGCCAACTATTTCGTTTAACTGTAATCTCAATGCTTTACGTTCCCGCATAATCTCTTTGTACCTTTCGTCATCAGGACTTAGTTTCTTCATTTCCTCCTTTAAAGCTTCACTTTCAAATAATAATTCATCATATTCTTTTTGGTTAACAGGATCAATACTTGAAACCCTTTGAGTCTTTTGCTTTCTCATCTCAACTTTAACACTCACTTTTAATGAATCCTGTGCAGACAGCTTTCGTTTTTGTTTGTTTTTCTGGGCAAACAACCCGGCACTTGAAACAATTAGAAAAAAAACAGCAAATACGATTTTGGGTAATAGTTTGTTTTTCATGGCAATATGAGTTAATGTTTTCCATTTAATTTCATTATTGAAAAATTAACAGCCAAATATTAAGCGTGACAAATGCGTGACAAACGAAAATTCCCTAGTTCTATGTCGTAGTTGTATAGAACTAGGAAAATCTTGACTTTCTATTTTACAAATTGTAACTTGTGTATCGATTATTTACCTAAAACTACATTTATGAAAAAATCCTACCCTATTCTTTTCTGCCCATATTGTATCGATACAGAAAATCACTTAT
Organism: Saccharicrinis sp. GN24d3; assembly: GCF_052400645.1. Lineage (NCBI taxonomy): Bacteria > Pseudomonadati > Bacteroidota > Bacteroidia > Marinilabiliales > Marinilabiliaceae > Saccharicrinis > Saccharicrinis sp. GN24d3. The sequence continues at coordinate 197,798 of NZ_JBQTGI010000013.1, forward strand.
ATGAATTTTCAAGAAAAAACCTGCTTACTTTCGAAAAAAAAGTAGAATCGATTATCAAAGAAGATATTGAAATTGCTGTTCAACGACTTGCCAAACTGATTAAACAGAAGACAGGTAGGAGGATGCAGAAAAAAGCGGCACCCATACGCGAAGCTTTTTTGATGCTAAAAGACCACCACCAACTTCAGGATGTAAATATCCTATGTGCCAAACTAAAAGAACGTTATGGTATTAAAATGATGCAAATACATCTACATTTCGAAGAAAATGGACAATCGGCCATCCAAAGACATGCACATATTATTTTTAAATGGATAGACGAGAAGACTGGAAGGAGCATCAAACTCCCCCCATTGGAAATGTCAAAATTGCAGAAGTTTGTACACAGCGAACTCAATAACACTAATCAAAGAAAAACAACGGACAGAAGATTCAAGATATTCTCAATACGCAATTGGATTAGTCCTTAAACTATTAAACTACAGCAACATAACAACAATTATTAACGGCTGACAAATGACTAATTTATACAGAAGAACACGTAATTTCAATTTGGATACCTTTTCGAGTATCCTCTAAAAAATTATAGAATCTTAAAGTTTGATATTTTCGGGACCGACTACTGTACTGAGTACGGATTATTGTATATCTACTACCGTAAACTGGACTAGATATTCACCACATCCCCCTCATTGGCAATATAGGTATTTGGAAAAACCTCTTTTGCTTCGTTTAGCAGTACATTTAAGTCTTTATAACGGGAAGAAAAATGACCAATCAACAGTTTGCCTGCCTTGGCTTTTAAAGCTATAGTCGCTGCTTGTTCGGCAGTGGCGTGATATGTCTTTTTTGCCAAAACCGCATTGTCATTCGCAAAGGTGGCTTCATGATAAAGTACATCCACGTCTTTTATTTGTTCTGTAATTTTTTCCGTGTATTTGGTATCCGTACAAAATGCGTAGGAGCGTGTATTAGGAGGATCGAGTGTAATCTCACGGTTTGACATTATCACATCATCTTTATTTATATAGTCCCCTCCTTTTTTAATGGCAATGATCTCTTTAATGGTTGGTTTATGCACAAACACAAATTCCTTCCTCACCTTTCTATCTTCAGGTTTCTCCTTAAACAAAAATCCCACGGTCGGAATCCTGTGCCGTAAAGGAATTGTTTCCACTTCTATATTTTTGTCCGAATAAATAGTAGCAACTTCCTTTGGGTCAAAGGGATCAAACTTCACCTCAAAGGGTAAATCTGTGCAAAAGTAATCCAGTTGCGGTTGAAGCAGCTTTTTAAGATCGGGGTGTGAATGAATGTGTAACGCAGCTTTTCGCCCCAATAAACCTAAGGTGGAGATGAACCCGATGAGACCGAAGCAGTGGTCGCCATGGAGGTGGGAAATGAATATATGCTCGATCTTGGTGAACTTGATTTTATGGGCACGTAACTGTCTCTGTGTACCCTCCCCACAATCGATCAAAAAAAACCGCTCAGATGCATTGAGCACCTGAGCGGTTGGATATCTTTCAGAAGTAGGTAACGCCGAGCTACTTCCCAGGATAGTGATTGAAAACGACTTAGCCATTATTTTTCAATAGCCTTCCTCATTAGTTCAACTCCCTGATCCATATTTTCGGCAATTGTTAAAACAGAATCCAACTGTGAAACAGAAATCAGACGTTCCACAGCCGGTTGCAATCCTGATAAAACAAAAGCACCATCGGCGTTTTTACACAATCTGTTAGCTACAAGAATAGCACTCAATCCAGATGAATCACAATAGCTTGATTTTCCAAGATCAAGAAGAATGTTTTTCTCCCCGTTTCCTGACAATAATACAAGTTCAGATTTTAGCGACGGCGCAACATGCGTGTCCAGTTTTTCTTTTAAAATCTGAATGAGCGTGAAATCATCTAATTTATCTATTTTAAAGTCCATCGGTTAAAAAGATTTTTATTGAATACTATTCATTAAGGTAAATTAATTTTTCTCGTCAGCTTCCATTTGATCTTTTAGAGCCTGCAAGCTAGAAATATCACCCAATGTAGTCTTTTCTAAGTTATCTTTCAACTTCTTTACGCCTTTTTTAGTAGTTTTTGCTTGTTCAGCTTTCTCGGAATTATCCGCTGCTTTTTTAACATCTTCAAAAACTCTTGAATGCGAAAGAATTATACGCTTGGAAGCTTTGTTGAACTCGATTACTTTAAAATCAAGCTTTTCGTCAACTTTGGCCTGCACACCATCCTCTTTCACTAAATGACGAGGAGTAGCGAATCCTTCAACACCATAAGGCAATGCAATTACAGCACCCTTGTCAAACAATTCGATGATCGTTCCTTCGTGCACTGAATCAACGGTAAATAAGGTTTCAAAAACATCCCATGGGTTCTCCTCAAGCTGTTTGTGACCTAAGCTAAGTCTTCTGTTTTCCTTGTCTATTTCAAGAACAACAACCTCTACTTCTTCACCGATTGCGGTAAATTCTGCCGGGTGCTTAATCTTCTTGGTCCATGATAGGTCGGAGATGTGGATAAGTCCGTCGATACCCTCTTCAATTTCGACAAAAACACCAAAATTGGTGAAGTTTCGAACTTTAGCTTTGTGCTTGGAGCCAACCGCGTATGCTTCTTCGATCTTCTCCCAAGGATCAGCTTTTAATTGCTTGATACCAAGAGACATCTTTCGCTCGTTGCGGTCTAATGTCAAGATAGTGGCTTCTACTTCGTCGCTTACTTTTAGGAAGTCTTGCGCGCTTCGTAAGTGCTGCGACCACGACATTTCTGATACGTGGATTAAACCTTCTACACCAGGAGCGATTTCAACAAACGCACCATAGTCGGCCATCACAACTACTTTTCCTTTAACGTTATCGCCTACCTTAAGTTCTGCGTCCAACGAATCCCATGGGTGAGATGTCAGCTGTTTTAAGCCTAAAGCAATACGTTTCTTCTCGTCGTCAAAATCAAGAATTACAACATTTAATTTTTGATCCAATTGAACGATTTCTTCCGGATGTGATACGCGGCCCCATGAAAGGTCAGTGATGTGGATAAGTCCATCAACACCGCCAAGGTCGATAAATACACCGTAAGAAGTAATGTTTTTAACAGTTCCCTCAAGAACTTGTCCTTTTTCAAGCTTAGAAATAATATCTTTTTTCTGTTGCTCAAGCTCTGCTTCGATAAGCGCTTTGTGAGAAACAACTACGTTTTTAAATTCCGGGTTAATTTTAACCACTTTGAATTCCATTGTTTTCCCTACGTACATATCGTAGTCACGGATAGGTTTCACGTCTATTTGTGAACCGGGAAGGAAAGCCTCAATACCGAACACATCTACAATCATACCACCTTTGGTACGGCACTTGATGTATCCTTTGATAACTTCGTCGTTTTCTAAGGCTGCATTTACGCGATCCCATGAACGCAGAGCACGTGCTTTTTTGTGAGAAAGTACCAACTGACCTTTTTTGTCCTCCTGGCTCTCCACATAAACCTCTACAGTATCGCCTACAGCTAACTCTGGGTTGTAACGGAATTCGTTTCTGGAGATGATACCATCTGATTTGAAACCAATATTAATTACAACTTCTCTTTTGGTCAATGCAATAACTTCACCTTCGATCACCTCTTTTTCCGAGATTGTAGAAAGCGTTTCGTCATACATTTTTTCCAAGTCCTCTTTAGAACCTGAATTTCCAAACACTTCACCTTGCTCGTACTCATCCCAATCAAATGCTGCATCAGAAGTGTTTCCGGTAGTTGCTACCACCTCATTTTTTACTTCAGGAGTTTCGTTGATCTCCTGCTCATTTTCGTTTACTTCACTCATCTAAAAATCAATTAATTACTAGTAGTTAGACATTATATTTATAAAAACTGCGGCAAAAGTACAAATAATTTATCAGAAACCCTCACAGCCAATACGATAAAATTTTGACAAAACAGTACATTATATATTTATGCTTACTCCTAAAATCCTGCTTTTTTTAGGCAAAACAGTTGGCTATTGTTACTAATGGGAATTAATCAAATCCGGGGGCAGATTATCTATGATACCTGCCAGCTCAGTCGTTTCCAAAAAGTCGTTTGAAAAAACGTATGACATCTCCGCAGACAACAGCGCACTCCTGTACTCTTTCCATTCTTGTGCTTTGTTACCGTACATATGCTCCACCAAATCGCGAAAACCCCAATCCATATTTTTCCCCCAATGAATGGTAAACGGAATATTTGCTGCTTGCATCACCTCAATCATACGTCTCGAAAATTCTGTCAGACTCATCAACTTCCTGCTTTTTTTCCACAATACCCCGTCAATTTCAATCATGCAGGTGATTGGAAATCTGGTGCAAGCCAGGGTGGCATCCGATTGCCGCACAAAGCGCATAGCATACATTCCGGGGATAGGCCCTTCGTCTTTGGCCAATTTGGAAAGTACACTTAATGCTTTAGACGAATTGGTATGATCGACCCCAAAAGAGCATGCAAAAGCAGGTCCCAAGTAAGGTGCATCCCAAAATATTTCCGCCAATGTTCCGGTCACATCCATGTCTACCGGCGGAAGCACCGACTTTTGAAGTTGACGAACAAAATATGGAATCCGATTGGGCCATTTCTCCGATATCCCCACCAATAGATGTATTAAATCACGATAAAAAGAGGTTTTTATAATCGGGAACGGATCCGGATATGGAATCCGATAGTTTTTTTTGTACATCGCTTCTACCACATATTGGCTTTCATTGGAATACGGATTAATAAAAACTTTAAAATGGTATGGTCGTAATGGTTTTCCGTTCCCATCCGTTTCGCCATCTATCTTGAATTCCGAGTGTTCAAAATCCATGGTGTCCGCCAAATGAAGCGCTACTTTCTTATCTACCTTTTTTACGTAGCGTCTTAACAAAAACCTGTCCTCTGCCTCTATAACTATTCCATGAATAAAACCGAAGGAACCCAGACTGACCAACGCGGCCTTAAACAAACCATCGTTTCGAATAACTCTTGCCTTTATTTTTTTTGCAAAGCCATCGGTTAAGGCTGGCTTGGTATGTCTTTCAATATAAACAACATCCTCCGGGTTAGGCCCAATGATTAAGTTCAAACCAACAACATAATCTTGTACAGCCCCATCATCTACCGCAGCGCCATGCACCCCGGTAGAAACAGCGCCGGCTATTGTCTGTCCGTTACTGGCACCACTGCTTTTTAAGGACTTACCGTGATCTGACAATGTTTTTGAAAGTTCCTTGATCGTGTTTCCGCATTGAAAGAAAAACAGGTTCTCTCGTAAATATGGACTTGCAGAATGAACATCAGATTCTGAAATTGGGATATGCAAATTCATATAACCGTTAAAATGCATTCGATCTTTATTGTGGGCTACATTCGACAACGACCAGCGGGATCCATAGGCCCTGAACCCCTGGCCCACATCAGAAGTCTCTTTTATTAAACGTCTAATTTCATCAGCGGCATCATTATATCTATTAATTTTATCCGGAATCATCCCCTCTCCTTCCAGCTCTGTTACATATAAAAGTTTTAGGGGGAAGGGACCGTTATTGTGAATGGTGTCCCATTCTGTTTTTTTGAAAGGAATAGTTTTAGCCATGATGAATTAATTTGAGTTTTTATCGCATACATATTTAATCTTCACCTTCCTTTTTTTTCCCAAAGTGATTCCGCTGAGTAGTACCCCGCCAAAAGTATTTCTGCATTCCACAATGGCAATACTACCTGATTTGCAGTTCTTGAGCAACATGGTGAAATCCTTATCCATGGCACCAATGGTGATAACGGTATCCAATTCATGAACTTTCATATTCCTGTAGTAACACTCGCAATCATTGTTAGGATCCGGCTCCGGGACACCTTGCGTAGTTCTAAAGCGTATAGAATAACAAGAAGTCATCAGAAGAATAATAGTTACATATAAAAATGGTCTAAACTTATTTTTTACTTGATGGGCCATATAAATGGAGTTAAAAGATTAAACATTGTATTACAAGCTATTGGTCTTAGTGGTTTATAAAATATCACAACCAACATAGCAAGGGGTAAATAACCCTAACTTAGCAAGCCATACCATATAGGATGTTGGCTTGTTCAGTTCAGTCGGCATACGTTTATAATAACCTAATGCATGTAATATAAAACATCTTTGAGTAAGTGTCAATGGCCTCCTTACAAATGCCCATAAAATGTCCTTAATTATTTTCAGGGACAGCTTTCTATAAAAACAAAAAAAACAACTACATTTTAAGAATATAAATGTGGCTTTATTTGATAATTGTTAATTTTCTTTACATTTGAATTCGATTAGATAACAAAATGTAAAATGTTGCAATTTTAAATAGGTCTACATAATTGGTTTATTTGAACTTACCAATATTATCAATACCATACTTGACAGAATGCAGCATTGGGAATATAATTATTTGCGATATTTCAGTAAGAACCCGCTGTATTTAAAAATAAAATTTTGAATAATGAAAATCTCTATTGTAGGAACCGGATATGTTGGATTAGTTTCCGGAACTTGTTTTGCTGATGTAGGTATCAACGTTACATGTGTTGATATCGACGAAAAAAAAATTGAAAACCTAAAAAAAGGAGTAATTCCAATATACGAGCCTGGATTGGAAACCATGGTTCGTAATAATGTTGAAAAGGGAAGATTGTTTTTCTCAACAAGTTTAAAGGATTCATTGGAACAGGCTGATGTAATATTTATTGCGGTTGGCACACCTCCGGATGAAGATGGAAGCGCTGATTTAAAATATGTACTTGAAGTAGCCAGACAAATAGGCAAGCATATTAACCATTACATGGTGGTGGTAACTAAAAGCACTGTTCCTATTGGAACCGCAAAGAAAGTTAAGGCTGCTATTACCGACGAAATAGAGAAAAGAGGTGTTGAAGTTGATTTTGATGTGGCTTCCAACCCTGAATTTTTAAAAGAAGGTAACGCAATACAAGATTTCCTTAAGCCCGACCGAATTATTGTCGGAACGGAATCCGAAAAAGCTCAAAAAGTGATGAGCAGACTTTACAAGCCGTTTTTGTTGAACGGTCACCCAATTATTTTTATGGACATTCCTTCATCGGAAATGACCAAATATGCAGCCAATGCGATGTTGGCCACAAAAATTAGCTTCATGAACGATATGGCTAACTTATGTGAAATTGTAGGGGCTGATATTACTTCTGTAAGAAAAGGTATAGGTTCGGACGGACGTATTGGCAACAAATTTATTTATGCAGGTGCAGGTTATGGAGGTTCTTGTTTTCCCAAGGATGTAAAAGCCGTGATTAAAACAGCTGATTTAAATGGGTACCGATTGCGTTTGTTAGAAGCCGTTGAGGAGGTGAACAACAACCAAAAACATGTTCTTGTTGAAAAAATAAAAGAACAGTTTGGTGTAAACCTCAACAATATGACATTTGCCTTATGGGGACTCTCCTTTAAACCAAAGACCGATGATATGCGAGAAGCCCCTTCTTTGGTTGTCATTGATGAACTTATTAAATTGGGTGCAAAAGTGAAGGCATACGATCCGGTTGCCATCGATGAAGCCAAGCGTATTTTAGGTGATAAAATAGAATATGGCGCCGATCCTTACGATGTGTTAATAGATGCGGATGCTTTGATTGTTATTACCGAATGGTCGGAGTTCCGAATACCCAACTTTAAGGTGATCGAAAAACTCCTTAAAAACAAGGTTATATTTGATGGCAGAAACATTTACGACCCTGCCGAAGTTTTAGAAAATGGATTTTCTTATTACAGTATAGGAAGAGCTGCCATGCATCCCTAATTTGGTCAGCCTAAAATATTATAAAAGGCCTGTCATTATATTTTTATAATGATTGGCCTGTTTGCTTTATATCAGTCAACATTCAGATAAAAACAGATTAATGAAAAGGATATTAGTAACCGGGGGTGCCGGTTTTATTGGATCGCATTTGTGCGAACGCCTATTAAACGAAGGAAATGAGGTAATTTGTCTCGACAACTACTTCACGGGAAGCAAAACAAATATTCTTCACCTCATGGACAATCCTTATTTTGAACTTATACGCCATGATGTAACCCACCCTTTTTTTATTGAAGTTGACGAGATTTATAACCTGGCCTGCCCTGCTTCGCCCATCCATTACCAGCTTAATTCTATCAAAACCATTAAGACCTCGGTCATGGGTGCTATCAATATGTTGGGATTAGCCAAACGCATAAAGGCGAAAATATTACAAGCCTCTACATCTGAGGTTTATGGTGACCCTGAAATACACCCTCAAAGTGAAGATTATTGGGGAAATGTTAACCCAATAGGAATACGATCGTGTTATGACGAGGGAAAGAGATGCGCGGAAAGTCTGTTTTTTAATTACCACTCTCAAAACAAAGTGGACATTAAAGTCATTAGGATATTTAATACTTATGGTCCGCGCATGAATCCAAACGACGGACGTGTAGTCTCGAATTTTATTGTTCAGGCATTAAAAGGGGAAGATATCACCATATTTGGTGATGGCAAACAAACCCGAAGTTTTCAGTATGTCGATGACCTGGTGGAGGGAATGATAAGAATGATGAATTCAAGAAAAGATTTTCTTGGCCCGGTAAACGTGGGAAACCCAAATGAGTTTACGATGCTTGAGCTGGCGGAACAAGTCATTCAACTTACGGGTTCAACATCCAAACTAAGCTTTTTGCCGTTGCCATCGGACGACCCTACGCAAAGACAGCCGAACATTGACCTTGCAAAAAAAGAGTTAAACGGTTGGGAACCAAAAATTCAATTGAAAGAAGGATTGGTAAAAACCATAGAATACTTTGATCAAATATTAAAGGACATATAGCATCTTAATTTTTAACTTTATCTAAAAAACTAACATGGCAAATTACAAAGGAATCATTTTAGCCGGAGGGTCTGGCACAAGATTATACCCTATTACCCAAAGTATTTCAAAACAAATTATTCCGGTTTATAACAAACCAATGATCTATTACCCATTATCTGTGCTGATGCTTTCCGGAATTAGGGAAATACTGATTATATCAACCCCGCATGATTTGCCACTATATAAAAAGCTTTTTGGAGACGGAAGTCAATTTGGGCTACAACTTACTTATGCAGAACAACCTAGCCCAGACGGATTAGCCCAGGCGTTTATTATTGGAGAAGAATTTATTGGGGACGACAACGTTTGCTTGATACTGGGCGACAATATCTTCTATGGTTTTGAACTACCGCACAAATTAAAGACGACAGTTAAATTGAATGAAGGAGCTACGGTATTCGGCTATTATGTTACAGATCCTGAACGATATGGCGTAGCAGAGTTTGATGAAAAAATGAACGTAGTAAGCCTGGAAGAGAAACCTGCGCAACCCAAATCAAATTATGCTGTAACCGGACTTTATTTCTATGATAATTCCGTGGTAAAAAAAGCCAAAAACCTGCAACCTTCCGCAAGGGGGGAATTGGAAATTACCGATTTGAACAAGCTATATCTTAACGAAAACAACCTTCGCGTTGAATTGATGGGACGTGGTATGGCTTGGCTGGATACCGGAACACATGACAGTATGCTGGAAGCCTCAAACTTTATTGCTACCATAGAGCACCGTCAGGGGTTAATGGTGGCCTGTATAGAAGAAATAGCCTTTAACATGGGATATATCGGTAAAGAACAGTTACTTAAACTTGCAAAACCCTTGGAAAAAAACGAATATGGCGCCTACCTAAAGCGAATTGCCAAATAGATTGTTAATTTTGTAGTTTTAACGTTGACCAGGTAAACAATGCAAGTAATTCAAACTGAGATTCAGGATTTACTAATCATCAAACCAAAAATATTTAAAGATTCGCGTGGTTTCTTTTTGGAATCGTACAATAAAGAACGATTTCTAAGTCTGGGAATAGATTACAACTTTGTTCAGGATAATTTTTCATCCTCCCAATACGGAGTAATTAGAGGATTGCACTATCAGTTGGCTCCTTATTCCCAGGCAAAAATGGTTCAAGTGATTAAGGGGAAAATTATCGACGTAGTGGTGGATCTTAGAAAAGACTCTCCTAGCTTCGGTAAAAGTTTTAGCTTGGAGCTTTCAGAACAAAACGGGCTTCAACTGATGATACCGCGTGGTTTTGCCCATGGTTTTTCGGTGTTAAGCAATGAAGTTTTGTTTTCCTATAAGTGCGACAACCTGTACCATAAGGAAGCGGAACGCGGTATTAAATACAACGATCCCTCTTTGGGTATTGACTGGCAAATCCCGGATTCCGACGCAATCATTTCGGGTAAAGACCAACAGCACCCTATGTTCAGCGAAGCAGAATATAATTTTTAACCCATTTTTTCAATGTCTAAAATATTAGTAACCGGAGGAAACGGTCAACTTGGACAAAGCATTCGTTCAATAGCTGATCAATTTGAGAATCTTGACATCCTTTTCACCGATGTGGAGGACTTGGACATATGCAACCTCGATCAATTAAAGGAATACACCCTTTCCACAAAAATAGATTACTTGATAAATTGTGCGGCATATACAGCTGTTGATAAGGCGGAACATGAACAAGTAATGGCGAAAAAGTTAAATGCGGAGGCGGTGAAAAACATTGGAATTGCCGCAAACGAAAATAATTTTAAAGTTATCCATGTTTCCACCGATTATGTTTTTGATGGCAACACATTTAAGCCGTATACAGAGGAATCTTTTGCGGTACCGGAATCCTATTATGGACAGACGAAATTGTTAGGTGAAAAATATCTTTTGGAAACTCATCCTGAATCCATGATATTCAGAACATCCTGGCTTTACTCGGAATTTGGCAATAACTTTGTAAAAACTATGATAAAGCTGGGCCAGACAAAAGATGAACTTAAAGTAGTTGCGGATCAAATAGGATCGCCTACATATGCGGTTGACCTGGCTTCAACCATATTACAGGTTGTAACACAGGTAGAATCGGGAAACAGGCAGTTTATACCAGGCGTTTATCATTTTAGCAACGAGGGTGTCTGTAGTTGGTACGATTTTGCAATTAACATCCATCAGTTGATGGGTATCAATTGTAACGTAGTACCTATCGAATCAAAAGAATATCCGACTGCGGCGCCAAGACCATTTTACAGTGTTCTCAATAAAAACAAAATTAAAACTAGTTATAAGTTAAATATTCCATATTGGAGGTTTAGCCTTGAAAAATGCCTTAATGTAATTGCAACAAAAAACTTAAAACAATAACAAAGATGGAAAACCAAGACGTTTTGACATTGGTCACCGAAAAAGCGAACCAATGGCTTTCTGGAAATTACGATGAAGAAACTAAAAGGCAAATTACTGCACTTTTAAATTCCGAAGATAAGTCCGAGTTAATCGATTCTTTTTATAAAGATCTGGAATTCGGCACAGGCGGACTCAGAGGTATCATGGGGCCCGGTTCCAACCGAATGAATATTTATACAGTTGGGGCCGCAACTCAGGGATTAGCCAATTACCTCAACGAACAATTCAGTGATTTGGATGAGATTAAGGTTTGTATTGGCCACGACTGCAGAAATAACAGTAAAGAATTCACCGAAATATCCGCAAAAATTCTTTCTGCTAACGGAATTAAAGCGCTTGTTTTTGATGATTTAAGACCTACCCCTGAAGTTTCATTTGTAATCCGTGAATTAGGTTGCCAGAGTGGCATTATCATTACAGCATCACACAACCCTAAGGAGTACAACGGATATAAGGCTTACTGGGACGATGGCGGACAGATGATAGCCCCGCATGACACCAACGTTATTGACGAGGTAAAAAAGATTAAATCTGTTGATGAAATAAAATTTGAAGGTAACGACAGTTTGATTGAAGTGCTCGGGGAGGAAATAGACGAGAAATACCTGGATAAAGTAAAGTCGGTTTCTCTGGACACCGGAGCAATCGAAAGAAACAAGGACTTAAAAATTATTTATACCCCTATACACGGAACAGGTGTTAAGTTGATTCCTGCGGCGTTGAAAAAGTATGGTTTTACCAACATCATCAATATTCCTGAGCAAGATGTCGTCAGTGGTGATTTCCCAACCGTAGTTTCCCCCAATCCGGAGGAACCTGCCGCATTGCAAATGGCAGTAGATAAAGCATCTGAAATTGATGCTGACCTGGTAATGGCATCCGATCCTGATGCCGACCGTTTGGGTATTGCCTGCAAAAACGAAAAGGGAGAGTTTATCTTGCTTAACGGTAACCAAACAGCCTTGTTGTTAACATGGTACATGGTTAAGCGATGGAAAGAAAACAACCTCTTAACAGGCAAAGAATTTATCGTTAAAACCATAGTCACCAGTGAGCTATTAAAAGAGATAGCCGTAAAAAACAACATCGAGTATTTTGATGTGTATACCGGTTTCAAATGGATTGCGGACAAAATCAAGAGCTTTGAAGGTGAGAAAAAATATATCTGTGGCGGTGAAGAAAGCTATGGGTTCCTTCCCGGTGACTATGTAAGGGACAAAGATGCCGTTGCTTCGTGTGCCATGTTTGCTGAAATTGCCGCTTGGGCTAAGGACAATGGTGTCACTTTATTTGAACTACTGCAAAACATCTACCTTGAGTATGGCTATTCCAAGGAAAAAATGATTTATATTGTTCGCAAAGGTAAGTCTGGTGCCGATGAAATTCAGCAAATCATGAAAGATATGCGTGAGAATCCTCCGCTTGAACTGGCAGGGTCAAAGGTGTCTATTGTAAAAGATTATGCGGTTTTAAAAGCCTTTGACAAGATAAACGGAACAGACAGCCCAATTGATCTGCCCACAACTTCTAATGTTCTTCAGTTCTTTACCGAGGACGGTTCAAAAGTAAGCGTCCGCCCGTCCGGTACAGAACCAAAAATTAAGTTCTACTTTGAAGTACGTGGCGAAATGGCTTCCCGCGAAGAATATTACAGTGCTGATGCCACTGCTGAGAAAAAAATTAATGCGATTGTTAAAGATTTAAAAATCAACTAAGCATTTTTACAGATATTAATATTAAAAGGCTTTCCTTCGGAAAGCCTTTTTTTTTGGACAAGAAAGTTATCTTCGAATATCTTTCATCATTATTTTTGGGCGATAAACGGGAACCCCGCCAATTGGAAGCACATAAAACGGTAGAGAAAAACCATACTGATTCTGGACCACTATGGCTACATTGTTGTTTTTAATTAGCGTGTTATGATCTTTTACAAACTGCAGTTGCAAAGACGAATTTTTCTCTTCTTCTACAATGGCATATTCGCTTACATTCCATTCTTCCTGACCCGAAATATCGCAGTGAATGCCATTTTTTGCTACAGAAACCATTTTTATTTTCCCGTCATTGTCCCAATCAAAATTAGAAACCTTCACTGAAATAGTTTCATCGTCAATGTAGGGATAAATTTGACATACCTCCCGGTTATCATTAGGCAACCTAAAAGTATATTCGTAGGTAAAAATATTGCCTCCTTCAATATTAAGATTCTCCGAGTTATGGCGGCTTAGAAAATATCGATATAGATTACCGTCATCGCCGGCTACTCCCTCGGCTATTATCTTAAACATATAGCCATTGAATTTCTCCACATATTCTCCTTCGTTTGGGCTAAACGGCCCAAAAGTATACCATTCCCCATCATATCTTTCGGCGTTACCAAATGTCTTTGATTTTAACAAAGTGCCGCTTTTATAATTTCCGGTAGGATCTGTTGCCTGAGCATCTTTATCCGACCAACATTCCTCTCCGCCATATACAGTAAAATTGATTTTAGTGTTAAACTCACCTTTATTTTCATCATATAAACCACTTGTTTCGGGATCAAATACCCTGATAAAAACCGAACCTGAATAATCTTTGGGGATAAGTGCAAAAAAAATCTGGCAAAAATCATCATCGCCCCATGACTTTTCCGAATCTTTGCCGAAGGTTACTAAAAATGGAATATTTTCTTCAATACTTGGAACTGACTGCGCATTAATATGGTATTGGCACAAAAACAGCAAAGCAACGATGGTTGACCTCTGAAATACATTCTTATTTTGTTTTTTTGTTTTGAAGCTCATTCTGTTGTATTAATAATTGTTTTTTTTGTTGATGCTTATTGTTTTATATACGCATACTTTAGGGGTTCTTCCAATACTGTCGGTTTGGCCAAGCAGGCCCAACTTCACTAGATACTCACCCTTTTCGTGAAATATTTGGTTCGCCATAACTCCAGATTTCACAAATCCATCTCCAAAATCCCATAAGTATTCTTTTATCTGCATATCGGGTAAGTTGGTTAAAAGGGCATCAAAACAGATTGTATCTCCAGCAAATCCTACGTCATTTGAATTGATATAAGGCTGTCTGATTTCCTCCAGTTCAAAATCATATGGCTTGGGCAAGTTGATGGTATCACCGGTAAGATGATCCAATACCCTTAGCACCACAGAATATTTTCCGGGACCGGGGAAACAATACTCAACCTGTTTACCTATCTTTTTCTTTCCTTCGCCAAAATCCCATTCATAGACACTCAAAATTGAATCGTTTACCTCCACGTTTTCATCATAAAAAAGAAAACAAAAGCTGTTTTCCTCTTGTTCCCTGCAATTGCTGAAATTGACCGTATTTCTTTGAAACCAATAAATATCGTCGGTTCGTTTTCTGTTAGACGAAAAATAGCCGGTTTGGAAATCATCAGACGTAAAAAAACCAAAATCATCTGCCTCCGAATTAATCTCTGCACTCAGATGAACAGGTTGCATCCATGCCCCGGTTATTTTTTGGCTATAAAATATGTCCTTTCCTCCGAGCCCTTTATGACCATCCGATGCAAAAAACACTTTGTCGGATTTACCTACAAAGGGATGGGTTTCGTCGGAAGCAGTATTTATAACATTACCCAGGTTTACGGGTTGTTGCCATTCTCCATTTATCCATTGCGAACAATATATATCAAAGCCGCCCTCTCCCCCCGGCATATCGGAACTGAAATATAAAGTTTTACCGTCTTTCGACACGGATGGTGAAATAAGTGAGTATTCAGAACTATTGTATTTGAACGGAGCTATGTTTACCCATTTCCCGTCGGATATCCCGGCCGTAAAAATTCCTATTTTATTATTGGCTGTATTTACCTGTTTCCTTTTCCCCTCAACCACGTTGTTCCTTGAAAAGTATATCGTTTTACCATCATTTGAAAAGTTTACCGGTCCATCGTTGAATCTTGTTAACAGTTCTTCTGAAAATATTTTACCTATCGACCATTTATCCTGTTTTTTGTTTTTTGAATAATATAAGTTGAACATGTTTTTGTCATCCTGAACAACCTCCACCATGGCACTTACGGGACGGTTAGAGCAGAAAACAATTCCTCCATCATAATAAAATGGCGAAAACTCATCATATGCATTCGACGAAAAATTTGCTCTTTTTACCGTAAAGGATGCTTCCTGGCACCACATATTGCAACATATCGAGAATACCATAAAGCATCCAAGAATTCTTTTCAATCTCATATTGAACAGCCATCCAATGGCCATATTATTATCTATAATTTCTTTCTTCATTACTTGTTCTACCTTGGACTCATCACTTTCGACTTATACTTAAATACATATTTCAGCATAAGCTCGTGTGAAGCACCTGTATATTTTTGTCTTTCTCCTAACTCAAAATCATACGAATAAGCTAAACTCAATTGATCATCAACATTGCACCTGAGCAAACCAGACATCATGCCCTCCGATCGATAATTGATACCGGCCCAAATTCGGTCCATTATAATTAAATTAGGTGTTATATCAACCTGAAATTCTCTTCCGTTATAATATTTTAGTAAAGCAGAAGGTGCAAATTTTATATGATGGTGAAGCTTCAACTGAAAACCTCCATAACCGTAATATGAATAGTTTTCGGTATCAACCGTATTTGTGCTTCCATCGCTTTCCCACCCATTCGACAAGAGATTAGGAACTGCTAATCCCAGGAAATAATTCCTTGAAGCATAATAGATACCGGTACCAAAATTTGGCTTGGTTGAGTTTTCCGGATAGTCATACAAAATGTCATCATCATGCTCCCCTGCATACAATTCGTCCACTGAAAAACTGTTGATTTGAGCACTGACCGATAGACCAAAAGAAAGGTTTCCTCGTCCCAATTGTGTTCTAAAAGCATAGTTTCCCCGAATAGTATTGCTTTGTGCTATTCCGTAACTATCTGAAATAACCACCAGTCCCAAGCCAATCCTATCTTTATTAAAAGGTGCATGTACTGCTGCTGTCAGGGTTTTAGGGGCTCCTTCAAAACCTACCCATTGATTCCAATACACAAGACTGGCACTTAATGCTCCATCATTACCCGTTTCTGCCGGATTAATTGCAATAGCATTATGCAGATACTGATTTGATACGGGAAACAATTGAGCTAAACCATCTGAATGTATGGAAAAGAACACGATTAATACCAAACACTTAAATATGTTATCTTTTAATAAGTACATAGCTTTTTATCACTTTCTTGTCACTAAAATTCAGGTAATAATAATAAGTATCTTCCTGTAGTTCCCTGCCATTCATATCTTTACCATCCCATTCATTGTTATAGTTGTTGTTTTCATATACTTTATGTCCCCACCGGTTAAATACTATCATTTTAACCGGACCCATGTTTTCGATCCCATCAATCTCAAAAACATCATTCCTAAAATCTCCGTTGGGCGTAATTATATTCGGAAAATTACTCTCTTTTACCGTAAATATAACTTCACTCGCATTTTCACATTCTCCATTGTATACTGTCCATTTAAATATATTTTCGCCTTCTTCAAGATCTGTTAGGGTAGCCGTTGGTGAATTTTCATCATGAATGATACCGGATCCATCTACAATTGTCCAAAGGCCTGTTTCTCCATCTTTAAGAGTCGCTTCTGTAACCACTTCATCAGAATCAAACAAATCGATATTTCCTCCGGCATACACCTCTGGAATTTCCTTAAAATCAATGGTTACAGATGAAATATCGGAACAAGTATTATAATTTCCTTTCCAGGTTAACTCAACTATTCCGGGCTCATCAACTAAAACGGTATTGCTCAAGAATTCCGAATTCTTGCCCAATCTCGCTCCGGCTGGTCCATTCTCCAACACCCAATATCCACCGCCTACCGATTGGTGAACGTCAATATCTGTTTGTAAGCCACATATGTTATTATCTGAAATTATTTCAATTAGAGGTTTCTCGTTAAAGTTGATGGTAACTTCTGCGGATTCTGTGCATGCACCGTTTTCCACTTTCCATTCAAATGTATATTCTCCTGCATCAGAAACGGTTGTACGGGCATCAAAGCGATCTGCTCCAGGAGAAAAAGTTACGGTTCCCGGCCCATTTACAAGCGACCATAACCCATTATCCGATGCATTCAGGTTATAGGTATCGCCGCAGATCTCATCATCCGAACCTGCATTGGCAGAAACACTTTCATCAACGCTTAAAACATACTGTTCGCTAACCTCACCACAACCTGAATTACTTTGCGCGGTTAAATTAAGTACAACATCCTTAGCGGCATCCTGGTTTCCTGGCGTATAAACAGGATTTAAAGTATTAACACCGGTTAAAATTCCACTACCATCATGCGACCAGATATAGCTCCCATTTCCATTTTCCACATCAACACCATTAATGGTATATGGACTACTTTCACAAGTTCGTCCATCACTTCCAATACTAATCCGAACCATCTTCGCCACGGTAATATCCAATTGATCTGTAACCACATCACATCCGGCATTACTTTCCGCTGTCAATGTTAGAGTTACTGTTGTGCCTGCATCTTCCGCTGCTGGTTGATATGTTGGTACCAGGGTATTTGCATCTTCAATGGTTCCATTACCATTGTGGGACCAGTTATAAAATCCATTGCCATTAGTTACTGATGCATCATTCACCGTATAAAATCCATTTTCACAAATAGTAGCGTTATCTCCCGCATCAGCGACTACATAATTCTCTATATTTATATTCATTTCATCAACAGACACTGCACAGCTAGCGTTACCATTCGCACTCAATGTTAAGGTAACAATATTCCCAGCGTCCGCTGATGTTGGAGTATATGTTGGGGTAAGCATAGAAATATCAGTTAAAGATCCTGTTCCATTATGAGACCAAGTATAAGTGCCATTGCCATTTTGTACCACTGCTTCACTCACCGTAAAACTTTCATTGCTGCAAATGGTAGCGTCTCCCCCAGCATTGACTACAACTTGTTGTTCGACGAATATTTCAACTTGATCGACCCCCTGTATACAATCAGAAAGCCCTTCTGCTGATAAAGAGAGTGTTACCGTTTTACCGGCGTCTTCATTCACCGAATTATAAGTGGGTGTAAGTGTGTTTTCATCTGATAAATTACCGCTACCATTATGAGCCCAAACATATGTACCATCGCCATCTTGTATTGATGCGCCGTTTATAGTATATGAATCATTTACACATATACTCCCATCAATACCTGCATTAGCCACAACCTTTTTAACAACATTAATAGTTATCTGATCCACTGCCTGCGTGCATGATCCTACTCCTAAAGCATGCAAGGTTAACACTAAGGTATTCCCGGCATCTAAAGAGCTTGATATATACGTTGGTGTTATCGTATTATCATTTATTAATGTTCCGTTGCCATTGTGCGTCCAAAATAAAACTCCATTTCCATAATTAACAACAGCATCTGAAATTGTATATGAATTGCTTTCGCAGAGGGTGATATCTCCTCCGGCATCCGCAACGACCTGGTTGGTTACGGTGATATTCATTTGATCGACGGCAGGACTGCAGCCGGAGTTCCCGTCGGCCGTTAACGTTAAGGTTACGATATTACCTGCGTCCGATGCATCGGGCGTATACGTGGGGGTCAGTGTGGTTTCGTTGGCCAGGCTTCCGCTGCCGTCGTGGCTCCAGCTGTAAGTTCCGTTGCCGTAGTTCACGTTTGCATCATTTACCGTGTATGAGCTGTTTTCGCAAACCGCGGCATTACTTCCGGCATCCGCAACCACCTGGTTGGCCACGGTGATA